>JAHCML010000008.1 GCA_019192455.1 Alphaproteobacteria bacterium SS10
GGTCAAAGAGAAGATAAAGCGCAGACCAAAACTATCTTCCAGCCACTGGCCCAGCGGTGACTGTCCGCCCAGGCTGATCAGCAATAGATAGCCAATCACCACCGGCGGCAGGATTAAGGGAAGGTGGACCAGCCCATCCAATAGAATGCGCCAGAAGCCAGAGATGCGATGGCTGGCAAGTGGCAAGGCCAGAACAAAGGCGAGGGGCAGGCTCCACAGCACTGCTACCCCGGCAATGCGCAGGCTTAAGATCAAGGCCTCCCAGGCGGCGGCATCCAGCTCCATCACTCGTCCCCCTCGGATGTTGGTTGCTCAAACCCGAAACCCGCGAAAACGGACCAGGCTGTCTCGCCCTCCAGGAAGGCCGTGACCTTACCCACGGCATCGTTGCTGGCTGGCCCGCCAGTTGTGTGGGCCATGGGGTAGCGGATGGTGGGGTAGCTACTCGCTGGTATCTCGTCGATTATTTCGATACCGGATCGGCCCTTGGCATCCGTGGCATAGGCAATGCCGAGCGGTGCTGCACCCCGTGCCACCAAGGCGACCGCCCCCCGCACATCCTGGGCCGGGGCAAGTCTAGGTTCCGCATAATCCCAGAGCCCCAGCGTCTTAAGCGCTGCCTTGGCATAGCGCCCTGCCGGCACATGGTTCGGGTCACCGACGGCCAGCCGCTCCCCCTCGTCGAGTAGCAAGCGCAGCGGGGCATCCCAGCCAACGGCCTTTGCCTCCCGATATCGCTCAACCATGGCCGGTGTGCCGATCAGAACCAGCCGATTGCCCAGCAGGTTGGTGCGGCTGTCCGGCTCAATCAGATCATGAGCTGCCAGGTGATCCATCCAGGCTTGGTCGGCGCTGATAAACAAATCCGCCGGTGCCCCCGCCAGAATTTGCCGGGCCAGGGTTGATGATGCTGCCAAGGACAGCCGAAGCTGTAGTTCCGGGTGTTGATTACCTAGCGCAAGGGTAATCTCTTTCATCGCCTCACCCAGGCTGGCGGCGGCAAACAGGGTCACCGATTGGGTCGCCGCGCGCACCGGTTGCGACCAGCCCATGGCAATACCCGCCGCTAGGGCCGACGAGGTAAATGCACGCCGCGATATCAGCCCTTGCCCCGACAGTTGATTTGCCGGTGGCCAGCGCCCATCGCGGGGTCTAGGGTTGGCCGGTGATTGACGCGTGAAACTCATGAAGCTGCTTTTTCGCATGACACCCGCGCGACGCCCAAGTGAATTTCCAAAACTGGTTTCCCAATGCTGACCATCTTTTCAGAGGATCATGAGTTCCAGAATGGCCGCAGCGAGCTGACCGATGGCCAGCTTGTCCGCCCGTTTGAGCGACCCGAACGGGCCCGCATGATTATTGAACGGGTCCGGGAGATGAAGCTGGGTGATATTGAGGCCCCTATCGATATGGGCCTCGACCCGATCCGCCGCATCCATGATCCGGGCCTTGTCGATTTTCTGGCGGTGGCCTGGGATCTCTGGGCAGCTGAGGGGCGCGAGAATGACGCCCTGCCACTGTGTTGGCAGGTGCGCGGCCTTAACCCACGGGAACCTGAGAGCATTGACGGTAAGCTCTCTTATTTCTCATTCGACGCTGGGACGCCGATTACACCGGGCACATGGCGTGCTGTCCGATCCAGCGCGAATACTGCACTCACCGGCGCTGCCTGGCTGATCCGGGGTGAGAAGGCGGTGTTTTCCCTCTGCCGTCCCCCTGGCCACCATGCCCATGCCGATGTTTATGGCGGCTACTGCTTCCTGAACAATGCGGCGATTGCGGCCCAGCATCTCCTGGATGGCGGCTGCGCCCGGGTGTCGATCATTGATGTGGACTACCACCACGGCAATGGCACCCAGTCGATTTTCTATAACCGGCCGGATGTTCAGTTCCTCTCAATCCACGCTGATCCGCGTCATGAGTTTCCGTTCTTCCTAGGCCATGTCGATGAACGTGGGCAGGCCGCCGGACGGGGCCATAACTTCAACTACCCGCTGCCCTGGGGCACCGGTTGGGACCGATGGTCAGTGGCCTTGCAAGAGGTGCTGGATGAGGTTGATGTCTTCGCCCCGGATGCGTTGGTTGTCTCCCTCGGCGTGGATACGTTTGAGAAGGATCCGATCTCACAATTCACCCTGGGCACCGACTGCTTCCCACGTATTGGGGAGGCGCTCGCCGGTATCAACCGCCCTGTGCTGTTTGTCATGGAGGGCGGCTACGCCATCGATGAGGTTGGGGTGAATGTGGTGAATGTGCTGACTGGTTTTGAGCAGGCGAACGGGATTTAAGCCAAGAGCGCTGTCGACTTAACCGGCATGCTCCGCCCGTTGGTCAAGGCCATTGTATAGCCGGGTTGGGTCGCTGCTGACGATCTCATCCCGCCAGACATGCTGTGCCTGATTTGTCAGGTCAAACGTCCCCGTTGCCATATGCCGAACCCGCAACGGGCTGCCTTCGACATTGTAGGCAGCACCGGCCAATTTCATCAGTTCGAAATTCCCCATGGCGCGGGTTTCCGGCGGGGTCCGTGGTGGCTCATTGATAAATAGGATTGTGCTGATGCCGGCCCATTGCCCATCGGTCATCATCAGGGCGCCGGGCTCATGGGCGGTGGTCAGTAATATCGCCGGGCCATCCTTGCCCAGGTTCCATGGCTCGTCATAGCCCTCCGCCTGGCGCATCATGGCGCTCGCTTGCAGGGCCTGCACCTCCATGGTCAGCAAGGGGTCATCGCCGGTTGGCTCATCACAAACGCACAGTGCCAGCTCACCATTTGGTTGTGGGTCCAATACAGCAGCGAAGGGCTGGTCGTGGGGCACCGCATCACGCACAATATCCGGCAGCTCATCCATGGCGCAGCGCTGCAGGCTGATCATTTGTGGCCCACCCTCGCGGGCCATATCGTCATGGTAGGGCTTGTCATTGAACCCGGCGATCTCGGCGGTTTCCTCGTACGAGGCGCCGAAGGCAACTTGCAGAACCCCATCCGTTGGCCAGCCACGGGCGTGGAGGTCATACATGAACACCATCTGTTTCGCCCGGCAGGCAGGGCAACTCTCAGCGGAGGAGAGTTGGATCAGATGCAGCTCATGGGATCGATGGGCGCGCAGATAGTCCAGCGCCTTGTCTGCGGCCTCTGGCGTCAGGGTTTCCGCTTCCGCATGGGCGCTGGCAATACCCTTGGACAGGACAGCGTTCCCGCTTGGCCCGGCGAGGGTGATCAGATCATTCTCGGTGACGTCATGGATCAGCAGCTCGGCTGCAAACGGTCCGCCCTTACCGGCGCGGACATTCTCCGTCGCGATCTGGTCGAGGGCGCGCAGGCGTTCGGCCACCACTTCGTCCTCAAGACTAAGGGTGGCGCGGGCGGCGGCAAGGCGTGGGTTTTCGGGGGCTGAATTCATCATGCCCATCTTCTAACCGATTATTGGATCGAGATCAGTAGTCGCTGGCGCCCGGTTTTACCGCAGGGGCTGGCGCATCACCAGGCTTTGGTGGGTTCAGCACGGCGGCGAGGTCATTGCGCAGGCCAGAGGCACCAAAACGGAAGTTCTCGTTATTGCTAGCCCAGCCATCACCCATCACGTTGTCGGCGAGCGCGATGAACTGCGCAGCTTGATCGTTCTTTGAGACGCCCTTGGAAATCTTCAGGCCGATATCCTCACCGCTATCCTTGATCGCGGCCAACATGGCGGCCGCATGCTCAAGCGTGACATCGCCATCATTCTTACCGGTTGATGTCTTCAGCATATCGCCGCCAGCGGCAATCGCTTGGCGTGACGCCCGGTAGATCATATCTGGGTCTTGCAGCTGGTTGGTCTCAAGGATCACCTTAATCGTCGCATCTGGTGCTGCCTTACGGGCGGCGGCAACGGCGTCATAGCTTGATTGCTCATCACCCGCTTTGAAGCTATCGAAATCGATGACCACATCAATCTCACGGGCGCCATCGCGAACCGCCTGGGCGGTCTCTTGTTCGATTTTGCCGGTGCCGTCTTTACCGGCTGGGAAGTTCACCACGGTGGCCACACCACCAGAGCTGTGCCGCATGCCCTCAAAGGCTTGGCGGACAAAATCGGGGAACACGCAAACTGCGGCCACATCATTGCCGCCAAGACCCTGTGTGTCGGTGGCGGTGGCCAGGAACTCTTTCATATGGGCGCGGGCGGCGGCGCTCATCCGGCGCTTATCATCATCCAGGGTGGTGAGATCCAGGGCCCTTGCGGCGATGCCGGCGCTCTCTTCCGTGCCTTTCGTGGCGCGGGCGGCTGCAATCTCAGCCTCAAAGCGGGAGGGATCGTAAGCTGTTGGTTTCGCTGCCACTATTCTTATTCCCTATTGGCCAAAATATCCTGGCGGTGGGATAGGCTGGGGTCAGCGCTATCCAGTGCGGCGTCGGGTTAGAAGAGGTGGGGGCTCGACGCCACGCCTTTGTGGTAGCGAGGCTGGGCGAAAACACCAAATGCGGGCTGGTTAGGCTTAACCGGGGCGGCTCTTGGAAAACACGTCCTGAACGGCTGTGTAATCCATATAGCCGAGGCGGGCGAGGGCGAACCAATTGCTCACCTTGCCGTCCTTTATGATCTGATCATCGATATGGATGCCGATAACCTCGCCGATGGCCATTGTGTTGGCCTTGCCGGGTAGCTCGACGATCCGTTCAACCTTGCATTCGAAGGTTGCGGGCGCGATGGCGACGCGGGAGACAGGGATCGTCTCACACTCGGCCTTATCCAAGCCTGCCCGCTCAAACTCATCAACGTCATCGCTGGTCGCGGTCTCATTCATCGCATGGAACAGGGTCTTGCTGACCATGTTTACAGCGAAGAAGCCGGTCTCACGCGCGTTGCGGATAGAATGTGGTGACCCATTGGCTGAGAACATAACCAAGGGCGGCGCATCAGACAGCGCGTTGAAGAAGCTATAGGGGGCAAGGTTGTCCCGACCATCGGCGCTGCGGCTGGAAATCCAACCAATGGGCCGTGGCTGCACCAGCGCCTTAAACGGGTTGTGGGATAGGCCTAGATCGGCCTTCGGGTCCTGCTCACCAGGCCGGTAGAACATAAACTGGCCTTGGGCTTACTGATCGGCACCTGGGTCGAGCACTAGCTCGATTTCCATCAGACTCTCTTCCATCTTACGGAAGGTTTTCTTGCCCAGCTGGTCGCGCAGCTCATCCTGAACCGACTGCTTAACCTTATGCATGGTCTTCAGAAGCTTCTCACCGCTGGCGGTCAGTTTGACCAGCTTGCCGCGACCATCGGTTGGGTCTGGCACCGTCTCAACATATTTGGAGATTTCCAGGGGTTTCAGGCTTTGCTGAACCGCTTGTTTGGAGATTTTAAGCTTGGCCGCCAGGGAAACTGGGCGGACGCCATCACCTTCAAGTAGGGGCAGCAGGCTGACGGCCGCTGCGGGCACATCATCATAGCCGAGGGCCGCGAGATGACTTTGAATTCGGTCGCCGAACAGACGCTCAAGGCGACGGCACATGCGAATGACAGTATCAATACGGAGCTTTTTCACGAGGTACGGTCCTTCCCAAACAGACCTTGCGAAACAGCCCAATCAATTGCCTTTTAGGGCCGATCCCGCATGTGAGGCAGCCCATTAGTCATAAAAATTGACCAAGTGGTCAAGGGGGCGGGCGTCGATTTTTTAGTGCATCGCGGCATAGTTTGTATGCAGCTGACGCAGCCCATGCGGAAAGCCGCAGGATTCGGTAATCACGTAAGATCGACGGCGTGGGCCTTCAGCGCATCGAGCGGAACAATCTCTAACGTCTTGGCATGGGTAGCGGCCAAATGAACCTTTGGCGCCATGCCCGCCTCATGCGCCTGCAACCAGCGGGCCGCGCAAAGGCACCAGCGGTCACCAGGCCGTAAACCGGGGAACGCAAACTCCGGCCGTGGGGTGCTGAGGTCATTGCCAACGGCGCGGGTGAAATCGAGGAAATCCTCAGTCATCACGGCGCAGACCGTGTGCACCCCATGATCCATTGGCCCGGTATTGCAGCAGCCATCCCGGAAGAAGCCGGTCATCGGGTCGGTGCTGCACTCACCCAGCGGTTCGCCCAGCACATTCAGGGCGGGCCGCTCATTCTCATTGGCGGGGCTATCATCAAGTGGCGGGGTCATCGCGATCTCTCACTAGAACTAAAAGTGTCCTGGGCTTGGCCAGCGGGCACCCTATCAGCTATGTGAGGGCTGCTGGTTATCAAGCGAGGTTTTCATCCATGGCAGCGGACGCCGCGCCCGACACTTTGCCAAACACCATGCCGGTGGTCGAGCTTACGGCACCGGGCGGCCCAGATAATCTGGTCCCCGGTGAACGCCCCGTGCCCGCCCCGAAGTTGGGGGAGATCCTGATTAAGGTGATGGCGGCAGGGGTCAACCGGCCCGATGTGCTGCAGCGGCAGGGCCACTACAACCCACCGGCTGATGCCAGCGATCTGTTGGGCCTGGAGGCGGCGGGCACCGTCGCCGCCATTGGTGAGGGGGTCACCCGATATGAGCTGGGCGACCGTGTCACGGCGCTTTGCCATGGTGGTGGCTATGCCGGATATGTGGCCGTTGATGCCCGCCATGCCCTGCCCGTGCCCGAGGATATGTCCTGGGAACACGCCGCTGCTTGGCCGGAGACGATGTTCACCGTCTGGGCCAATCTGTTCATTGATGCCGGTTTGCAGCCGGGTGAGGTTGCCCTGATCCATGGTGGATCCAGCGGCATTGGTACCACGGCCATTCAAATGGCGCGTGAGGTGGGAGCCCGTACCATCGTCACCGTTGGGACAGACGAAAAGGCGACACTGTGCACCGGTTTGGGTGCCGCACATGCCATCAACTACAAGACCCAGGATTTCGTTGATGAGGTGATGGCCGTCACCGATCAGCAGGGGGTCGATGTGGTGCTGGATATGGTCGGCGGCGACTACCTGCCCCGCAATCTGAAATGCCTGAAGCCGGGCGGGCGGCATGTGTCGATTGCCAGCCTTCGAGGTGCCCAGGCAGAGGTGAATATCCTATCCATTATGGCCAAGCGTCTGCGCCTTACCGGTTCAATGCTTCGCCCGCGTAGCGCTGAGGAGAAGGGCGCCATCGCGGCGGAGTTGCTCCAGGCCATGTGGTTGAATGTGGCGCTAGGCCGGTTGGAACCAGTGATCTTTCAAACCTTCCCATTGGCAGAGGCAGCTAAGGCCCATGCGCTGATGGAGACAGGCGATTTTCACGGCAAGCTTATGCTGACCGTTGATCATGGGGATGGGGTCTAATCATGGCGCGTATCCTGGTGACCGGCGGTGCCGGCTATATCGGCAGCCACACCGCAAAGGCGCTCGCCGCCGCCGGGCATGAGCCGGTGCTGTATGACAGCCTGATCAATGGCCATGCCTGGGCCGCGCTCGACGCCCCGCTGATTGAGGCTGATATCCGGGATGAGGCGGCGTTGAACCAAGCGATGGCCGATCATCAGATCG
Organism: Alphaproteobacteria bacterium SS10; assembly: GCA_019192455.1. Classification (NCBI taxonomy): domain Bacteria; kingdom Pseudomonadati; phylum Pseudomonadota; class Alphaproteobacteria; species Alphaproteobacteria bacterium SS10. Next base: position 7,475 of record JAHCML010000008.1, read on the forward strand.
AGGCGGTCATGCATTTCGCCGCCTTGATTGAGGTGGGCCACTCCGTTCGCCAGCCCGCCCTGTTCCATGAGGTCAATTTCGGTGGCTCGGCCACCCTGCTAAAGGCAATGCAGGCGGCAGGGGTGAAGCATATCGTCTTCTCCTCCTCCTGCGCGGTGTATGGCGAGCCGATGGTCGAGCGCCTTGACGAACATCATGTTAAGCAGCCCATCAACCCCTATGGCGCCTCCAAACTGGCGGTGGAAGAGCAGCTTGAGGCGGCCGATAAGGCCGGCGCCTTAAGCTACATGGCGCTGCGCTATTTCAATGCTGCGGGTGCCGATGCCGATGGCCAGCTAGGGGAAGCGCATGATCCGGAAACCCATGTCATCCCGCGCGCCATTCTGGCCGCCCTAGGGGCAGCGCCGATGTTCCAGATTAATGGCACCGATTACGCGACCCCCGATGGCACGGCGGTTCGTGATTACGTGCATGTCAGTGACCTTGCCACCGCCCATCTAGCGGCGATTGAGCATCTGCTGAGTGGCGGCCAATCCGCTGCCCTCAACCTGGGCAGCGGCCAGGGCTACTCGGTGAAGCAAGTCGTTGATGCGGTGGCGGAAGCGTTGGGCCGCCCGGTGCCGCATCAGATTGGACCTCGGCGTGAGGGGGATTCCCCCGCACTCGTCGCTGATCCGAGCGCGGCTAAGTCGCTGCTGAAGTGGGCGCCAACCCAATCGGACCTGACCACCATCGTGCAGTCAGCGGCTAGCTGGCATCAGAAGCAATTGGCCGCAGCTGATTGATTAACCTTGGCCTTTTGATGTGAAGCCGTCATAACCCCGGCCATGAGTAACCGGGTATCCCATCACCGCAATACGGAACCGACCGCGCTTCGCCGTCGGTTGATCGGCCTATGGCTGGCCTTGTCTGTGCTGGTGGCGGGATTTGTGCCCGCTGGTTATATGCCTAGCTTGGCCCGGGCTGCCGATGGCTCAACCTACCTCACCATGGTGATCTGTACCGCCGATGGCGAACAGGTCATCACCATCGATGCCGAGGGTAATCAGGTTGAGTTGGATCACGAGACGCCAGAGCAGCCAGCCCATGCTGGCGGTGCTGATTGTGCGTTCTCAATCATCTCAGCGCCGGCCTTGACGCCCGCTGATGTGGTTATCGATCAACCCATAACGACGGCTGATCGCACTGATATTGCCGCTGCTGATCTTATCTGGCTCAGCGTTAAAAAGCGCCCCGGACAACCGCGCGCCCCGCCGGTCTAGCCCTTCCAATCCATTCTGATTGATTGCTTTTCAGCGCCCCGGCTCACGCCTGTTTGGTCGTTGTGAAGTGCGACTTCCTTTGCGCATGAAAGGGCTAGAAACATGCGTCACCTCTCAAAAGCGGCCTTAACCGCTGCCTTCCTTCTTGCTGGCACGACGCCAGCACTCCCCGCTGAGCTTAAGCCGTTGGCCAATGGGCCTGGTCTTCAGCTCGCCGGTAACCTCAACGACGATCACGGTGATCATCATGGCCATCACCATCATGGTGGTGACGGTCCCATCCGCGCCGATGGCCACGCCCCCATTGGGGTGATGGGCGATCATATGCATGGTGCGGGCGAATGGATGATCTCCTACCGCTACATGTATATGGACATGGAGGGGAACCAGATCGGCACCGATGACGTCTCACCAGAAGAGATTGTCACCACGGTCCCGAACCGTTTCTTCGGCAATCCCGGTCAGCCACCAACCCTGCGCGTCGTTCCCACTGAGATGACCATGCAGATGCACATGCTGGGCGGCATGTACGCGCCCACCGATTGGCTGACCTTGATGGTCATGGGCATGTATATCGATAAGGAGATGGACCACATCACCTTCCAGGGTGGCATGGGCACCACCCGCCTTGGTGAGTTCACCACCGAGAGCAGCGGCCTTGGCGATACCAAGGTCAGCGGCCTCATCGCCCTTTATGATGATGGCACCCACCATTTCCACCTCAATGCTGGCCTCAGCCTGCCCACCGGCTCAATCGATGAGACGGATGACATCCTAACGCCCATGGGGATGCGCCCAACCGTCCGCCTGCCCTACCCGATGCAGCTTGGCTCCGGCACTTTCGATGCACTGCCTGGCGTGACCTATACCGGTCGCCATTCGGATTTTGGTTGGGGTGCGCAATGGTCCTCCGAGCTCCGCCTTGGTCGGAATGATGAGGATTATGCCCTCGGTGATAAGCACCAGCTGACCGCCTGGGCGAGCTACTCACCCATGCCATGGATCAGTGGTTCGCTACGCCTCACCGGTATGACCCAGGATGAAATCGACGGGATCGACACAAACATCGTGGCACCAGTTCAGACCGCCAATACAGACTTCCACGGCGGTGATCGCCTGGATCTGAGTCTCGGCCTCAATCTGGTTGGTCAGAAGGGTGTGCTGCGTGGTCATCGCATCGGCCTGGAGGTTGGCATGCCGGTTTATCAAGACCTAAACGGCCCACAGATGGAAACCGATTTCTTCCTCACCATCGGCTATCAATACGCGTTCTAAGCGGCGCAGTTTCCCTCAAGTTTTTGGAGTAATACCCAATGAAGATGATCTCACATTTCTATGCTGCCCTGCTCGGTGCCGTGATGGTGCTGGCGGTTATGCCAACCCTGCCCCAGGCAGCCGATGCGCATTTCCATGAGGTGGGTGATCTGACCATCGATCACCCCTTCGCCCGGGCCTCTGCCAGCCCAGCGATCAAGGCCGGTGCTGCCTATCTCGAAATCACCAATGAAGGCGAGGCCGATCGCCTGGTCGCCGCAACGTCACCGCGGGCAAAGAAGGTTGAACTGCACACCCATGAGCTTACCGCCGGTGTCATGCGGATGCGGGAAGTTGCGGGCGGTATCGAACTGCCAGCGGGTGAGACCGTGACCCTAAAACCCGGCGGCCTGCACATCATGCTGCTGGGCCTAACCGCACCGCTGGTTGAGGGCGAAACCTTCCCTATGACTCTGACATTTGAGCAGGCAGGCACGGTTGAGGTTGTGGTGATGGTTGAGGGTGTCCAGGCCGGTGCCCATAAGCATGATCATCATGACCATGGCGATGATCATGACGACCAGAGTGACCACAATCACTAGGCACTTGGACTAACGGGTTGGCTTAAGAGGCTGGCTCAACAAAGGTATCGGGGGCTTCATCAAGCACGGTGAAGCCCTCGGGACCGATTTCAATGATGGCGAGGCCACGCTCTACCAAACCATCGGGGCGGAAGCGGAAGATGCCATCGGTACCAGCGAACCCGTTGGGGTTGGTCAGCACATCGCTGCGATAGATCCGGCTGGTCCAGGCGGCATCGCGGATCTCTTTCTCATCGGAAAAGAAATCAACGTCACGGCGCGCCAAAACGGCGGCGAGTGCCAACGCGTCATAGGCGATGGTCGCGATGCGTGGTGGGCGGCTACCGAAATTCTGGCGATAGCTGGTCTCAAACGCTTCCCGCTGGCTCACGGCGGGTGAGGCGAACCACGCCCCCTCTAAGGTTGGTTCCCGCAACAGGGCCGGATCATCCCAGAGGCCGGTGCCCATCAACTGCACGATCCGTGGATCAACATCGTAGAACGGCAGCAACGGGCCGATAATGCTCATCCGTGCCCCGCCCTCAACGATCAGGGCGGCGTCAAAGGGGGCATCACCATAGGTATCGGCGTTTTGCAGCTGACGCAGGGCCTGGCGAGAGGCGGTATCGGTCCGCTTTTCAAGCTCAGCCTTCACCTGCTCCAGGGCCGCTTCGCGTTCTTCGAAATCGGTGAAACTCTGCACCACCGGGCGCAAATCTTCCACATCATCCGGGTAGCGGCTGACCTTGGTCACATCGACCTGATAGCGCGCGGCGCTCTCCAAGGCACCGGTCACCACCGCATCAGCGTAAAGGGTTTCGGGCGCCAAGATGCCAAGGCGCTGCAGGCCCTGGGCTGCGGCATAGGCGATCACCCGGTCCACCTGGCTGAACGGCAGGATGCCCATGACATAGGCGCCAGAGCCGCCCTCAAGACCAAGGCGACCACGATTGGCCTGGCTGGCCAGCCGCCAATCAGTGGTGAAGCCAATCAGATTGACCCCGGCATCCTCGGCAAACGGCTTAACCGCGCCGACAGAGCCACTGAATAGGGGGCCAAGCACCAGCTCAACATTCTCAGCGAGCAGGGATTGGATCGCCAGCTGCGCGCCTTCGGGCGTGCCCTTGGTATCCCGTGGGATCAAAACGAAGTTGTCATCCGCCAGCTCAAACATCGCCAGCTGCGCTGCATTGAACAGGGCCTGGCCAACATCTGAACCACGGCCGGTTAGCGGCAGCAGCAGGCCAACCTTAACGGGCCGGGTGCGCGGGCGGGTTTGTGGGTCGGTGGTGGCACCAAACACGCTATCGGGCGCTGGCTGTGATTGGGCTTGCGGGTTGTTCACGGGGCCGGCAACGCGGGTTGCGCCGCCTGGTCGTTGACCCTGCTGGCTGAACTCTTGTCCCGCTGGGCGTGGGCCAGCCGGGCCTGCGCAGGCGCTGATCAGTACCAGCACCGCAAGCGCTGCCATCAGCCGCCCAAAGGGCGCGCCCATCACGCTACGCTGAAACATTGAATAGGGAGCGGGAGAAACTGCCGTGTCACTTGCCATGGCTCTCGTCTACACTGATCTGCGACCTGGCCCAAGGCCGCCTGGTTTGTTGTCGATGATATCCGTTAGCCCACTGTGACCCAGAATCCCAGAAATGAATCCCAGCAATTCCGCTTCTGAAACCGGTAACGCCGCCGTTTTAGACCTCGGCGCCTTCTCTGTGCCACGGCAGCCGGTACCGCCCGGATTGCATCTGGTGGCGACGCCGATTGGCCGGTTAAGCGACATCACAATTCAGGCGCTGCATGTCCTGGCGGCGGCTGACCCGATCCTTTGTGAGGATACGCGGGTCAGTGCCAAGCTGCTGCAGCATTACGGCCTGGATAAGGTGCGGGACGGCGCGCTTTGGGCCTATCACGACCATAATGCGGCGGAACAACGGCCCAAAGTTTTAGACCGGCTCCGAAACGGTGCAACGATTGCGATGATTTCGGATGCGGGAACGCCACTGGTCTCCGACCCTGGATACAAGCTGGTTCGTGAGGTGGTTGAGGCTGGTTTGCCGGTGACAACGGCCCCTGGCGCCAGCTCGGTTCTTACCGCCCTGCAGCTCTCGGCACTGCCAACCGATCGCTTCATCTTCATTGGGTTCCCACCCCCACGTTCTGCGGGGCGTAAACGGGCATTCTCCGAATGGCGTGATGCATCGGCCAGCCTGGTGGTGTTTGAAACCGCCAAGCGCATGACGTCAGTTTTGGCCGATGCGGTGGATGTGTTTGGCCCCCGACCGGCCACCCTGACCCGGGAACTGACCAAACGGCACGAAGAGGCGGTGCGTGGCACCCTGCCAGATCTGGCAGAGCGGGCGGCCAATGGTGGGTTAACCCTCAGAGGCGAGTGCGTCCTGGTAATCGGCCCGGCGGATAAGGCCATGACAGCGGATCAGACCGATATCGACGCGGCTCTACGTGACGCGATGGCCCAATACTCAGTGAAAGACGCTGTTCGACTGGTCAGCGGCGCCCATGGGTTGGAGCGGCGGGCAGTCTATGCCCGTGCCCTGGCACTGCGCGATGGTTTAGGGGTCGATGGTTAGGGATAGGCGCAAGGCCTATCAAAAGGGGGCGCGGGCCGAACGCCTTGCCGCCTGGTATCTGCGGCTTAAGGGCTATCGGGTCTTGGCCCAGCGCTTCAAAACCCCGGTGGGTGAGCTTGATCTCGTGGTCCGGCGTGGCCGGGTCCTCGCCTTCGTTGAGGTGAAGGCGCGGCAGAACCTTGAGGATGCTGCCATGGCGATCAGCCCCCAGGCGCGGGGACGGATTGAGCGGGCAGCAAACTGGTTCTTAAGCCAGCAAAACATGGCATCCCGGTCACACCGCAGCGCAGAAATCATTCGGTTTGATATGGTTCTGGTGGCGCCGGGCCGACGCCCGCACCATGTCGTCAACGCATGGGCGGCCGGAATGGCTTGATGGCGCGCCTTGCTCTAGGGGGATTGGCTTGATTGGCTGCTGTACGGGGGCGAACAGCGGCCCATCCCGGGAAGGATATTGGCAATGACAACACCTCGTTTCGCCTTCGCAATGATTGGTTTGGCCGCAATTGGCCTTGGTGGCACCGCCTGCACCCCTGTTGGGGCTGCGATTGGGGCTGGCGCGTCCGTTGGGATCGCCGCCGCCCAAGAGCGCACCGTTGGTGCCGCAATCGATGATGCCGTCATTCAAACCCAGATCTCCGAACGCTGGTTCCGCCATAATGAGGCAATGTTCCAGGCCCTGGACCTCACGGTTGTTGAGGGTCGGGTGCTGATCACCGGCAGCATTGAGGATCCGGACAAGCGCGTGGATGCTGTGCGTCTGGCCTGGCAGGTCGATGGCGTTCATGAAGTGATCAATGAAGTGCAGCTCAGCGAGAGCGAAGGCATTCGTGGTTTTGCCCGGGATGTGCGCATCGCCGGTGAGCTGCGGTCGATCCTGACCTTCGACCGCGAAGTCAGCGCGGTGAACTACTCCGTCGATACCGTTGGCGGTGTGATCTACCTGATGGGCATTGCCCGCAGCCAGGGTGAGCTAGATCGCGTGATTGGCCATGCGCGCAACATCGACAGCGTGCGCCGGGTGGTCTCCTATGTGCGGCTTATCGATGAGGTGCCACCAGGTAGTGCGACCCCAACTGGCACGTTGACTACTGATGCCGCACCGTCTGCTGCACCAGCTGGCCCAACCGGCCCTCGTGAGGGCGTGGCGGTTGAGCCGTTGAGCCCGCAGGCATCACCGCAGACCTCCTCAATCGAATAGGCGCTTACCATGGACCTCGCCCGGGCTGAGGCCGTGCTGCGTAACGCTGGCAAGTGCCAGGACCGGGATATCGATCTCCTGGCCGTTGCCGGTGCCTTTGCCTTGATGGACCTTCCGGATGTCAGCGAGCCTGTGCCGCTGGACCCGTATGAGCGCCATTTTGATCAGATGGCGACCTCAGTCCGACACATCCTGCGCGATGATGCCGAGAAGGCCGATCTCGCGACCCGCCTTGCCGCCATCCGCCAGGTGATGGTCGAGGAAGAGGGGTATCGCGGTGATGACGAAACCTATGATGCGCTCCAGAATGCCAATATCTTCAGCGTGATTGAGCGCCGCCGTGGCCTGCCGGTGGCGATTGGCCTGATCAGCATGGTGCTGGCCGATCGGCTGGGCTGGACCATGTCTGGCCTCAACTTCCCTGGTCACTTCCTGCTGTCTTTCGTGGTTGGTCGGGAAGAAACGATCATCGATCCCTTTGACGGGATGAGTGAGCGGCAGGTTGGTGAATTGCGGCTGTTGCTTAAGGCCCATCGTGGACCGGATGCGGAGCTGCAGCCCGAACATCAGTCCCTGGTCAGTCGACGCTCGGTTCTGTTACGCCTCCGAAACAACGTAAAGATACGGCTGTTGAATGCAGAGGATGATGATGGCGCCCTTCGCTGTGTTGAGCAGATGCGCCTGTTAAGCCCGCGCGATCCGGACCTGATGCGAGAGGCGGCGATGCTGAATATCCGCCTCGGCAAATTGCAGGGGGCCATCCAGGCGTTAAGCGATGCGGCGACCGCCGATCCCGATAAACGGGCTGGCGCTGAGGCAGCGAGCCTCGCCGATGAGTTGCGCCGTAAGCTGAATTAGCGCTAGCGTCACGCCTAAGCGAACAAACCGACGAAACCCAGGACATTCCCATGACCCGCACCGTTGCGATCCAGATGGATCCCATGGACGGCATCGATATCAATGCCGATAGCAGCTACATGATGGCGCTTGAGGCCCAATCCCGTGGCTACAAGCTCTACCACTACCTGCCGACGGCGCTGCGGTTTGAGGATGGCAAGGTATCGGCCACCGCCCATCCGATGGAGGTATGGCGACCCGAGAGTAATGATAAGGCCGATGGGTATTATCGGTTCGGCCCCGCGGAGGAGCTGGATATCGCCAGCACCGATGTGGTGCTGATGCGGCAGGATCCGCCCTTTGACATGGCCTATATCACCGCCACCCACTTCCTTGAGCATGTGGCCGATCAGACCTTGGTGGTGAACGACCCCGCCTCGGTCCGCAACGCACCAGAGAAGCTGTTTGCAACCCATTTCCCGGGCCTGCTGCCACCCACGCTGATCACCCGCGATGCCGCCGCTATCCGGGCGTTCCGCGAGAAGCATAAGGACATCATCATCAAGCCAATCTTCGGCAATGGTGGTGCTGGGGTTTTCCACCTGCCACCAGGTGATGAGAACCTTGGCTCATTGATTGAGATGTTTGAGGCCGCAAGCCGAGAGCCAGTGATCTGCCAACGCTACCTGCCTGAGATTAAGCAGGGGGATAAACGGATCATCCTGATCGAGGGCGAGCCGGTCGGTGCCGTAAGCCGTATGCCAGAGGATGGGGAGGCGCGCGCCAACTTCCACGCTGGCGGCAGTGCGGCGAAAACCGGCCTTACGGCAAGAGAGCAGGAAATCTGCCATTTGATCGGCCCCACCCTGCGTGAGCAGGGGCTGATCTTTGTCGGGATTGATGTGATCGGTGACTATCTGACCGAGATCAACGTCACCTCACCCACCGGCATTCAAGAGATCAATGCCCTCGATGGCATCCGCATTGAGGCGCTGCTCTGGGATGCGATTGATGCCCGGTTGGCGGGGTAGGCTGACCGCTTAAGCGGCGCCGATTTTTCGGTCTTCAAAGACCGGTGGCTCGTCACAGATTGCAGGCTCAATGCCAGGCTGTGAGAGGTTGTCATTAGCGCCGAGCACGACGGGCTCAATGGTCTCTTCGCGGGCGATCAGCTCTTGTGCCCGACGCTCGGTAAGGAAGGCCAGTTCGGATTCCAGCGCGCGGCGTAGGCTGATTGAGCCAAGGCCAGGGCATTTCAGGCCATCGGCAGCGGCCGCGAAAACGGAGCGCTCAGAAATATCAGCCGGTGGCAGGGTCATCTGTGGGATCGCTGGCATGCCAGGCTCACCATTCAGCTTCTTCGTGCCATTGATCATGAAGCCAGCGGTTAGGCCATCAAGGGCCCCGCTCTCAATGCTGGCGAAGTTCTTGTTCCAAGCAACAAAGCCGGTTGGCTGGTTCAGGAAGCTTTCCATCACGCCGTCAATTGGGGTGTCGACGGTGACGATCAGGCCAGGATCATCGGCCATGGCAATCGCGAAACCAACGCTATGGCATTGGGAGATGATGCCCATGGAAACCCGCAGCTCGACCAACCACAGCCATTTCTTGTCATTCGCCCGGCCATCGGTGCCATTTGGCTGCAGGCTAAGCAGCAGCATGGTGTCCATGGCAGCACCAGGGATAACTGGCTTTGGTGCGGCGTGATCAAGAATGTTGGTTGGTTGTGTGGGCAACATGTGGCGGCCTTCTCGCTGATTGGATGGTCGCAACATACGCGCAAGCTAAGAAAGCACCGCGATAGTGTATCAACTATTCGACTGCATGAGCCTCATGGGAGGGTTGCAGCGCCATTTTTGTGGCGGAAACCGTGCCTTTCAGGTCCTCCAGATAATCCACAATTTCTTTTTCATCGCTGCTTGGCCAGCCATGACGGGTCAAAATTCCGCTGAGTCGGCTTAGCTGATCCGCCCCCATGGACCCGGCCATGCCCTTCATGTCATGGCAGGCCTGGCGCCAGATTTGATTGTCGGCGGCCGCATCCCCACTCTCAATCGCACTCTCAAACGGCGCCATGGCGTCGAGAAAGTTCTTGGTCAGGCGGGCTACAGCCTTCTCACCGAGGTTGTCGATCAGCTCTTGCCGTTGGTTGGCAGACAGGACCAGACCGCTTAACGCCTTCGACCAGACGGCTTTGAGCTCATCACTGGACATGGTGCTGGCAGTTTTCGACACCCCTAGACCAACTGGCTGACCGCTGGTGCTTGGCTTTGCCTCTGCATCGCCTGGGGCTTGTATGGCCCGCGGCGTTGGTGCTGGTCGGGCAGCCGTTGAGCCAAGGTCGCGACGCGGCAGTGCCGCCAGATGGCGCATTAATAAGGGCCATCGAATTGGTTTGCCGATATGGGCAATGAAGTCGAACTCAGCCATCCGCTCTTGAATGTCGGCGGTGTTTGCCGCGCTGAAGGCTAACAGTGGGGTTTCGGCCACCCGGCCCCCCTGGTTTCGGATCGCCTCTGCTAGCTCCCACCCATTCATATCTGGCAGGTTTAGATCGATCAGAACTGCGTCGAAATCGAGGGCGGTCATGGCGTCCAGGGCCCGCGTCCCGTTCGCGGCGGTGGTCACCGAATGGCCCTGACGACGCAGATAATCCTGCACCACCTGGCGGTTCAGCTCGACATCATCGACCACCAAAATACGCCGTCGCTCTGATGGGGTGGTTTGGATTGCCACCATTTCTGCCGGTGACAGGTCACGGGGCGATGGCTGGCTGGTGGTACTGGCCTCACTGGTTTTCGCCTCTGCACTCTCAGCCGCAGTGGCTGGCAGACGCACCCAGAAGGTGGTGCCTTGCCCGGGGGTACTGCGGAACCCGACCTCACCACCCATGGCTTCGGCCAGTAGTTTACAGATGGCAAGTCCAAGGCCGGTGCCCTCGGCGCCGCGATCTTTGATCTCGTGGAACTGGCTAAACCGCTCAAAAACCCGGGGTTGATCGGCAATTGGGATGCCGACACCGGTATCGGTAACTGCAACCCTAAGTGTGCCCGCCTCCATCCCCTCCGGTGGCGGGGTGTATTTCACATCAATGGTGATTCTGCCGTCTTTGGTGAACTTCACCGCGTTGCTGACAAAGTTACGAATGATCTGGGTCAGGCGCAGGCCATCAATCATCACAATTGGAACGCCGTCCGGCACCTTACGGCCCAGCTGGATGCCATTATCGGCGGCCCGGTTACGGTATAGATCCTCAACCTCAGCCACCAAACTGCCCAGATCATGCGGCTTGGGTCGAAGCTCAAGCTGACCGCGCTCCAGCTTCTCAACATCCAGGACATCATCGATGATCGCATGCATCGACCGGCTGGCGCTGGCCATGGATTTCACATAATCGCGCTGGCGTTTGGTTAGCCGTTCCTGAAGCAACAGGTCCGCGATCCCTTGCAGGCCGGTAAGCGGGGTACGGATCTCATGGCTAACCATGGCCAGGAATTGTGACTTGGTACGCTCAGTATAATTCGCCAACTCCTCCGCCTGGTGGGCGAGGGTTAAGGCGCGTCCCATGGTCAAAAGGATCGCCGTGATGCCAAGCAGAACGACGGCATAACCAATCCAGACCAAGGTTATCCAACTGCGTGTGGCGCCAAGCACAACCGCTGTTGGTTGGGTTGCGATAATCTGTAGGGGCAGAAGACTACTGGCCCGCTGGACCCGGATCAGTTCATCGGCGCTATCAACGCTTTGCGGTGCCTCTGTGCCCTGGCTTGGCATGTTGCTGGCCGCGAAGACCAGGCCGCTACTATAGGCCAGTTGGATGGTGGCGCTGGGGTAGCCATCGACCAACTGCTCTGCCGTTCGGGAGAAGAAATCGGGCGCGAAGTTGATCGCAATGGCGCCAGCAAACTCCCGGTTTTCATCTAGGATCGCCCAGGATAGCGGCACCACCTTGGCACCAGTGCCACGCGCCACCACAGGTTCCGACAGAAAAGCGCGGTTGGGGTCATCCCGCACGGCCTCAAAATAGGACCGGTCACTGATATTGATATCAATCAGCGCCTCTTTGCTGCTGCTAACAACCCGGCCGTTCTTGCCAGCAATGATGTAGGTGTCGAATTGCGGTAGCGATGCGATAGATGCCGCAAGCACAGGCTCAACATGGTGAGTAAAGCCGGTTAGGAAATCGTCGGAGCCCAGCTCATCGGTATGCAGATGCAGCGCCTCAATCTCACCAGACATCAGGCGGTTGTGGTCAGCAAAGGCGGAGTTGATCACCACATTGACCGCGCGGAAACTCTGATCCAAATGCTCAGTCACAACACGCGCGGTGGCGTCGAGGCGTAACACCGCCTCATCAATTGTCGATTGTTGATTAGATTGGATCAGCTGCTGGATGGCCACGCCGCAGAACGTCGCCACCAACGCCAACACAATTGTGGCGGAGCGCATACGGCTTGGAAGAAAGGCCCAGTGCATTACAGCGGCTCATGCATCGAATAACAAAAAGTCAGCCATCGGGGGATAGCGACGGTACTCACACCGACACAGAGCAGAAATCGACCGCGCAGCCATCCCATAGCGCATAATCAGGCACCATGGTCGCTGAGTGAGGGCAACAGAGCAAAGGAAATTCTGACCTAATTGAGGCTAACAGAAAGCTAATGCCCCGGCATGACCTTGCCAAAAGCCCAATCAGATGAAAGGGTGTGCCTGCAACGGTATTACCGTTACCCAACTTTGCCCCTGCCCGCCCAGGCGTCCCGCACATGAACAGTATTCTGGATCGCAAGACCTTCTATCAGGACGACTTCATCTTTCGTGAAGGCGACCCTGCTTATGCCGCCTATCTGATCCGCGCAGGCCGGGTTCATATCCAGCGTCGCCGCGATGGTGAAACTGTGCATTTGGCGACTCTAGGCCGTGGCCAGTTGTTTGGTGAGTTAGCGCTGATCGATCACGAGCCACGTTCAGCTGACGCGATCGCCGCCGACAAGACTGTGGAGTTGGTAGTGGTCACCGAGCCAGCCCTGAAGACCAAGATTGAAGAGCTGGACGACTTCATGCGCGCCTGGTTCAAGATGCTGACCGAGCGTCTGCGCCATATGAATGAACTGGTTGAGGGTAAGGGTACAACCGAACCGCCGAAGCCTGATCGCTTCCAACCACCTGAGGACGATTAATGCTTAATTGGCTCCGGGTATCGTTGGTTTTAGGCCTCTTGGTTGTGGCGATCCCCCCTGCCAATGCGCAGCAGGCGTTGTCCAAAAGTCTTGTCCAATGCCATGTCGTTACAGATGTGGTGGTCAAAGCTGCAACGCCGGAGCAGCAGAACCTGGACATGGTCAAGTTCTTCGCAGATGCCAGTAAGGCCTTTGAGGAAGCAGCGTTTAAGCAAGCCCATCGTGAGGGTTTGGCGGACGTTTCAGACTATGTCGCCAAGGTAAAAACCGAAGCGCAGGCTTATTGGCAGCCCAAGCTGCACGACCCTTCAGCATCCGCTGAGTATGGTGAATGGGTTGAGTATTGCACGGCCCTCGGTGACGAACTCAAACTGCCCTTGTAAAAACCAGTATCTAGGCGCCGACATACTGCGCGGTCATGCGCCGGTAGCTTAGCGCCTCGGCCACATGTGTACGGGTGATGCTCTCGGCTGCTTCCAAATCGGCAATAGTTCGGGCCACCCGGATTACCCGGTGATATCCCCGCGCGCTCAACCCCATTCGATCCGCTGCTGATAACAATAGATCATGCGCCTCTTGGCCTAGAGCTGCTGCCTTGTCCAAGGCCTCACCGCCAAGCTCGGCATTGGTGATGATGCGACCATCGGGGCCTTGTTGCTCGCTGCGGGTCGCTTGGAAGGCGCGGGCCTCTGTCACTCGGTTGGCGACGGTTTCACTGCTTTCGCCGGTCGCCTTACCGCCCAACTCTTGCGGTGTCAGGGCAGGGACTTCGACATGCAGATCAATGCGATCAAAAACCGGACCAGAGATGCGAGCTTGGTAGTCCTGGGCGCATCGCGGTGCTTTGCTACACATGCCCGGGCCGCCCAATTGGCCACAACGACAGGGGTTCATGGCGGCAACCAGCTGAAACCGTGCGGGGTAGGTTACATGGTGATTGGCCCTCGCCACCACAGCGCGGCCCGTCTCCATCGGTTGACGTAACGCCTCAATCGCGGCGCGCTGAAACTCTGGCAGCTCATCTAAGAACAGCACACCACCATGTGCGAGGGAGATTTCCCCCGGTTTCGTCCGATGGCCGCCACCAACCAAGGCTGCCTGGCTCGCCGAGTGGTGTGGGTCGCGATAGGGCCGCTGCCGCAGCAGCTTCCCGCCCTCCAACTCGCCCGCGATCGAGTGCACCATGGAGACTTCCAACGCCTCCTGCGGTGTCAGGGGCGGCAAAATACCAGGTAATCTGGCGGCCAGCATCGACTTGCCAGAGCCGGGCGGCCCATACATCAGCAGGTTGTGCCCGCCAGCGGCGGCGATCTCCAGCGCTCGCCGCGCTGTCTCCTGGCCGCGAACGTCGCGCAGGTCGGCATGTAGTTGGGGTGCGGGTTCAACCGGTGCTGAAGGTGGCGCCAGGATCTGATGCCCGCGGAAATGGTTGATCAGGGCAATCAAGTTGGGTGGCGCCAAAATTGGTAAATCCCCGGCCCAGGCCGCCTCAGCGCCGCAAAGCTCCGGGCAGATTAGGGTCTGTTCCTCGGCCAAGGCATCGACCGCGGCGGGTAAGACGCCCGCAACGGCCGCCAGGCTGCCATCCAGGCCCAGCTCACCGAGGGCCGTGACACCGGACAAATCCTCGGCCCCGATAACTTCCATTGCCGAGAGCAAAGCGAGCGCAATTGGCAGGTCGAAATGGCTGCCCTCTTTCAGCAAATCTGCGGGTGCCAGGTTGATTGTGATCCGCTTCGGCGGCAGGGCGAGGCCCATGGCATGAAGGGCGGCGCGCACCCGTTCGCGACTCTCGGCAACCGCTTTGTCCGGTAAACCAACAATGGTGAAGGCAGGCAGGCCCTGGCTCAGCTGTGCTTGCACATCAACGCCCAACACTTCAACGCCGTTAAAGGCTATCGTTCGAACGCGCGAAACCATTGCTTTCTGGGCTTTCCGACAGGGCCGTGATTATGACGGTAACAGAGTATCAGTATTTTCTGATATTGCTATCCGGTGTCGCCCAGAAATCTTGTTCAACAGTCCTTGGTGCTTTCGTCCTGATTGACTACTTTGAGTGTACAGAGGGCGGAAATGCCCCTCGATCGTTTCGACTACCAGACGATCATTCATCGGGGACTAGTTAAGGGATGAATGTCGTCACGCGACCGCGGGGTTGATGCCGCCCATCACTTTAGATGGATGGGAGCAACCCACTTATGATCGCGAATGCCGATCTCATTGAACTAGACGCTAACTCAATCGACCCGATGTCGGTCATCCAGAATAATGGCTGGATGATGGAAGAGATTTGGCGCCAGGTGGCTCGTGTTGGCGGCTCTGAAATCAGTGGCGGCCCGGTTCCTGCTGGCGGCACGAATGGTGCTGTTAATCGCGCCGGTCGTCAGCTGCGTCGTATGGGTACCGGCCTTTCCCCAGCTAATGCAGGTAACGCACAGGCGATGGCTCGCCTGACCAGTAATGTTGGCGCGGCCTCGGCTATCGCTGCCAAGACGGGACGCCCAAACCTGCTGAAGCTGGTGCAAATGACCGCCCAGCGCGCCTATCACGTGGCGCTTGCCCGTGGCGAGGTTGATCAGGACCGTGTGTTGAAAGAGCAGATGGAGCACAACCAAAAGATGGCACGTCGTGCCGCGATGGTTGCCGGCATGTATCAAACTGATCGGATGCTGTCTGAGGATGTTCGTTTTGGCATCCAGAACGGCATGTTCAATCACTGGAAAGACACCAACCACATGTTGGGCCACGTCCTGGCTGACAAGCTGCTGCATGGCGGCGGTCTGGTCGCCGTGGTTCAAAGCACCGTTGGTCGTGCCACCCAGCCAATTCGGGGCATGGTTGGTCGCCTAATGGGCCGCCCAGAGGGTACCACGCCGGTCAACGCCAACCTGTTTGATGATGGTGCGGCACCAAAAGCCGCGGCGCCTGAGGCCTTTGAGCTGACGACGCCAACGCCAGATGCACCGACGCCGGACACACCAGCACCGGTTGCAAACCGTCGGCCACCATCGCCGATGGGCTAGTAAGGTTAATAGGTAGCGGGCCGCGATATCGTCACAGATTGCGGCCCGTTAGCCTCTCTTTTGGGGAGTTGAGGCTTTATGGGGATCGTGACGAAAAACCCTCTTGCCAGGGCTGGCGGGGCTAGAGACAACAGGGGTAGTCCTGTTGAGGCGAGTTCCAAGCGTATGCCCGGCCGTAAAACCCGGAAATCTAGCGATAAGAAGCCATCTGGCCCCAACCCTGCTCAGGGCGTGGATCCGGCTATCATGGCGACGACCGTCCAAGGGCGCGAGGGTGTGCTCGATCCCATCCTCGCAAAGAAGCGCCGTGTCTTCACCCGCACCCTGCGCAAGGTGATGCGGGAAGAGCGTGAGCTCTCAAACGCGGAAATGGCGGCAATGTTTGAGGATGATGGCGATCTGGGCACCGCCATGCGGCGCATGCTGCTCAGTGAAGAGCAATAGATCTATACCTTACTGTTAGTCGGTCTTAGGCCGCTGGATCATTGGGCCCACATCACGGCCACCAATCACATGCATATGCAGATGCGGCACCTCTTGGCGCCCATTCTCACCAATATTGGCCAGCACGCGGTAACCGCCCTGTGCCACGCCATCTTCGCGCGCCACATGGCCGATGGCCGCGATGAATGCGGCCTGCTCCTCAGCTGACGCATTGGCTGAGAAGTCATCCATGGATACATAGGCGCCCTTGGGGATGACCAAGATGTGGGTGGGTGCTACCGGGTTGATATCCCGGAATGCCAGGACGTGATCATCCTCAAAAACCTTATCGCAGGGGATTTCAGCGCGCAGGATCTTGGCGAAGATGTTGTTCTCATCATAAGCGGACATCAGCTGGTCCCCTCTGCTTCTGTAGTGTCGGGCTTAAAGCGGGCCGCCAGCACGTCATAGACTTCCGATGGCGCCAAATCGCAGGCCTGCCATAGAACCAGCAGGTGATAGAGCAGATCGGCACTCTCCTCGGCCAGCTTCTCATTATCGCCGCGCATGGCCTCGATCACGGTTTCCACCGCTTCCTCCCCCACTTTCTGGGCGATCTTGGCCTTGCCCTTGGCATGCAGGCGGGCGGTATAACTGGCCTCTGGATCAGCCTGGCGGCGTTGTTCCAGTACTTGGAAAAGGTCGTCGAGAAACGCGGAATTGGTCATGGTCGTACTGTCTATCTAGCGCAGGCGAATGGGCAGGCCGGCATCGGCCATATGCTGCTTGGCCTCGCCAATCGAGTAGGTGCCAAAGTGGAAGATCGAAGCGGCTAGCACCGCGCTGGCGCCGCCGTCACGTACCCCATCCACCATATGCTCCAAGGTGCCAACACCGCCGGACGCGATAACGGGAACCGGCACCGCATCGGCAACAGCGCGGGTTAGGGCGACATCAAAGCCCTGCTTAGTGCCGTCACGATCCATGGAGGTTAGCAGGATTTCACCGGCGCCAAGCTCGGCCATCTTGGCGGCCCATTCCACGGCATCAATACCGGTCGGGTTACGGCCACCATGGGTGAAGACCTCCCAGCGCGGCGCGCCATCTGGGCCTGGTGCCACGGCCTTGGCATCCACCGCCACAACAATGCACTGATTGCCAAACTTCTCGGCCGCCTCGGCGACGAATTCGGGGCGATGCACGGCGGCGGTATTGATCGAGACCTTATCCGCACCAGCGAGCAGCAGCTTGCGGATATCCTCTACGACCCGCACACCACCACCAACAGTGATCGGCATGAAGACGGCGTCTGCCGTGCGTGACACCACATCGAGGATAATGCCCCGATTGTCCGATGAGGCGGTGATGTCGAGGAAACAAAGCTCGTCAGCACCGGCGGCGTCATAGACCTTCGCCTGTTCAACGGGATCGCCAGCATCAATCAAATCAACGAAGTTAACGCCCTTGACCACGCGGCCATCCTTCACATCCAAGCAGGGGATGATCCGGGCCTTAAGGGCAGAGTTTGGTTGATCGGTAAGCGCGGTCGCGGTCATGCCCGGCGACGCTCCTCACTCAAAATGCGCAGGGCCATCTTGGGATCGATACGACCATCATAGAGTGCCTTGCCGCTGATCACGCCTTCGATGCCGGTCTGTGACTCAGCCTTAAGTGCGCGTAGATCATCCAACGATGATACCCCACCCGACGCGATAACCGGGGTGGTTAGCGCAAAGGCCAGATCGGCCGTCGCATCAATGTTCAAACCCTTCATCGCGCCATCCCGATTGATATCAGTGTAGACGATGGCGGCGACACCGCTGTCCTCAAACTTGAGAGCAAGGTCAAGGGCCTTAACCTCAGAGGTTTCGACCCAACCAGAAACGGCGACCTTGCCATCGCGGGCATCGATGCCAACGGCAACTTGTCCCGGGAATTCCTTACAGGCTTGTTTCACCAGCTCTGGCTCACGCAGAGCGACGGTGCCCAGAATGACCCGGCTGACACCGGCAGTGATCCACTGCTCAATCGCCGCCATGTCACGGATGCCGCCACCCAGCTGAACCGGGATATCGACACTGGAGAGCACGGCCTGAACACAGTCGGCATTAACCGCCTTGCCCTCAATGGCACCGTTCAGGTCAACCAGATGGATCCATTCAAAGCCATCATCCTGAAACTCTTTCGCCTGGGCGGCAGGGTCGGTGTTGTAGACGGTGACATTGGCCATGTCGCCGCGCAGCAGGCGGACACATTCACCGTCTTTAAGGTCGATAGCGGGGTAGAGGATCACGGCTTTACGCGCCTTCTTGCTTCTTATCGCCGGCATCGGCGCTGTTGGTTAGATCGATATAGTAGGAACGGCCAGCAACCGGACGGCCATTGATATGGGCATAGGCGGGATGACGGCCCCATTGGACAAAGCCCATTCCCTCATAAAGCCTTATCGCCGCCGCCTGGGTTTCACGGACATCGAGGTTCAGAACCTTGAGGTTATAGTCATCGCGCGCTGAGCGGATAATCTCATCCAGCAAACGCCGCGCGACGCCAAGGCTACGGGCCCAGGGCGCCACGAACATGCCGGTGACATTGCCCACCATGGCTTGGGCTTCATTGTTCTTGGGCGCGCGGATTAGCTGGGCTGACCCGGCGATAACGCCATCGGCCCGGCCGACAAATAAATGCCGCTCTGGCACCACCAGAACACCGCGCCAGAACCGCTCAAACACATCCCGCTCTGGCGGGACCAGCCAGCCAAACCCGCCGCCATCGAGGATTGAGGCCTCGGCAGCCTCACAGATATCGGGTAAATCACCGGCGCCGAACTCTTCAAGCTCTTCGGCCGTGATGGTGGATTTGGTGGTGACGGTCATGGGGATGGCTATGGGGTGTGGTTCTAAGGCGCTGGCTTAGGGGCGCCAGGTAAGGAAATTGGCGAGAAGGCGCAGGCCGGCGGCTTGGCTCTTCTCAGGGTGGAATTGGGTGCCGACGATATGATCGCGCCCAACCATGGCGGTCAAGGGCACGCCGTAATCAGCATGGGCCAGCAAATGGCCATGATCAGCCGCCTGGAAGGCATAGGAATGGGCAAAATAGACGTGATCACCGGCATCAACCCCGGCCAGAACCGGGTGATCCGCTTGATCAAGCGATAGGGCGTTCCAACCCATATGCGGGATCTTCAGCCCGTTAACGGCGGCGCCTGCAATCTCAGTGATTGGGTCGACCGTACCGCCAACCCAGCTAAAGCCTGGGTGTTTGCCATGCTCATGCCCCTCATCGGCGAAGAGCTGCATGCCGACACAAATGCCGAATAGCGGCCGCTCATGCTGTTCCACATGCTCACGAAGCGCATCGATCAGGCCCGGCACGGCGGCGAGGCCAGCCCGGCAATCGGCAAAGGCGCCCTGGCCGGGTAGAACGATGCGGTCCGCCTGGGCAACAGCCTTTGGATCGGCGGTGACGTCAATGCGCGCAGTATGCCCAACATCGCCGGCAGCCTTCTCAACAGCCTTCGCGACCGAGCGGAGATTGCCCGATCCGTAATCCACCACCACCACGGTCATGGCGGTCGTGCTGCTGTGTTGCGCGGTGTCGCTCACAATGGCGTCCATGATTGGCTGGGCGCTTTAATTCTTGCTGCGGCTGGCGCGGCTGGAAACCGCGGCGGGTGAGAGTGTGCCCTTGGTTGATGGCACCATACCGGCCTGACGCGGGTCATGGGCCACCGCTTCCTTCATCGCGCGGGCCACTGCTTTAAAGCAGCTCTCGGCGATGTGGTGGTTGTTGCTGCCATAAAGGGTGTGGATGTGCAGGGTCATGCCTGATGCTTGGGCGAAGGCCTGGAAGAACTCACGCACCAGCTCGGTTGCCATGGTGCCTAGCATTGGCGCTGTAAACCGGCTGCGGAACACCAGGAATGGCCGCTGTGATAGATCGATTGAGCAGCGGGTCAGCGCCTCATCCATGGGGGTGAAGGCATTGCCAAACCGGTTAATACCGGCGCGGGAGCCGAGCGCTTCATTTATCGCAGCACCGAGGGCCCAGCCCACATCCTCAACCGTGTGGTGGGCATCGATATGCAGATCACCATCACAATTGACTGCGATATCGATCAGGCTATGGCGGGCCAGCTGGTCCAGCATGTGGTCAAAGAACCCAATGCCAGTGTGGTTGTCGGCCTTGCCGCTACCATCCAGGTTCACCGAGACTAGGATCTTGGTTTCCTTGGTCTCGCGCTTAACTTCAGCAGTCCGCGCCGCCGGGTCGGTACCCGCCGCTGCTGCCTTCTTCTTGCTCCGCTCGCCTGCCATTATTGCTCACGCCCATATCCGTGTTTTCAGGAGACTAGCAGAGGCCATGGCTAGGGTGTTAAGTCAAGGACAACTCAAGCATTACGGCCCTGCAGGCGAAGACTCGCCAAACATACCCCTATGCCGTATCTTGCGGTTTGGCATATCAGCTAATGCTGATAATGGGGTGGGCATGACGATGTTCAGGCAGACAATCGGGCGATGTGGTCGGGCGGTATTGGTCGCGCTGCCCTTTGCCCTGCTCGCGGCCTGCGCAGCAATTGAAGTGCCCGAGGTTGCACCGACTGCACAGGCTGGTGGGCTGCAGCCTTGGCCAGTATCAGGCAACCAACCCCCCAATATCCGTCTAAACTATGTTGATCTGGCTCTGCCCGCCTCCCGCCAGATTGGTGGCTATCGGTTTGATATTGAGTGTATGGGCCCCTACAGCAATCTGTTCGTTCGGGATTTACCGCGCAGCCGCACCTCGACCGCCTGGTGGCAGGATGGTGCCACCGGTGCCATTCGGGATGCTGGTTTCCAAGTGCGCCGCGATGAGGATCAACGGCCTACTGGTCAGCTGATCTTGGTGGGCGCTGAGATCAATGAGCTGAAGGTCGATGCTTGCCGTGAGAGCGATTTCTTCTCCCTCGTCGGGTCTGAGGGTGGCGAGACGGGCCAAGCCTATATCCGGGTTCAGTGGGAAGCGTTCGATCCGAATGGCCAGGCCATCTTCTCGGAGGAAGTTGAGGCCACCGCGTTGCTGGCGGATGCAGCTAAGGAAGGCTGGGTCATTCTGGCGGCGGATGCCTTTGCCAACTCAATGCATGAGTTTGCCCTCGACCTTCGTCGTCACATGATTGCCGAGGATGTGCGCGTCACGGGTAGCTTTGTTCCCAGCCCACCAACACCACAACCCCGCGCCCCGGTGGCCGTTGCGCCGCTTAGGTCCAGTGAACCCGCCGTTCGGGCAATCTCTCAGCCGCTTCTGAAAGGCCCGGTTGAGGAGCATGCGGTGGCGCTGTTGGCGGCGACGATGTTGGTGGATGATGGCATTGCACCGCGTCTGGCGATGGCCATGGGCTCGCTTGCTGGTCAGTCGGTGGTGGTCAGTCACTTACCCGCCGATCCAAAGATAGGGGCGCCGGTGACCTTGATGGACAGTGCTGGTCAACAATCATTGGGCCAGGTCATGGCGGTTCCGGGCGATTGGGCCCTGGTCGGCGCCATGGGCCAAGCTGCGAAGATGCCCAAGGGCTTACCCGTCGCCACTGAGGCCCCGGCGATTGGCGATATGATCTATGCCGTTACGGGCCAGGTGGATCGGCAGGGTTTTGAGCCGCAGATCAGCCGTGGGATCATCAGTGGTTTCTGCCCTGATGCGGCGGTGGATGGCAGCGCGCTTTATCAGGTCGACCTCGCGATTGGTCGCGGCGCCATGTTGGGCACGGTGCCTGGGCAGGCGGGTGGCGTGTTGGTGGATGCCAGCGGTAATCTGCTGGGCCTTGCCGTTGCCGCCGAAACCGGCGACCATGACCCGGCCTTAAGCTGTATGCGCACGCTAACGCCCCATGGGCCAGTGCAGCGGCCAGGCACCCTGGCGACCAGATAGGCGATTTAGCCTTAACCGCGTGCCAGGCCTTAGAATGGGAAGGGCGCAGATTATGGCGATGTCTCGATCAATTCGACCTGGCTTGTTGTTTGGCCTGCTTGCCGTGACCGCAATCTCGATCTCGCTATCCACGATCAGCACCGCGCCAGCCCAAGCCTTCAATCCCAGCTGTGATGAGCGGGGCAAAGCGATCGATATCGAGCTTGTCACCGCCAATCCAAACCGGCCCGGGGCCAGTAGTGAGGCGCGCGATCCAATCCGCATGGCCATTCCCTTCGTCTATCTACCGGTGCCGGGGGAGTATTATGGCGGGGAGACGGTCAGCCTGATCCTGCGCGCCACCTGGCCAGGGCTGGGGCCTGCCTGCCTCGACCTGACCGAGTTCCCGGAGAATATGGAGCAGGACCCCTTCGCCCTGATGCAGGCGCGGTTCAACAGCTTGATCACCCTCCATGTGGCCCGGATGGCAGGGCCTGGGCTAGATGCCGAGCTGGCCGGGCAGCAGCGCCGCGCGCCGTTTGAGCATGGGACAACCGAGGATGGCTCCCTACGCATTTATAAGAGCGTGAGCGGTGAGGACGGGAGCGAGGAGGAGGCAGCTAGACCACCAGCACGGATGAGCCCATTTGGCGCCCTGCCGATGATGCAGGAGATGGAGCTGCTGCTGCCTGTTGACCCTCTCAACACCAAGCTTGCCTGGATGACCTGTCTGCGCCTGCCGATCCCGGGTGCCCCAAACCAATGTCAGGCCCGCATTCAGGTGAGTGAGGAAATCCAGGCCGAGATCAGCTTCAATCGTGATCTGCTGCCGAAATGGCGGGAGGCCTGCGATGAGACGGTCGAGCTGATCAATCGCTTCATCGATACCGCTGATTCTGAGCCGCTATAGGGATTATTGAGCGCCAATCCTTGCGGTGGATGAGTGGCACTCATCACCATAGCGCTTGACCTTGGGCGCCTCGCCGCACATCTAGCGGAGTCTGAATGACCCGCAACAATGACCAGCCGCATGACTGACAACGCACACGGGACCGTCACCTGGCACGGCACCACCATCCTAAGCATTCGCAAAAACGGTAAGGTGGTGATCGGCGGTGATGGCCAGGTTTCCATGGGTGACACCGTGATGAAGGGCACCGCCCGTAAGGTCCGCACCCTGGGCAAGGGCCAGGTGATTGCTGGCTTTGCCGGGGCGACCGCCGATGCCTTTACCTTGTTTGAGCGGCTTGAGGCGAAACTTGAGACCTACCCCAATCAGCTGACCCGCGCGGCGGTAGAGCTTGCCAAGGATTGGCGCACAGATCGATACCTGCGCCGGTTAGAGGCGCTGATGGCTGTCTCTGATGCTAAGACCAGCCTGGTGATCACCGGTAATGGTGATGTGCTGGAACCCGATGACGGGATCATCGGCATTGGCTCCGGCGGTAACTACGCCCTGGCGGCCGCCCGTGCCTTGATCGACCGGGATGAGCTCTCAGCCCGTGAGGTGGTGGAGAAGGCCATGGGTATTGCTGGCGATATCTGCGTCTACACCAACCACAATCTGACCATTGAAGAACTAGACAGCGAAGCCTGATCCTATGACCGCCTTTAGCCCCCGTGAGATCGTCTCCGAACTCGACCGCTACATCATTGGCCAGGATGAGGCCAAGCGCGCCGTCGCCATCGCGCTTCGCAATCGTTGGCGTCGGCAACAGCTGGAAAGCCCGATGCGGGAAGAGGTGCTGCCGAAAAACATCCTGATGATCGGCCCGACCGGCTGCGGCAAGACCGAGATTGCCCGCCGCCTGGCCAAACTGGCCGAGGCACCATTTATCAAAATCGAGGCGACCAAGTTTACCGAGGTCGGCTATGTCGGCAGGGATGTGGAGCAGATCGTCCGCGACCTGATCGAAACTGCGATCACCATGATCAAGGATAAGCAGCGCAAGGCGGTCCACGCCCGGGCTGAGCTACTCGCCGAGGATCGGGTGCTTGATGCCCTGGTTGGCGATAACGCGTCTGAGGAGACCCGCACCAAATTCCGCGCCCGCCTGCGTAATGGTGAGCTGGATGATCGGGAGATTGAGATCGAGATGGCGGATACCGGCAGTGGTGGTATGCCGACCATGGATATCCCCGGTATGCCCGGCGCCCAGATGGGCATGATCAACCTGCAAGACATGCTGGGCAAAGCCCTGGGCCAGCCGATGAAGAAGCGCCGCATGCGGGTTGCCGACAGCTATGAAGGCCTAGTTGCGGAGGAGGCGGACAAGCTTCTTGACGAAGATAAGGTGCTGACGGAGGCGAAGGAGGCGGTTGAGCAAAACGGCATTGTCTTTCTGGATGAGATCGACAAGATCTCCGCCCGCTCAGAATACAAGGGCGGGGATGTCAGCCGCGAGGGCGTGCAGCGTGACCTGCTGCCCCTGATTGAGGGCACCACCGTCTCAACCAAATATGGGGCGATTAAAACCGACCATATACTGTTCATCGCCTCCGGTGCATTCCACGTCGCCAAGCCATCTGACATGCTGCCAGAGCTTCAGGGTCGCCTGCCGATCCGGGTGGAGCTTAAAGCTCTGACTGAGGCTGATTTCCGCCGGATCCTAACCGAGCCAGAGGCCAGCCTGATTAAGCAGTATGTGGCGCTGATGGGCACGGAGGGGGTGACCCTGGACGTCACTGATGACGCCATTGATGCCCTCGCCAAGCTAACGGTTGAGATCAATAGCTCGGTTGAGAATATCGGCGCCCGCCGCCTGCAAACGGTGATGGAACGCCTGTTGGAAGAGATCAGCTACACAGCCTCAGACCGCAAGGGTGAGACCATCACCATCGATGCAGAACTCGTCACCGAACGCGTCGGCGAACTCGCCAAAGACGCTGACCTATCGAAGTTTATACTGTAAATTCTTGCTCATCATAGTATGCGTCGGACTAAGGCGATTTGATGAGTAATCTTGCTGAAATTGTAAAGAATCTGAAGGGGGCATTCTACGCTGCATTTGGCGGCCTTATGGCGCTAATGTTTATCTATTATGGGTTTGATTTTCTATTTTTGAGGAGCCGATTTTTGAATGGCGATGCGATCGTCATTTACCATATGATCGGGTTTATCTCTTTTTTAATTGGTTTGCTTGTCCTATCTGTATCTCTAATCGCTTTTACTTTTGTTAAGCTTAATATTACTGATCAGAAACTGAAATATGTATTAGTCTGGTTAATAGTAGCATTGGGTGTTGCAACAATAATTCTGATGGTCGGTTTTCCCAGAACAATTGGTCAGAATATGGCGTTCCAGAATGGCTATGTCTTGTGTCTAACTCAGGACTCAATGCGAGATCGTGGCGCTAGGTATTATGCAATCGACCAGGTGGCCTGCGACACATTTAAATCCTATTACGGATCGAGATTAAGGCAGACTACTAGGGGTGGGTGTTACTCAATAAAGTTAACAAGCGCAGATATCAGGGCGTTCAATAGAGACTATCCCGACAAGATATCTGGTTCCGATGCGCGTCGGCGTGCCGTACAAGGTCTGATCAGACAACAGTGATTAAATTTCTGGCGGATCAGATATCTTTTGCGCTTTCGCATGATGGGCGCAGGGTCGGCTTAACAACGTTAGTATTAAGCAGTTTGTGCCATGTCTTCACCCGCTACCATGCGTCGGCCCGCCCTTGCGGCCCTTGCTATTGGTGCCACCCTGCCGTCAGGCGGGGCGCTGGCTGATGACGCCAATTTCGGTCGGTCGCCCGCGCTTTGGCTGGCCCAAGCGACGGTGCCATCAATCACCCAACCTGCCGCGAATGTGTTGGTGCTGGATGCAAGCCAACTGACCACGGGCGCGATGATTGAGCATGACGGGCCCATTCGCATCTATGGCGACATCGTTGGCACCGGCCCGCGGATTGAGATCCGAACCCCCGACCTCGAAGTTTTTGGCTCGGTTACCGGTCCGAATATTCATCTGCTAACCCAGCCCCTTGGTGGGGTTGATCTGCACCGGGTGGATGAGCATACCGCCCGGCTTAAAATCCATGGTGATGTACAGGTTCTAAATGGCCATATCGGTGGTGCCGGTACTGGTGAGCTCGACGTACTTGGCAATGTCTCCCTAAGCGGCTTTCGAGCCGCTACGGGTATGGTGAGTTCGATGTTCCTGGGCCGTGAGGTCTGCGTTGCCGGCAGCTTGGATGCGACCGGCATTCCTCACGCCGTGATGGTGGGGGCAGATGATCTTCGGGTTGGTCGCGATGTGACCGGTGCCGATCTCAATATCGGCGTGTACTCGGTTGGCTCGGCCATGACCCATATTCGGGAAGAGGGCGAGCTGCCCAGTTTCCCAGGCAGCGCCCTCATCGGTGGCAGCGTGCTGGGTGACCGGATTACCATCAGCAATGGTGAGGTCAGCATCGGCGGTATCATTCAAGGCGCCGATATCAACATCATGGGCCAGCGTTCACCATTGCTGGTCCTGCCAGAGGATGTCAGCTGCGAAGACCCGGCAGCCCTATCAGACAACCGCCATCAACCCCCAGCCGCCCGGTTTGGGTAAGAGTGGTCGGCCTCGACCGGCTTACTTAAGCGGCTAGTTGCGAGCTTGCGATGTGCTCCGCGTACGCCCATATGTAAATAGATGTAGCTGGGCATTGGTCGTGAGAACGGCAATGCAATTGCCGATATGGGGTGAATGGTGTCGGGTAAGTTTGAAAAGCCTAGACCTTTAACATCTAAAGACGAGGCGGATCAGGCAAGGGCCTCCGACCATACTGGGTCACAGCAGTCAAAAGATGGTGCCGGGTTCGTTCTAACCGGCCCACCGAAAAGCAGCCTTGAGAAGCCGATGGAACGGAACTTGGCACTCGAGCTTTTGATGGAAGATCGCCAAGAGAAGCGATCCCGCACACGTTTCTTCATCAGCTTTACCTGCTTCAACGTCATTCTCTTGTTCTTGATGGTGGTGGTTTACGGTTCCCGAGACCGCCCAAGTATCATCACCGCCGGATTGGTAAACCAGAGCCCTGGGTCATGGACTAATTCGACTGGTCTCATGTTCCTCGTCACTGTCGCAGGGGCTATTGCCATGTCCTACGCATTGGCGAAATTTTGGGCGCTGTTCGTGACAGAGGGGAACACAATGTTGATCCGCGCGGTTGCCCGGATCATGTGTGTTATGACCTACTTTTCCATTCTGGCTGTTGCCGCCGGTAGCGTCACAGAAGCAATTGGATGGTTTTTTACAATGCTGGTGCCAGCATTCCTGTACTGGCTGGCATTCCGGCGTGTTTTTTGATCTTCAGCAATGACCTTGGAGTGGTGCCCTGGATAAGCCACCAACCGAACAAGAGGTGCGTGAAGCACAGAAGTTGGCCGATGCAGTGCTTCGCAAGAAAACCGGTAAAGGGCTTACTCACCAGCGCGCATACTCAAGCCTAGGGGCATTTCGACGCCGGTTTCTCCAGTTGACGGATGATATGAGCGCATCCCAGCAGTACTGGCGCATTCTAACTGTCAACTTATCGATTATCGCCGCTCTATTCTTGCTTTCGTTTACTTATCACGCCGGTGGTTACATCGACCAACTGAGTACCGTGGCGAACAGTCACCGACCGGGCAGATGGTTGCCTGGCCTGGCAACCAACACGATCTGGTGGGTTGGCTGCTCGATCCCCTTCAGCTACGCGATTATGCGGGTTTGGCGGCGTACAACGGTTGGTGATGGGTTCACCATCGGCGAACTTATCGGCCTAGTAGGCTTTGTCATCATCGCAATCTCATCAACCAGTCTGTTCTTGGGCAGCCTTGCTGAGGCCGCCCTCTACTGGACTGGTTGGTTGATTTTCGCACTTTTCTATTGGGTTTTTATGAGCAACTACTTCAAGTAAGCCCTACTCGCTTACCCAAGCATTTTCATCAAGCCGGCATCGGCACCGCTGTCGTTGCTCGCCTTGCCCTGGTGCTTGTGCTTGCCGCCGGCTGGCTTGCCGCGACGACGCTTTTGGCCGTGGGCTGGCTTTGAGCCCTTATTGAAGCCTTGCTTGTCGTCATGGCGGCGTGACTTGCGCCCGGCAGTGCGGTTGTCGCCCCGGTTCTCGCTTCGGTTCTCACCCCGATTATCACTGCGCTTCTCATTGCGCCGGTCGGTACGCTTCTCACCTCGGCTATCGCTATAACCGTCTTTGCGGCCATCCTTGCGATCATCCCGATAACCGTCTTGGCGACGATCCTGGCGGCCATCATGGTTGTGGGTCTTGCGGCCGCGTTGCTGACGATTGCCGCGTCCTTCACCCTGCCGGTTATCACTGCCGCGGTTGTCACCGTCGCGGTCTTGTCGGCCCCGACCTTGACCACCTCTACCGTGACCACCCCGGCCTCGGTTGCCACCGTCTTTGCCTTGGCCACGGCGCTTATGGGGGCGTTGGCGATCGCCTTGGCGTTCATCTTCCAACTCTTCAAAGCGTTCTTGCTTGCCGCCTAGCTCTGCCGCCATGGCCTGGGCTGCACGCTCGGCATCGAGGGCATCCTCAATATCCATTTCCATGACTTGGAGTTTGATCTTGGTCAGCTTCTCAATGTCACGGAGGTATTTGCGTTCAGCGCCATCACATAGGGCAATCGCGACACCATCACGGCCCGCACGGGCGGTTCGGCCAATGCGGTGCACATAGGATTCTGAGACGCTTGGCAGCTCGTAGTTAATGACGTGGCTGACATCGTCGATATCAATGCCGCGCGCGGCCACATCGGTTGCCACTAGGATCCGGATATCGCCTTTCTTAAAGGCGTTCAGCGTGCGCTGCCGGTTGTTCTGGCTCTTATTGCCGTGGATCGCGGCAGAGATCAGGCCCGCCTTGTCTAGCTGCTTTACGACCCGGTCAGCACCGTGCTTGGTGCGGGTGAAGACGATGGCTCGCTCCACACTACGGTCGGCAAGCAGTTTGACGAGCACCGCGCGCTTCGCCTGTTGCCGCACATGGATGACCGATTGCTCAATCTTCTCGATGGGTTTTGAGGCAGGTGCCACAGACACCTCAACCGGGCGGTGCAGGAAGTCATTGGCCAGCTTCCGGATCTGGTCCGGCATGGTGGCCGAGAACATGGCTGTTTGCCGGCTGTTCGGCAGTTTAGCCATGATCTTCCGAATGGTTGGCATGAAGCCCAGATCAAGCATCTGGTCTGCCTCATCCAGAACGACGGTCGTGGTTTTATCCAGGCGAACCGCGCCAGTGCTGATGTGGTCCAGCAGACGGCCAGGGGTCGCAATGATGATGTCGAGGCCAGCGGTCAGCGCCTTGATCTGGCCGCCTGGCTTAACGCCGCCAACCACCACGGTGGCCTTATGCGGCACATCCTTGCCATAGATTTTGAGGCCGTCGGCGATCTGGGTTGCCAACTCGCGCGTCGGGACCAGAATCAGGGCTTTTGCCCGGCGCTGGCCGATCTTGTCCTGGTCGCTATTCAGCTTATTCAACAGCGGCAGTAGGAAGGCGGCGGTCTTGCCGGTACCCGTCTGGGCGATACCAACCAGATCGGCACCATCCATCAGTGGCGTGATCGCCTGTGCCTGAATAGGGGTTGGCTTGTCATAGCCCTCCGCCTCAATAGCGCGGAGGATTGGCTTAGCGAGATTAAGATTGCCAAAGGTCATGTCAGTAGAGTTGGTCAAGTGTCTTGCTTTCAAGTTGCATGCGCCAAACTCAGCCGGACACCGCACGGCAACCGGTCATGATGACGGGCGTGCGAGTGTGAGCCGACCAAAGGGCGCGGATCAGTTTTTCAGGAAGCGTGGCGCAGAGCAGCTGCCAAAATTCTAAGTCAATGCAGGGTCTAAATATGCATTGGGGAAGACGCGGTCCGGTCGGCGTATGTCGCCCTTCATCGGTCTCTACGCGCGTCTGATGCCGCAGGTTTAACCATAACGGCTAAGAAAGCGCAAATTTACCAACTGCATAGCTGCTGCGCTGCCTTCTATCGTAGACTGGTTGAGTGCCACTCTCGTTGATCGGCTTGATGACGATCACCCGCTCAAAATACCCTAGATAGCAATGGCAGAGACCGACCAATCCGCGACGAAAGGACAGCCGCCGCCGAACGGCATTCTATTTTTGGCGATGATCGGCGGGGTTGCACTCTTCTATGCCTACTTCGCATCAAACATCAGGGGTGTCATCGGCCTAGCAGAGCAGTTCCAGGCGCTGACGCCAGTTGTTGAGATAACGGGCAACATCACGACGATCGCCATACAGCTGGCCATCGCCCTTCTTGTTCTGGGCTATATCGTGAAGCAGCTGTTTAGCTTCGGCGTGCCCAATCGTTTTGCGCGCGGGTTTCTTGCCGTCATCTTTCTCTGGGCGACCTTCTTCCCGCTGCATTGGCTGCGGGGCTATTTCGCCGATGACATCGTCGCCCACAGGCTGGCCACGATGCATGGCTATGAGTTCTGCACCGACTATATGGGCCGGATTGAGCGGGGCTCTAAATCCGCAATCAGCAAGCCGTTTCTGATCTTCACCCCATCCAATACTGAGTGCCTATTTGTAAAATCGGTCCTGCACTATAAGCACCAGCCACGGTTTCCCGGCCTCCAGAGTTTCCAAATGCCGGAGGTTTTCTATTTTCCAGGCCCAAAGGGGCGATGGGAGAGTTTTGAAGGCGAGGCCGCGCGGTTTATTGAGCGGGTTGGTAACTATGGTCCAAGGCCGACCCCAGAATTGGTCGAGGCCCTACCGCCGGACGATCTGGAGCTGCTGAAGCAGCAGTTCACCAGCATGACCAATCTGGAGCGGTGGATCATCCTACGGAAGGGCAGGCTCGCTGGAGCTGGCGAGCCGCCGCGCAAGATCTACTACCCATCTGAGGGTCTCCTCGATGCCTGGAGCGCCTTAGAGCGGATAGGCTGGGTAACGCCCACCGGGCCGCTGGCCGGTACCCTGGCAGAGCTGGAGCATGAGGAGAGCCATTGGCTCTTCACCCGTGAAACTGCGCAGGCGTATCGATGGGTGGCAGAGGCGGCCGCAAGAGACTTGAACGCCGCCCGCGAATAGCAGAATGGGCGTCAGCCAGCTCTAATCACCCAGGCCCGTAAACTTATAGATTTGGGGATCGCTGACCCCACTCTCATCGGTCTCGTACCGCTCTTGCTTCCATGGGTCGCCGCGCTTGTGATAGCCGCGTGCCTCCCAGGTGCCGCGATGCTCTTTATCCGTAAACCAGATCTGGCGCAGCCATTTGGCGGATTTCCAGAAATAGAGATGCGGCACCACCAGCCTAACCGGCCCGCCATGCTCCCGCGTAAGGGGTGCGCCCTCCCAATGGGTGGCGAGGAACGCATCCTCATGCAGGAAGTCCTTCATCGACAGCGCGGTGGCATAGCCGTCATAGCTGCGCAGGGTGACGAATTTGGCGGTATGCAGGGGTTGCACCGCCTTAACGATCTCCCGGGTTGAGATGCCCTGCCAGACATTGTCGAGGCGGGACCAACCGGTAACGCAGTGAATGTCGTTGCGCCATTCCACCTGCGGCCTGGCCTGGAAATCATGCCAATCCCAATGGATGCGCTTATTGACCATACCGCCCAGGATCAGCTGCCAATCCCGTGGCCGGACCAATGGGTTGTCGCCGATGCTCAGAACCGGGAAACCCTTGGTTAGGGTCTGGCCGGGTGGCACCCGCGGCTTGGTGGTCGCAATCTCTGCTGCCTGATCTTCCGGCAGCTCAACCAGCAATCGACCCTCATCGGCCCATTGCAGCTTGGCGTCCATCAGCTTCCAGTTTATGCCCATACCAATCCCTTACCGGTTCCCCCTTAATATAGAAGCGAACGCGCCCGGCGCGAGATCACATGAGCGATAGCCCCCTGTTTGCCGCCGTCGATGCCTATCTGGAAGAAACCTTCCTGGGTCAAGATTCCGTTCTGGATCAGGTGCTTGAGAGCAGCCAAGCTGCTGGCATGCCGGATATTCAGGTCTCTGCCCTGCAAGGGCGGTTTTTGATGCTGATGGCCCGTTTGACGGGGGCTGAGCGGATCCTGGAGATCGGCACCCTGGCGGGGTACAGCACAATCTGGCTGGCTCGTGGGCTGAAGCCGGGGGGGCAGGTCACCACGCTGGAACTACGGCAAAACCAGGTTGAGCTGTCCGAAAAGCATTTCGAGATCGCCGGTGTCGTTGACCGCATCCGCTGTGTGCAGGGGGAGGCGGTGCGCACCCTGCCTCGCCTCGCCGACGAGCCGCCGTTTGATCTGATCTTTATTGATGCGGATAAGCCGAATTACCCCGCCTATCTCGATTGGTCGATTAAGTTGGCGCGCCCCGGTGCCCTGATCATTACTGATAACGTGGTGCGGGCGGGCAATGTGCTCGACCCCGATGGGGCGCCCAATCAGATTGAGCAGGATAACGCCCATGCCGTGCGGGACTTTAACGCGCTACTGGCCAAGGATGATCGGGTTGAGGCGGTGGCCATGCAACAGATCGGCGCCAAGGGCCATGATGGCTTTGCCCTGGCCGTGGTGAAATAGCGCTCAGATCGCGGTTACGCTTTAGTGCGGCGCCATTCCAAAGGCTGGGCCAGTTGCTTTGGGTCCAGTGGCCGCGGCGGTTTTGGCGGCCTTATCTTTACGCCAACCATCGACGCCACCCTTGCGCAGCAGGGATTTGGCACCG
Source organism: Alphaproteobacteria bacterium SS10 (assembly GCA_019192455.1). Classification (NCBI taxonomy): domain Bacteria; kingdom Pseudomonadati; phylum Pseudomonadota; class Alphaproteobacteria; species Alphaproteobacteria bacterium SS10. The sequence continues at coordinate 40,377 of JAHCML010000008.1, forward strand.
GCATGGACCACATCATCCACCGCATCGGCGACATGATCCGCCCCTGGCATCTTACGCGCATGCTTGGCGTATTTGAGGAGTTTGGCCGCATCCCCGGCAATGGGAACAACCCCAATACCGGTGAGGGCGGCATCAACAACGCGACCCTCAGTCAGCAATTTTCCGGCATGGATGACATCAATGGCGCCGGTGGGATCGGCGGTGCCAGCGGCGTCCAGCAGCATCTCCATGCCGCGGTCACCTGCGCTTTGTTCGGCTGCTCTTTTGCGTGCCATCTCTCACAAAACCCCATCCATCTACATATTAGGGTGACCGAATAAGATGTGGGTGACCAGGAAAACTTTCCAGGCCTGATAGCTAGGAGTCTAACCATCCACCGCAAACGCCGCCCCTGTCCGGGTCTTGAGGAAGGCATCGAGTGGGATGTCTTCCTGGCGGAGGAAACCCTGCCCGCTCAAAGCGCCGTCGCGCACCATCTCGATAACCGCAACGACGGAGCTGGCGGTGGTCCAGGCGATGGCGGTGCTGCGTTTGCCCGCCATCTCGCGCGGTTTATAGGCGCGGACGAATTCATGGCGGCTTAGGGCACCGTTGATGGTGCCCTCGGCGGCGACATGGACATAGACCACATCGTCATCGACCGGTGGCTTGGCATTGACCAGAATTTCACCGGCCAGGTCTCGACGCTCACGCATCAGCAGCTCATGGAAGAAGAAGTTCATCAGCTGCACATGGCCTGGGAAGCGCATGGTCTTGTAATCGATATTGGCGACCTTGCCGTGATAGGTCTCACACATGGTGCCGAGGCCACCGGAGGTGGTGAAGGCCTCAAGCTCGGTGCCTTGGATGACGATCTTCTCAATCCACTCCATGGCCGAGACCCATTTGCGCTCGCCCTCCTCGATTACCTCACAATCATTGAGGTATTCATTCACCACACCCTCGGGTGACCAGTTGAAGGAGTAGCCCATCAGCCCGCTTGGGTTCTGGGGCAGGGCGCCGACGCGCATCCGGCAGGACCGGCATTCGTCAAAGCGCTCAATCAGGCTCGCACCGACAATACCAACAAAGCCGGGCGCCAGGCCGCATTGGGGCGCCATCAGGCCCTTGGCCGTGCCAGATAGCTCAATGATGGATTGGGTGGTGGGGACGTCCTCAGTGAGGTCGAAATAGTGGATGCCAGCCGCATGTGCAGCGGCGGCAATCGCCTTATTCAGCTGATAAGGCATGCAGGACAGTACGGTATCGAAGGCGCCAAACTCGGCCTTCAAAACGGCTGGGTCACTAAGGTCCACCGCCTTAACCGGGAAGGGGAAGTCGCGCCCGCCCGCCTGCTTGTCAAAACCGGTAACCTCAAACCCACCATCGGCCAGCAACGCAGCGGCCAAATGGCCAACCTTACCCAGCCCCAACACAGCAATCTTATTCACGGCAGTTATCGATCCCAAGCTTCAGACAAAACAAAACGCCGGTCGGGCATAGCAACCGGCGTTTCGCTTGGGAAGGGTGTTGACCGATTTACTCAGCAGCTTGGCTCGGTGTGAGGCTTTCTAGGGCGCCATCGAGATCGCGGATATCGGTCAGGCGACCGGTGACAGCGGCGGCGGCGGCCATGGCTGGGCTCATCAAATGGGTACGTCCACCACGGCCCTGACGGCCCTCAAAATTACGGTTTGAGGTCGACGCGCAACGCTCACCAGGCTCCAGCTTGTCGGCGTTCATGGCGAGGCACATGGAACAGCCAGGCTCACGCCAGTCAAAGCCAGCCTCGATCAGGATATTGTGCAGGCCCTCTTTCTCGGCCTGCTCTTTCACCAGGCCGGAACCCGGCACCACCATGGCATAGACGCTATCGGCAACCTTACGGCCACGGGCGACGGCGGCGACGGCGCGCAGGTCTTCAATCCGGCCATTGGTGCAGGAGCCGATGAATACCTTATCGACCGGCACATCAGTCAGCTTGGTACCGGCGGTCAGGCCCATATAGTCGAGGGAACGCTTAACCGCATCGCGGCGGCCCGGATCATCATAGGCCTCTGGGTCCGGCACATGCTCGGTAATCGGGGCGGTATCCTGTGGGCTGGTGCCCCAGGTGATGGTCGGCGTGATGTCTTCTGCCTTCAGCACCACCTCTTTGTCATAGGTAGCGCCCTCATCAGATGGCAGGGAGGACCAGAACTCGACCGCCTTTTCCCAATGCTCATCCGATGGCGCCATGGGGCGGCCCTTCAGATAGGCGAAGGTGGTCTCATCCGGTGCGATCAGGCCAGCGCGGGCGCCGCCCTCAATCGACATGTTGCACATGGTCATGCGGCCTTCCATGGACAGGTTCCGCACGGCCTCACCAGCGTATTCGATCACATGGCCGGTGCCGCCGGCGGTGCCGATCTCACCAATGATCGCGAGGATCATGTCCTTGGCGGTGACGCCGAGCGGTAGCTCACCATCCACGGTGATCCGCATATTCTTCGACTTCTTCATCAGCAGGGTCTGGGTGGCCAGGGTGTGCTCAACCTCAGAGGTGCCAATGCCGAACGCCAGGGCGCCAAACGCGCCATGGGTGGAGGTGTGGCTGTCGCCGCAGACGATGGTCATGCCGGGCTGGGTCATGCCCTGCTCTGGCCCAATGATATGGACGATGCCCTGGCGCTTATCGTTGATGCCGAAATACTGGATGCCGAACTCTTGGGTGTTCTTCTCCAGCGTCTCAACCTGCAGGCGGCTTTCAGGGTCGCTGATGCCCTGGGCCCGGTTTTCTGTCGGCACGTTGTGGTCAACCACGGCCAGGGTGGCGTCGGGGCGGCGCACTTTGCGGCCGGTCATGCGCAGACCTTCAAAGGCCTGCGGGCTGGTCACCTCATGCACGAGATGGCGGTCGATATAGAGCACGGTGGTGCCGTCCTCTTGCTCGTTCACCACGTGGTGGTCCCAGATTTTCTCGTACAGTGTGCGGGGTGCGCCCATGGTCGTCAGCCTTGCCGTTAGCCGTTATGCGTCAGTGTTTAGATGGGGAGGTTTTAAATCATCTGCGAGGCCGGTCTTGCAAGTCTTTGCGGGGCTGCACTGCCCGCATAGCGGCTTGTTTTGATGCCGCACTGCCTTCATATTCTGTTCAGACAGAAATAAGCGAATGGTCTGACCATGACACCGGCGGTTGAGCGTTTTGTTTTGCATTGGGGTGAGATGGGCTCCCGCTGGGGTGTTAACCGCTCAGTGGCGCAAATCCACGCCTACATGTTTGTGGCTACATCACCGGTGAGTGCCGAGGATATTGCCCGGGACCTAAATCTCGCCCGCTCCAACGTTAGTAACAGCGTCAAAGAGTTACTGAGCTACCAGTTGATCCGCCAGACACCGGTTAAGGGTGATCGTCGTGACTTCTTTGAGGCTGAGACGGACCCATGGCAGGTGATGATGCGCCTCTCAGAGGCACGTAAGCAGAAGGAGATCGACCCGGCCATTGCGATGCTGGACCAAGCCTTGCGTGAGATTAAAGAAGAGGGGAAGGCAGATCCGGCGGTGATCAAACGCCTGGAAGGCCTGGACGCTCTGCTCGGCCAGATGGCCGGTTGGTACGATCAGGTGAAGCGCTTACCTCAAGGGGTGCTAAAGGCCCTGGTAAAGCTTGGTGGTAAAGTTGGCGGGCTAGTGAAGTGACATAAGTTCGAGCGCTGGGTTGTGCGCAGAAAAAAGGGCTGCGCCCGGTTGGGTGCAGCCCTTTTCAAATTCGAATGACGCTGTGCGTCTAGCCTTCGGCTTGTGCCTTAGCTTGTTTTTTGCTGACGCGTGGCTCGATGCCGTGGCCGGTAACACGCTCGGCAATACGAGCGGACTTACCGCGACGGGTGCGCAGGTAGTACAGCTTGGCGCGGCGGACATCACCACGACGGATCAGCTCAATGCTGTCAATCCGTGGGGAGTAGAGCGGGAACACACGCTCAACGCCTTCGCCATAGGAGATTTTGCGGACGGTGAAGGAAGCGTTCACGCCTTCGCCTTTTTTGGCGATGCAGACACCTTCATAAGCCTGGACACGCTCACGGGTGCCCTCGACAACCTTCACATTGACCTTAACGGTGTCGCCTGGATCGAAATCCGGGATCTGGCGCTCGGCCGTTAGGCGCTCAACTTCAGCTTTTTCAATCTTTTGAATGACGTTCATCGTTTCATCCTTCCAAACCGACGGCCTCACGCCGTTGGTTCAATTCAAGGGTCGCCTGACCCTTATTCCGTGTCTGTGCCGCGATAAACCGACCAAAGGTCAGGCCGCCGCTGGCGGGTTATAGCCTCGGCCTCGGAAAGACGCCAGCGCTTCACAGCACCATGATCGCCCGAGGTGAGCACCGGTGGTACCGGATGCTCGGTTCCCTGCCGGTCGGTCCAAACCGCTGGCCGGGTATAATGCGGGTATTCAAGCAACCCGCCGGTAAAACTCTCTTCGCCATGGGTCTCGGCATTGCCGATCACCGCTGGCAGTAAGCGCACCACCGTGTCGATCAGGACTTGGGCCGCAATCTCGCCGCCTGAGACGATATAGTCGCCGATCGATACTTCTTCCACGGCATTGGCGTCGAGGACCCGTTGGTCCAGCCCCTCATACCGGCCGCAGATAATGGTGCAACCCTCGCCATCCGCCAATTCACGCGCCAAAGGCTGGTCGAGCAATCGACCGCGGGGCGACATATAAATCAGCCGATGATGTGGGCCACTTTCCGCGATCGCCCGGTCCACCACATCGGGTTTCAACACCATACCTGCGCCACCCCCATAGGGCGTGTCGTCCACGGTACCGTGCCGGTCGGTCGCGAAGCTGCGGATATCTACAGTTTCCAAGCCCCAACGTCCAGCCTTAAGTGCTTTCCCTGCAAGGGAATGTCCCAACGTGGCCGGAAACATCTCCGGGAACAGGGTCAGGCAAGTGACTTGCCAGGGTTTCTGGGCTTGATCTCGTGCGTGATCGTCGCTCATGCCGCCCCCTCATCATCCAGATAGCCTGGTGGTACCTCGACGGTTAGGTGGCCGGCGGCTTTATCGATCTCTGGAACCACTGCCTCGGTAAAGGGCAGCATCACCGGCTGCTTCACCCCGTTGAACGCGATTTCGATTAACGGGCCAGCACCAAAATCTTCAAACGCCACCACTTTGCCCAGGGTTTTGCCCTTGGCATCGCGCGCCGTCAGGCCAACCAGATCGGTGGCATAGAACTCACCATCATCGAGGTCTGGCCTGGCATCGGCCTGGACATAGAAGTCGGTGCCTTTGAGGGCGGCGGCGGTTTCCCGGTCCTCAATCCCCTCAAGGCTGGCGACCCAATGTCCCTTCTGCGCATGGCCGAGCGCAATGGCCCATTCCGTGCCCTCAGCATCGGTAATGGGACCAAACGCATGCAACTCGCCCGCATCCTCCAGAAAAAGTTTGAGGCGCACAGCGCCTTTAACGCCGTGCACCCCAACAATTTTGGCGATCCGCAAGCGACCATCGGCGAGACGGTCAGGGTCTTGGGTCGACATGTTTGATTAAAGGGAAGTGCCTTAAGAGGCCTTCTCTTCCTCTTTAGCTTCTTCTTCAGCAGGTGCCTCTTCAGCAGCAGCTTCTTCAGCTGGAGCCTCTTCAGCGGCAGCCTCTTCGGCTGGTGCTTCCTCTGCAGGCGCTTCTTCAGCTGGTGCAGCTTCAGCGGCAGCGGCCTCAGCAGCAGCCTCTTCAGCGGCTTCCTTAGCGGCAGCTTCCTTCTCAGCCTTCTCTTTCATGCGCTCCTGGGCTTTCGCTTTCGGGGCAGACTTCTTCGGCTGCTCACGAATTTCAGGGGCTTCGGTCAGGCCGAGCTTGGAGAAGATTTTCTGCAGACGCTCAGTTGGCTTGGCGCCAGTGCCGAGCCAGTGTTTCGCGCGCTCTTCGTTCAGAACAAGTTTCTGGTCGTGGTCATCGGCCAGCAGTGGATTGAAGGTGCCCAGTTTCTCAATGAACTTGCCGTCGCGTGGGGCGCGAACATCGGCAACGACGATTGAGTAGAATGGGCGCTTCTTGGTGCCACCACGTGCCAAACGGATTTTAGTAGCCATGGATCTCGGATCCTCGTGTCAAACGTTGTTAGGTCGGTTGTCATGTCTGGATATCGGCTGGGGGCGCGGTGTTGATGAGCCATCGCGCTTGGCTGACATCCAAGTTTGGCCACCTCGCTCCAGAGGACTGACGACACGTTAAACACCGGTTGTGTCGCGCAGGGGGTCAGCGGCTAAATTGGGTTATTCCTATAAGGATGCGGGGTTTAATCATGCCGGGCCCTGGAAAGCAAGTTTCCCCGTGTATTAGCAAAGCTTGCGGGCCCTGATGCCAGTCATGCGATTCCGGAATATCAGACTCGTCAACTTGGCTTCCTATCTTTGATCGGCACTTTCAACTCGCGCGCGTATCTAGCGGGACAGTCGCGCGGGTGAAAGCGATCTCCCCCGCTCCGTGCGCCTGAGAGTTTTTTCGAAATTGAACAACGTCGCATCGACGTAACCGTGGCCCCGGCCCGGAACAGTCGAGTTCAAGCAGCCCATGGCAGTGACAGCTGATCGATCCCGCGCCAAGGACCGTCCGACCGAGACGGCGCCCTTCTCTGCGCGCGCGCTGGATGGCGTTGACACCGTGGTCATTGACCTCGGTGATACATTGATCCCGCTAGGTCAGGCGCGAAACACCGCGACGAAGATTTATTATGATGCGCTGGCGCGAGAGTCTGGCCTTGATAAGGTCACGCTCGCCGATGGCCTGCGTCATCCGCGGAATCAGGAATTGCTGGCCCTGCCTTTCGGTCTGAACAGCCATCCCGGCCTTACCGCCGCTTTCCCGGATCAGGATTTGGTGCAGAAGTTTGCGCCGCTTGGCCTTCAGATGCGCCGGACCTTTGGCGATCTGGTCGCCGCTGATCGGCCAACCGTTGCCTTCCTTGAGCGGTTGAAAGAGCAGGGGCGCAAAGTTGTGGTGATGACCGCCCTGCCGGAATCTGCCGCGCGCTATGCCTTGCGTGAGAGCGGTTTAACCAATCTGGTCCACCACACCTATCCCGGTCAGGATATTGAGCAGGAGGCACCGGGTGGTGCCAATTCCCGCCGCTTGAACCAGGTACTGGGTGGTGGGACCGAGGCCCCAATGACCGCCATTCCGGCTGGCCTTAATATGCGTGAGAAGCTGCAATTCGTGATGGCGGCCGAGGGTGCGAAGGCGGACAGCTCGCTTCGTATTGCCGATCACGTTCGCCGCGATCTTGGGCCCGCTAAGTCCCTGGGCCTCCGCACCGCGCATATTACGGCGCATTGGGGCGCTAGTGATGCTGATCTAGCGCGTGAGATGCATCGCCTCCGCCGTGGCTCTGGCCAGGTTGAGCCGCTGCAGATCCTGCCGATGACCCCACGCTATGAGCCAAGCGCTGGCGATATGGTGCCGGATTTTGAGATCAAGAAGACGACGCAGCTCGCCGCAGCCGTGAGTCCCACACAGGCGCCCGGCAAATCAACAGCCGCCGCCGCCCAGGCGCCGGCACCAAGGCGGATCGCGCAGCCGGTTGGCGCGCTCTAACCTTTAAACCGTGTAGAGATGATTGATCAGGGCCGCGACGACCACGGTTTGCGGCACTGAGATAATGGGTAGGGCAAAGGCCAAAACCCAACGGCCCGTCGTCTCGCGCAGGCTCATAATCTCAGTATAGTCTGTTGCCACCCCAGCCATCAGGAAGGTGAAGCCATTACCCGGTGCCCCGGCCCGGTTGATAATATCGGCGGCAATTGGCGCCGAGCCTTCTGAACAGACCTCGACAATTGTCGCGACGATCACGGTTAGGAACAGCCCCATTAGGCCGGGCCCAAACCATTCTGCGAAGACATCCGCGGGCACAAAGGCACGGATTAGGCTGGCCAAGACCACGCCGAATAAGATCCAGCGCATGACGATGCGGCCACCACGAAAACCATCTTTGATGACATTGATTGTACCCTGGCCACTCGGCTTAAGCCCCGCCATCCATTCTTTAACCCCGGACATCAGGCTGTGATCGCCAATCTCGACCCCCTCCCGGTTGGGATTGTCCGGCAGCTTACCCCGGGCGACCAGGCCGTCTGCGATTAGCCCGGTGATCATGCCGATAATGGCGGACAGGATGACGAAGGCTAGGGTCCATTCCCAGCCGATCAGCGCAATCAGGATGATGGTCAGGGAAATAGAGTTCCAAGGGCTCGCCAGTAGGAAGGCCAAGGTCTGGCCGATGGTGGCGCCACGCTCATAAAGCTTCATCCCCACCATCAGGATGCCGTGACTGCATAAGTCAAACAGCACACCGGCGGCGGTGGCCTTGGCGATGCCGGTCGCCGGGCGATTACCGCTCATCGCCTTCATGACGAGCTCTTTCGGCATCCGGTCCATTAAGCCAACAAAGATGATGCCGAGCAGGAGGCCCCACCACAGGGTGTTCATCAACTCAAACACGCCATGGGCGTAGTGATGTAGGGCGCCGTGACTGTGTTCCGGGCTTAGCAGGAAGGTGATGTAGCCGGCGACAACCAGCACCGCACTGCCCCAAAGCATCCAATCGAACGCACGCACCCGTTGCCATAGCGTCGGCGGCCCCGCAGCCTTTTTGGGGCAACAGCCGCCACTTCGGGAAACCCCTTCTGGCGATATGGAGGTGTCAGCACTCATGGATCAGAATATAGGTGTTGTGGCTCTGTTATGTAATGACACCGCTCGTCGCTGCGCGGTGTCAGGCTGTTTTGTGGGTTGTTTGTGCCATGACTGGATTAATCGCGCTACTCGACGATGTGGCGACGCTGGCCAAGTTGGCGGCGACCCAGGTTGATGATATCGCGGCCAAGGCGGCGAAGGTCAGCACCAAAGCCATCGGCGTCGTGGTCGATGATGCCGCCGTCACACCGAAATACGTTCAGGGCCTGCCCGCAGCACGCGAGTTACCAATTGTCCTGAAGATTGCCCGGGGCTCGCTGTTTAACAAGCTGGTTATCCTGCTGCCAGCGGCTCTGCTGCTTAGTGTCTTTGCACCCTGGATCCTGACGCCGCTGCTGATGCTGGGTGGCTGTTACCTCTGTTTTGAGGGGGCAGAGAAGGTGCTGCATGTCTTCTTCCCCCAAACCGATCACCACGAGAAGCCCACCAGCCTTGATGCTGCGCATCTGGAGGAGGATCGGGTTAAAAGCGCGATCAAAACCGACTTTATCCTGTCCGCTGAGATCATGGTGATTGCCCTCGCCGCGATTGAGGCGGATAGCCTTTGGATGCAGGGGATCATCCTCGCCGTGGTCGCGGTGGGTATCACCGCCCTGGTCTATGGCAGCGTAATCATCCTGATTAAGGCCGACGATGTGGGCCTAAAGCTCGCCCAAACCGGCATTCTGAGCTTCAGCCGCGCTTTTGGTCGTGGATTGGTCAAGGCGATGCCCGGGGTCATGACGGTACTGGCCGGCATTGGTACCGCCGCCATGCTCTGGGTTGGTGGTTCCATCTTCACCCATGGGTTGGAGGAGCTGGGTTATGGCCTCATCGGCCATACCATCCATGACCTCGCCCATGATGCCGCCCATGCGATGCATGTGGCTGAAGGCTTCGTTACCTGGGCGGTAGGTGCCGCCCTAAACGGCGTATTCGGCCTGATCCTTGGGTCGCTGATTATCCCGCTTGTTATGGCAGTTTCGGTACTCCGCAAGCGCCTGGTTGCAGATTAAGTCTGTGGCATACGAATTTAGGAAAAATTGCGAAATCAACTAGTTAATTGGCGCAGGATGGGTCAGTCTGCGGTTATTGGGGAGTTAACTACAACTTAAGGCTGTGCCATGAAGCCCCGGTACATTCGTATTCGAATTGCCGTGCTGTCGATCGTTATGCTGTTGATCACGGCCTCACTTGTGACGGTGAGCGTCAAATGGGTGATCAGCAGTTTTGAGTTGGCGAGCCAGATCCAGGAGCGTGAGGCCCAAACGATCTTTGAGGCCTCGGCTGCCGAGCTGAACAACACCTTTGGCCGGGCCCCGGCAATTCTGAACAAGTTTTCGAGCAACATGGCTGTCGGCGCGATTAGCTATACCGATCTCGACAAGCTGGCCGTGTTGTTCGCTACCGAACTGCGAAATGCACCGTTTTTGAGCTGGGTTAGCTACGGCACCCGGGAGGAGGGCTCGTTCGTCGGGGCCACCCGGCGTGGTGATGACATCGTAATTAATATGTCGGTTCCGTCGCGGGAGCAGGGCCGAACCCAGGAATGGGTGTTTGAGAAGAACGGGGAATGGCGGCCGATTGAGGCGCTGGTGCCCGCTCGGTTCGATCCGCGTGGTCGCGAATGGTTCTACCAAGGCTATCTGAGGCCCGGCGTGTCATGGACCCGCCCCTATGAATTTCGAGAAGGTGGATTGGGCGTCACCTCGGTAAAGGCCATGCTGGGTGGCTACCCGCCATCTTGGGTCGGCACCTTAACCGCTGATTTCAACATCAATTCGATTAAGCAGCGGCTGTATTCCATCTCATCACAGTTTGCTGGTTCGCTGCTGCTGGTCGTGCGTGGGAAAGAGGATGTCTATGTCTCAATCCAGGGCGACGACGGGCCCTTTATATCGGTGCTGAAAGACTTATCCGCCGACCGTGAACGGCTTGAGGGGCAAGGTGAGATTGATATCCCAATGTCCTCTGACGGAGGGATGGATCGTTTCTTCTACGCTGCATTTCCTTTGGACATTATTGAGGGGCTGAACAAGCAGGTCGGCACCCGCATGCTGGCCTCGGCCACGACACTTGAGGGGTCAACGGTCGATCAGCAATGGCGTTCCATCGGCCATTATCAGTTCGTCGGTAAATCCAAGCCGCTTGAGATGTTTGAGGCCTTGCATACCGATGGTGATGAAGATCGCCTCGATGCATTTGCGGCCTGCCTATATGCCTGTCGCCAGAGTAGCGGCGAAGCGGAGGTTATGGTGGCCGCGTTTACCGAGAAGTTCGGTGAAGACAAGGCGCTGACCCTCCACTTGACCCAAATCAAGGCGGGCCACGGCAGCGACGTTATTCTACTGCACAAAAAGTGAAGACGGGACCATGAGCAAAATTCTAGATCGTCGGCTGATCCCAGCCGGTACCTACATCTTCCACGAAGGTGATGAGGCGCGGACCGCCTATCTGATCGCCTCTGGCAAGGTCAGCATTGAAAGGCAGGTAAACGGCGAGACCGTTCACCTCGTCACCCTGACCAAGGGCGGCTTCTTCGGGGAGATGGCCCTGATCGATGGCAAGCCACGTTCGGCGGACGCGAAGGTGATCGAGAATGCCGAGATCGTCGCGATTGATGAGTCGACGTTTGAGAAGAACCTAGACCAGCTGAATGACTTTATGCGTGCCTGGGTCAACATGCTGATGACCACCATCCGCCGCCTAACCAATCGGGTCGATAGCTAGTTCCCGCCAAAGCCTGGGGGCAGTTTGCCAGGGAAGCCTGGTGGCATACCGCCACCGCCCAGCAGATTGCCGAGGCCCTTGCCGCCGCCCATACCACCGGCCTGGGCTTGCTTCATCAACTCGTCCATCTGCTCTTGGGTGACGCCCTTGGGCAGTTTGCCGCCTGGCATACCGGGCATTCCACCAGGCATGCCTGGGAAACCACCCTTCTTGGCCATCTTCTTCATCTTTTTCATCATGCCCTGCATCTGCTGATGCTGTTTGATCAGCTTATTGATGTCAGGCACGGGCACGCCAGCACCGGCGGCGATGCGGCGCTTGCGTGAGGCGTTGAGCAGTTTTGGATACTTCCGCTCCCGTGGTGTCATGGAGCGGACAATGGCGATCTGCCGGTCGATCTGCTTATCGTCGATATCAGCTTCGGCCATCTGTTTCTTGATCTTGGCCGCACCGGGCATCATGCCCATGAGCCCCTGCATACCGCCCAGCTTCTTCATCTGTAACAGCTGGTCGGCGAGGTCTTGCAGGTCGAACTGACCCTTCTCAAGCTTGGCGACCATCTTGGCCGCGTCTTCCTCCTCGATAACCTCGGCGGCGCGCTCAACCAGAGAGACCACATCGCCCATGCCAAGGATGCGGCCAGCGACACGTTCAGGGTGGAACGGTTCAATCGCGTCCAACTTCTCACCCACGCCAAGCAGCTTGATCGGCTTGCCGGTAACCGCACGCATGGACAGCGCGGCACCGCCGCGGCCATCACCATCAACGCGGGTCAGCATGATGCCGCTGATGCCAACGGCCTCATCAAACTTCTGCGCGGTATTTACCGCGTCCTGACCGGTTAGGGCATCGGCAACGAGCAGGGTTTCAGCCGGGTTGGTGGCATCGCGGACGGCCTTAATCTCGGCCATCAGCTCTTCATCGATGGATAGGCGGCCGGCGCTATCCAGCATCACCACATCATAACCCTCAAGCCGCGCGGTCTTCAGGGCGCGCTGGGCGATGGCGACGGGCTCTTGCCCCTCAATAATTGGCAGGGTGTCGATATTGAGCTGTTCACCAATAAAGCGCAGCTGCTCTTGTGCCGCTGGGCGCCGCGTATCGAGCGACGCCATGATCACCTTCTTCTTGTCCTTCTCGGTTAGAAGCTTGGCGATCTTACCGGTGGAGGTGGTCTTACCAGAGCCCTGCAGGCCAACCATCAGCACCGGTACCGGTGGTTCTGCGGCGAGCGTCAGGCCTTCCGTGGCCTCGCCCAGGGTCTCAACCAGCGTGTCATGGACAACCTTGATCACCTGCTGGTCTGGCTTGACCGAGCGCAGGACCTCTTGCCCGATGGCGCGTGGCTTTACATCGGCGATGAACTGCTTGGCAACAGGCAGGGCGACATCAGCCTCAAGCAAGGCGATGCGCACCTCGCGCAGCACGCCCTCAACATCGCTCTCGGTCAGGGCGCCGCGTTTGCCAAGGCGTTCAAAGATACCGCCAAGGCGGTCGGAAAGACTGTCGAACATGGGTGATTACACCGGCTCAAATCGGATGGTTGCTTGAACAAGCACATGGGGGCTGGCCAAGACAAGGCCAAACACTTCCTTTGAGCCTGATTGGCGATGACGGCTGGGGCTAGGTTCGGCGCCGGAATTGAAGCACCTGGCCCATTTCTGGGGCTTCGGCGGCGGCGCGCTGCGCGAGGATAGCGGCCTCGGCCAGTTCTTCGCGGTATTGCTCAACTGCGGCGGCGGGCACCACACGCTTGGCATTGTTACCGATGGCGATACCGCCCGGATAATTGCCGGCGGGATCAACCTCGTCCCAGTGCCGTTGCGCCATGTCGATGACGTTGATCACCGGCTGACCTTCGCGTGGCTCAAGATCCAGATGCTCGGCCACTTCACCGTAGAATGGCTCCATATCATCAAAGGCGCGAACCAGGTTCTGGCTGGTTAGGCCATCGATGAGGCCCTGGATCGCATTGCTGCGGGCCTCGGTCGGATCAACGGTGTCCAGATCATGCTCAAGCTTGACGAGCGTATCCGCCATGGCGAGGTCGGTTAGCATCCGCTCGCCCGCGCTGCGGGTCACAACACCAACCCAACCGCTGGGATCAGGGCGTGCGTGTAAGCCCTTGCCATGATCGCTGCGGGCACGCCGGGCGGCCCAGGCGGTCTCTTGCAGTTCATGGGCGGTGGCGCTTGGGAAGTCCTTATGCAGCCAGCTGCGCAACACGGCCTGATGTTGATCCAGATGGTCATCCAGGACTTTGGGGCCGTCACTGCCTGTCAGTTCTTGGCTCCAGGCGTCCAGGCGGGCTTGGGTTAGCTTACGGTACCGGCCCCGGGCATCGGCGCCAGCATCCAACAGGTGGTCGATAACCTGCCCGGCTACTTCTTGGCGCACGCTCAAGCTTTGTGCGGCGATGTGATCGAGTAGATTGGTGCTGTCGCCCATCTGTAAGGCTTCGCCCAGCGGCGCATCATCGGTGATGGCGAGGGGCTTCGGCGCATCGGGGCCACTTTGTAGGTATGTCGCTTGACCAGGGGTGCCGGCGCCAAGCTCAGCCTCGGGCCCTGTGACCAGTCGGAACCAGCCAGCCTGCCGGCTAGGAACCAGCCATTGCTCGGCCGGGTCTTTGGTGCTGCTTCCGGGTGTTGTTCCAGGTGGCGCCATGGTGGCGGTCCTTCACATCCGTGATTACGGGGTCAGTGCGATTGAAGGAGGCTAATCCCGCTTCATGAAACTACCGAGTCAGGTGTTCATGATAGTTGCCGCGCAATGCTTAGCGGCCACCGGGTCGGCGGGCCGTTGCATCCGGTGCCGTTGCGGCTTTTGGCTTGCTGGTCACCGCGTCGAAATCGGCCTGGTCATTGACCCGAACACCCTGCGCCTCAACCACGGCGGCGGGGACGGCGCGAACCCGGCCATTGCCGATGGAGATACCGCCAGGGAAGCGGTCACCCCCACTCACCTCATCCCAATGGCGCATGGTGAGGTCGATGGCATTCAGCCGTGCCTCAGACTCTGCCCGGGTTGGGCCGTCCATCCAGTTATCCGGGCCGCCGTAATGCACTGGCAGCTCATCAGCCAGGCGCACCAGGGTATCGGGGGATAGTTTGGTTGATAGGGTCTCAATCAGCGCGTCACCAACCGGGCCCGGCTTTCCCCCGCTGCGCATGCTGGCGGCGAAGCTGCTCAGCGCCTCGGCGGCAGGTTTCAGGCGGTCGAGGTAATAAATCTCCGGTTGCAGGTCCGTACCCTGCCAATTCTTCTCCAGCCCCTCGGCGAACAAACGCTCCCGTGCTTTATCCGCTTTCAGCATGGTGCTGGCGAGTTCAGCCTCAGCCTCACTGGCCGCATTGTCGAGGGCGGGGGACTCAACGGTCAGCGGTGTCTCAACATCGGCGCGCATCTCTGCCCGGTCCCAGAGGGTTTCGGCGAGGTCACCCATCGCATCACTCATCCGGGTCATCAGCGCGTCTGTCCGACCAGGCTTGGCGAGCATATGGGCCACCACAACCCGGGCGAGATCCTGGCGGGCGCCCTGGCTCGCCGCTGAAACACGGTGGATCAATTCGTAATTGCCGGAGGCTGAGAGAACCTGGCCAAGGCCGCTGCGCACAGGCCCTGAGAGGTGATAGAGCGGCTTACCATTGCCGGTACCCTCGCCAACCAATTTGGCCGCATCGCCATTTTGCACGCCGCGATACCAACCCGGGTTACGGGCGGGGGTGAAGAAGGCCTTCTTTGCTTTAGCCATCGATAACCTTTGGGGAGAGATGCTCTTGCCATCTAGGGCTCGAATGCCCGCACCCTATGCCAAGCGGTAGAAAGCTTTGGCACCAATATCGACCGGTCGAAAAATCGTGGTCGCTCTCAACTCATCGCCATCCCGTGATCAGCCGTGTTTGGCAGTCTTTTGCCCGGGCCCCTACCTCCTGAAGCAAGCGGATCGGCATCCAATACCGGACCGATCTAGAACCAGGAGTGGACCCCATGACGACATCAACCACCAACCGCCAGGCAAAAGACTGCACCCTATCCTGCGCCCAACCGCGCGCCTTACTCGTCGCCCTGGCGATGAGCCTCGCGCTGTTTGCCGCCATCGGTTTTGCCGCGCCGGTTAGCGCGCAGATCTCCACCGTGGGTGATGTGGTCGCCCAGGGTCAGCTGCAGGGCCGTGGCAATTACACGGTTCAGGGCACCATCCAGATTATTGAGACACCCCAGGGCCATGTTGCCTTGCTGGCCGATGATTTCCGCTTCCGCGGCGCGCCGGACCCACAGCTGGGCTTTGGCAATAATGGCCGGGTGGATAACCGCACCATCTTTACCAAGCTGGGCAACCACAACGGGCGCCAGGCATATCTGATCCCGGCCGGCATCGACCCATCGAATTTCAGTGAGTTTCACGTCCACTGCGTGCGCTTCAACGTGCCCCTCGGCTCCGCCCGCATCAATTGAACTGGTGATAACGGAACCAAATCCTACCCAGGGGAACTGAGTAAAGGAGCGTCATACCACTAGCCGGTCATTGCGGGCCCCTACCCCCTTAATCCGCATCCGCAATCCCGGCAGTTCAGGCACCGGCCTCGCCTATCCCCCTCAATGTCAGGCGATGCCGGTGCCTCTCAAGTTTTAACGCCCCCGAAGCCCACCGGGCTTCAAGACCCAGATGGGGGCGTGTCCACGGATGGCCGAACCTTCGGCCTAGGCATGGGCGTCCGGTCCAGGGTAAAGCTAGGGCGGTTTCGGTTCCCCCACTCTAGCATTACGGATCAGGCGCCCATGCCTCCTTCTGATACACCCTCCACCGCTGACACGGCCTCTGACAATCTGGCAGAGGATCACGGCACCCTGGTCATCACCGGTGGGTCGCGCGGCATTGGTGCCGCTTGCGCCCGGTTGGCGGCGAGGCGCGGTTATGATGTCGCGATCCTGTTCGCCAAGGATGAGGCTGCGGCCGAGGCGGTGGTCGCCGATTGCAACGCCGCCGGTGTCCATGCCCTCGCGGTGCAGGGTGACGTCTCAGACCCGAACCATGTGACCAAGCTGTTTAAGACGGCGGCCGAGGATCTGGGCCCGGTTCGCGCGTTGATCAACAATGCCGGGATTACGGCACCGCAGGGACCGTTTGAGAGCTATACCGTCGACCGGATGCAGCGCGTCTTTGCCACCAACATCATGGGCGCCTTCCTGACCGCACAGGAAGCGGTGCGCCATATGGCCAAGCGTAATGGCGGTCAGGGCGGAGCGATCGTCAATGTCTCCTCCGCCTCCGCCCGGCTGGGCAGCCCGAATGAATATATCGACTACGCCGCCAGTAAAGGGGCGATGGACACCATGACCATCGGCATGGCGAAAGAGCTGGCGGGTGAGGGCATCCGCGTCAACGCGGTCCGCCCCGGCATCATCGACACTGAAATCCACGCCCTAAGTGGCCAACCCGACCGCGCCGACGAACTAGCCCCGGTCCTCCCCATGGGCCGTGCGGGTTCAGCGGAGGAAGTGGCAGAGCCGATTTTGTGGCTGCTGTCGGATGAGGCCAGCTACATGTCGGGTGCGTTGCTTGATATTGCTGGAGCCCGCTGAATATGGAAGCTCTCACTTTTGAAGATGCAGAGAGTATTTTTGATAACTTAAACAAGGCTGTAGTGTCCATACCAGACAAATTACTCTTGTTTCCTGAAGATCCTTCGCATTTTTATACTCATGGAATTGTATTTGATCTGAATGATTAGGAAAAAAAACGTAATTTTGAGAATTCAGTAAAAATAATTTTAAGAAAACTCAAATTAAATAGTGAGCTTGAGCCAGAATATTTTGATATTCAAAGAATAATATTCAAGTGTTTCTGTCGTGTTAAAAAAAATTATCTTGGGGTGAGTGATTTACTTGAATCTCTTAATGAAGAAATAAGTAAGTATGGTGAAAAAGTTTATAATGCAATTTTCCCATGTGGATATTTTTATTTTATTAACAAGATGATGGGATTAAGAAGCAACTATATATCTATTATAAATAAAAATTCAATAAAAGACCTCGATGCAGATTTTAAGGTTTTTAGCGAAGCGAAAATCCCTGGAGATCATGAATGGTATTGGCTGGTCAAAAGTCGTTGTTCTGCACTCTCGTGCCAGCCAAAAGCATACTGGATGGCTGGTGTTTTCACATCTGCATTTAGGCTAGGGCTTCAGGCAAATTCAATATGCTTTCGCGCTGGTAATGGTCAGGTAGAGCCTCATCCAGATAGCAATATGTTTAATACGGTGCCCTTCTTGTGTGGCGAGCATAGTGGCAATACTTTTTACCAGGACTCGGGTGGGAAACCCTCTCAATACTGGGTAGATGCTCCAAATAAGGCCGATTTTTATCGGGAAGATTTTCAAGATAAAATAAATAAAATTTTCCAAAGAAAAAAAGGAACTATATCTGAATCTTTATATTATTCCTTGGGTTGGTTGGCCTCTGCAAGGCAGTCTTATGATAGAGCGCACCGTGTCGTTCTATATTTTACTGCATTAGAGTCATTTTTAAATGTGGGCAAGGGATTGCCAATTTCTGATACTATATCAAGATTTTCAAGCTGTATAATAACAGATTTGAGTAATAATAGAGAAAAATACTACAATAAAATCAAATATCTTTATAAAATAAGATCAAAAATAACCCATGCGGGTGTAAGGGAGGTTGAATTCAATGATCTCATTGCTGTTGAGGATTTTATAAATGAGGTTTTTCGAATTTCTCTTTATTTGATCGATATTGAAATGCCTATGCAAGAGTTTCACGAGCACCTTAGAAGTTCAACTCATGGAATTGATCTGAGTATCTGTTCAAGATTTAAATAGTCTCTGCTGTATGGAATGATTTTCAAGATTATTTTTGTAAGCATTACAGTCAACGATTGGCTTCAGGCAAACGGTCGAGGTTGCTGTGCCAATATTAATCAACTTCACCCACATCGACGCTGAACCAGCCAGCTTCGCCGATTAGGTGCATTCGGCTGCCATGGCCGATCGGGTTTAGGTGCCGGATGTCCAGCCGCCCATCCGGCAGTTTGGCGCGGTAGGCCTGGGGCTTTTCCGATAGCTTGCCGTCACGGCGGATTAGGTGGAAGCGGCTATTGGCCTCACCATATTGGCGGCTAAGCAGGAAGGCATCATCGCTGACCGCGATGGCGTCCGAGCCGTTGATGCCCCGGGATTGGAAGAACTGCACTTCAAAATCCGTGTCGTCCTGATCCATGCCGATCTGGCAGATGCGGAAATCTTCGTAATAGTTAATCCAGACGCCGTCGGTGGTGATGTTGAGGGCATAGCAATCATCGATGCTGCTCTCCTTCACCACATGGTTGAAGGACCACAGTAGCTCGCCATGGTCATCGAAACAGACCAGGCCACCCTCACCCGGGCTAAGCGGGCTATCGCCCTCGCCCCAGCCGTAATTGCCGAAGATGCCCTCATCATAAAAGCTGGCCCAGATCCGGCCACGGCCATCGACACCGATAGCGGTGACGGCGTCGCCGATTAGGAAGCTATAGGCATGGCCGGTGATGGGGTCATAGACGGCGGCGTTCTGATCGCAGGTACCGTCGCGGTAGAGTTGACTGCGCGGTTCAACCAGCAGCAGGCGACCATCGGGGAAGGTGGTGACATAGGCCGGGTCTTCCAGATGCAGCAGGGTGATCTCAATCTGCTTGGTCGCCTTAGGCGTGACGATGAACAGCTTAAGCGGGGCCTTATCCTCGCCGCTGCCGGGTTCATTCGCCTTACAAAGGAACAGCCCCTCACCGGTTGATGAGATGCCCTGATAGGCATGCCAATAGCCCTCTGGCGCCGCCGGCACATCGGCATGGCGTTGGAAGCTCAATGTCTTTGCAAGTTTCATATAGCGCATTGATCAAACTCCGATCCCGGCATGGTGGCGGGTCCCTTATTTCATGAAATCAGGCTGTCATTCCTGAATGGAAGCGGCAATGCAGGGCTGGGTTGCGGCGTGGCGCTAACCCGCATGCTACCTTGCTTGTGCACCTGCGAAGACCTGAAACGCATACCGGGTTTGCGGCTAGTGGCCGCCTCTTTCATGGACATGTCGGGATCTTGCGCTAGTGTTCGTCGCCATGGAAAACGACCTTACATTTCGCAAAATGCACGGCCTCGGCAATGACTTCGTGATCATTGACGGGCGCCACCTCACCGCGCAAACCGCTGGCCTTAGCAAGGACCAGGTGCGGCTGATCAGCGACCGCCGTTTAGGCCTTGGCTGCGATCAGTTGATCACCATGGAACGCCCGGCCACCATGTCGGCCGATGCCGATGTGTATATGCGCATCCTGAACAATGACGGCTCCGAAGCTGAGGCCTGTGGCAACGCGACCCGCTGTGTCGCCGATGTCATCATGGACGAGCTGGGCCGCGATACCGTGGTGATTGAAACCGTCGCCGGCCTGCTGAAGGCGGAACGCCTGGCCGATGGTCAAATCTCCGTCGATATGGGCATGCCAAAGCTTGAGTGGGATCAGATCCCGCTGTCTGAGGAAACCGACACTGCCCGCCTGCCGCTGGCCATTGGCCCGCTGCATCACGGTGTGGCCGTCAATGTTGGTAACCCACACGCTGTTCACTTCGTCCCCGATATTGAGGCCGTGCCGCTTGAGCGCCTTGGCCCGGTGATCGAGCATGACGAGTTGTTCCCAGAGCGGACCAATGTGGAAGCCGCCCAAGTGCTGAACCGTAAGACGATCCGCATGCGGGTTTGGGAACGCGCCGTTGGTGTGACCCAGGCTTGTGGGTCTGCTGCTTGCGCGACCCTGGTTGCCGCTGTGCGCCGTGATCTCACCGACCGTAAGGCTGAGCTGCTGCTGGATGGCGGTTGCCTGACCCTGGAGTGGCGTGAGGAAGACGACCACATCGTGATGACCGGCCCGGTCACTTACGTGGCGGAGGGAACCCTCAGCCCGGGTGCCTTGGGAAACGCCAAACATAAACCGACGCCCAAACTGGCCGCGTCGGCTTAAGTCTTCATCGAAACTGCTATAGTTCAACGATCATGACCGGGACCGATGCCAAAGACAAAGGCGCGGCGGGGCCGGAGATCGTTACCTTCGGCTGCCGCCTCAACGCCTATGAGAGTGAGGTGATGCGTGACCATGCCCAAGCTGCGGGCATGGATGACGTGATCATCGTCAATACCTGTGCCGTCACGGCAGAGGCGGAGCGGCAGGCCCGGCAGACCATCCGCAAATTGGTGCGCGATCGCGGTGACAAACGCGTCATCGTCACCGGCTGTGCCGCCCAGATTGATCCCGACACCTATGCCGGGATTGAGGGGGTGGCCGCCGTCATTGGCAATGATGCCAAGATGAAGCGCGAGAGCTGGTCAAACACGCTGCTCAAGCCCGCTGACGAACCGGTGGTGCTGGTCAATGACATCATGTCGGTGCGGGAGACGGCGGAACATCTGATTGAGGGCTTTGACGGGCGCGCCCGTGCCTTTGTTCAGGTGCAGCAGGGCTGCGACCACCGCTGTACCTTCTGCATTATCCCCTACGGCCGTGGTAACTCCCGCTCCGTCCCCCTTGGCGTCATCGTCGATCAGGTGCGGATGTTGGTTGAGCAGGGCTTCTCAGAGGTGGTGCTGACCGGTGTTGATGTCACCAGCTATGGCCCTGACCTGCCGGGCAGTCCGACCCTCGGCCAGGTGATCCGCCGCCTGCTGGCGCAAGTGCCAGAGTTGCCGCGCCTGCGTCTTTCCTCCCTCGACCCGGTTGAGATGGATGAGGATCTATGGCGCCTGGTGGCGGAGGAGCCCCGGCTGATGCCGCATCTGCATATGAGTTTGCAGGCCGGTGACGACATGATCCTCAAGCGGATGAAGCGGCGGCATCTGCGCGCCGATGCGATTGAGATGTGCCGCCGTGCGCGAGAGCTGCGCCCCGGCATTGTCTTTGGCGCTGATATCATCGCCGGTTTCCCGACCGAAACCGATGAGATGTTTGAGAATACCTATGCCTGTGTTGAGGAATGCGATCTGACCTTCCTCCACGTCTTCCCATATTCGCCGCGCCCCGGCACTCCGGCGGCCAAGATGCCCCAGGTGCCAAAGGATGCCCGTAAAGAGCGCGCCGCCCGCCTGCGTGAGTTGGGCACCCGGCAGGTTGGCAAGCTGCTGGAAGCGCAGCTGGGCCAGGAGGCAAAGGTGCTGGTTGAGAAGGACAGAACCGGCCGCACCGAACACTTCACCGAGGTTGTGCTGGATGGCGACGTTGAGGCTGGCGGCCTCTATACCGCCAGGCTCACCGGCATCGCCGATGGTAAGCTGATTGGGCAGGTTGTGCCGTGATCAGGCGCCTGGGCCTTGCCTGCCTAACGATGGCCTTGTGCCTAATCTTCGTCACCATGGCCGCATCCCAAACCCATGCGCAGACCGAGCCACCCGTTCATCGTGGTGATCGCCTGCTGGGCCTCGCGATCATCGAGACCAAGACCCAAAGCTATGGCAATGCCATGGATGCCTCGATCGAAGCCGGGTCCGATTACATTGAGTTGGTGGTCGGCTGGGATGATGTTGAGACCGCACCCGGCGCCCATAACCCCAGGCCAGATTTCGCGCAGCTGGCCAATGGCACCTTCCCCGCCTATGGGCTGAAGGTGGCGCTGTCATTTCTCACCTTCGATACGGTCAGTGACCGCCGCCCAGCCTGGCATCAGAACGCGAGCTGGGATGACCCTGAGGTGATTGAGGCCGCCTGGCGCGCTCTGAACCGGACGATCATCCGCCTCCGCGATGCCGAGCTGATCAGTGTTTCCCTGGGGAATGAGGTGGATGTGCTGCTGACCACCCAACCGGCGCAGCAGGCCGCCTACCTCGTGTTTATCCGCGCATTAAAGGTGCGCATGGCAGCGGCCTACCCAACCCTGCCCGTGGGTGTGAAGGTAACGGCAGCGGGTGCCCTGGCCTTGGAAGAGCCAGTCATCGCGCGGCAGGTGACTGAGGGCATGGACCTCGCCATGATCACCTATTACCCGCTGGATGCTGAGATGAAGACCCAGCCGATCGATGTCGCCGTCACCGTTTTGGACCGGTTGGTTGGTACTTTCCCTGATCAGCCAATCCACCTGGCAGAGATTGGGTACCCATCCGATCCCGCCTGCGGTGATGGGCCCGAGGGGCAGGCCGATTTCGTCTATCAAGTGTTTCAACGCTGGGACCGATATGCTGACCGGATCAAGGCAATGAACTGGGTCTGGCAAACCGACATCGGACCGGATGAGGCCGCCAATCTGGCTGGGGCCTATGGCAGCGATGCGCCTTGCTTTGTCGGCTTCCTAGGCTCCCTCGGCCTACGTAACCACGATCTGAGTGAGAAGTCGGCCTGGCCCGTATTCCGCGCCGTCGCGTTTGAGCGCGGCTTCACCCGCTAACGCGCGATTGGTCGCCGTCGCTGCTATGGGCTTGCCCGGCTGGCCCGGGACCGGTACACCGCCCGCACCATGAGCGATCAAACCACACAAAATGACCCTGGTCAGAAATCCGGTGGCTGGCTGTCACGCCTGGCCGGTGGCCTGTCCAAATCCTCCGACAAGATCGGCGGCGGCCTCTCCGACATGTTCGGTGGTAAGCGCCCACTTGATGATGAGGCGTTGGAGGAGCTGGAGGAGCTGCTAATCACCGCCGATCTGGGCCCGGCTACGGCGGCCAAGATCACCGCAGAGCTGGCGGATAAGCAATTCAGCCGCAACCCCTCAACGGAAGAAATTAAGCAGGGCCTGGCCGAGGTCATCGCCCCGATGATTGAGAATGTGGCGAAGCCGCTTGAGGTCAAAACCGTTCACCGCCCGCATATTGTGCTGGTGGTTGGGGTTAATGGTTCGGGTAAGACCACGACGATCGCGAAGCTTGCAAACCTGCTGCAGGATAATCGGTTCCGGGTCACGCTTGCCGCGGGTGATACGTTCCGCGCGGCGGCGATTGAGCAGCTGAAGATTTGGGGTGGCCGGGTTGGTTGCCCAGTTATCGCCAAAGACCATGGCGCTGACAGTGCCGGCGTCGCCTTTGAGGCAGTGGAAGCCGCGCGTGAGACCGATCACGATGTGGTGCTGATCGATACCGCTGGCCGATTGCAAAACCAGGCTAATCTGATGGCCGAGCTTGAGAAGATCAGCCGGGTTTTGAAGAAGCTGGATGGCGAGGCACCACACTCAACAATCCTCGTCCTCGACGCCACGGTTGGCCAAAACGCCTATACCCAGGTGGAGGCATTCCAGAAGATCGCCAATGTCACCGGCTTGGTCGTGACCAAGCTTGATGGCTCCGCCCGTGGCGGTGTCGTCATTGGCCTTGCCGAACGCTTTGGCCTGCCCGTTCATGCCATTGGCGTGGGTGAGGGCATCGACGACCTCCGCCCCTTCACTGCCGAAAGCTTTGCCCGGCTATTGGTTGGGTTGGACGCTTAAAGCGCAGCCCGAAGCCGGGAACACGCCTGTTCAACAGTAGCGAGGTCATGGACCAGGGCGACGCGGATGTAGTCGCGGCCTGGGTTTGAGCCGTCGGCCTCTTCCTTGCCGAGATAGGCGCCGGGCAGGACGCGCAGGGCTTGTTCCCGCCACAGTTTCTCGGTCATCGCAAGGCTATCACCCGTCTTTAGCCAAATGAAAAAGCCGCCATCGGGGATCTGCCAATCCGTGACGTCTTTAAGCGCGTCATGGGCGATCGCAAAGCGGTCCTGATAGCCCTTGCGGATCGTGGCGGCATGGTCATCATCATTCCAAAGCGCGGTGGCAGCGGCCACCAGTGGCAGGGGCATGACAGCGGCGCCATAGCTGCGTAGACGCTTAAACGGCGCGATCAGATCTGGGTCACCAGCAACAAACCCGGCCCGCAGGCCAGCAGCGTTGGAGCGCTTAGACAGGCTGTGGCACAGCAGCAGGTTGGTGAAGTCACCATCGGCCGCCTGAATGGCGCCGTCAGGTGGCGTGTCACCCAGATAGACATCGGCATAACACTCATCCGCCACGAGGACGAAATCGTGACGTCGGGCCAGCGCAATTGCCTTTCGCCAATAGGCCTCACTCGCCGCCGCACCCTCTGGATTAGACGGTGCGCAGAGATACATGAAAGCCGCGCGGTCCATGGCCTCAGGCTCGATCTTATCCAGGTCGGGGAGATAGTCGGTTTCAGCCGTTGCGGGCAGGTAATGCAGCTGGCACCCGGCCATGACGCCGGCCCCCTCGTAAACCATGTAGGCGGGGTTCGGCAGCAGGGCGAGCGGCTTCTCTGCCCCTTCCGGATTGCTTAGGAAGCTAGCGAGGAAATAGAGCGCCTCTTTAGTTCCTGCGACGGGCAGGATGTTTTTATCCGGGTCTAGGGTCGCCGCTGATTGGCCATAGCGCCGGACCATCCAATCGCGCGCCGCCTGCCGGTACGCCGCCGTGCCATCAATGGGCGGGTATTTGCCCCAGAGATGGGCATGCTCTGTCACCACTTCCGTCATCCACTCCGGTGGCACGCCCTGTGGCTCACCAATGGTGAGGTTTAGCGGCTCACCATTATGGGTTGGGGTGATCGGGTCGAGCAGGTTGCGCAGGCGCTGAAACGGATAATCGGGAAGCGCATCAATGCGTGGATTAATCGGCATGGCCAAATCTTGCGGTAGGTCAAAGCTGGAAGGGCGAGTTTTATGCCATGACGTGGATTGAGAGGATAGACTGCCTACCATATTAGGGGTTGGTGATTTATGGGGCGGCAAAGACACGGTTGGTTGGGGCAGAGCAACTCACCGCTATTGAGTTGGCGGATAGCGTTGAACAGGTCATCCGAATTTTCGACCGGATCGCCGGCAATTTCGGCGCCAGCAGCTTCTCCTATGTTGATATCGGTTCCGTGGCAGAAGCGGGGGCGGAACCTTTCTTCCGCACCACGGTTCGCACCGATTTTATTGAGAGTTATCTCGGCGAGAATTTCCTCGATTATGACCCCGTGGTTCGCCGGGCCGCTGCCGCTCATAATCATTTTGGCTGGTTCGATTGCCCGGAATTTGCCGCCGTGCGTAAGCCACGCCCAGGCCCACGGCAATCGGCTGGCCGTATCCTCGATCTCGCTAATGATTTTGAGTTCTTCGACGGCATCATTGTGCCGGTTCATCACCGGGATGATCAGGGCCAGACCCATTCGGCGCTAATCAGCCTCTATTTCGATGAGCAGGAGGCACGCCGGTCGATGCGGGAGCGGTTTTCACCCGAATTCCATGCCCTGATCATTCTGGCGCATCAGCGTATTGTCGAACTACGTGGCCTTGCCGCCGAACCCAGGGATGTTGAGGGGGCCAAGCCTGCCTCGATGATCATTGGTGATCGGGAGCGGCGGGTTCTGACCCTGATTGCAGGTGACAAGTCCGTGCAGGAAGCGGCCGATATCCTGGGTGTTACCCGGGATGCGGTGAACCAGCATCTTAAATCGGCCCGCAAACGCTATGGGGTGAAGCGCACCCCGGCGGCGGTCGCCCAGGCCTTGGTTCAGGGCGACATCATGCTTTAGGCGTGCCAGCGCTCTTTTCGCCTTATGGCGTGAAGATGATGGTGCGCTGATCGGCGATGAATACCCGGCGATGGGCATGCAGAGACAGGGCGCGGGCCAATACCCGTGCCTCAACCTCCTGGCCACG
>JAHCML010000009.1 GCA_019192455.1 Alphaproteobacteria bacterium SS10
GAGCTGATCAGCCTGCCGTTTCAGGTACGGGCCATCCGCTTAAGCCTGGAAGGCATCGACCCGCTAATCCTTGGCGCGGCAGCGAGCGCAGGGGCGGGGCCGTTTAATCGCCTGGTGACTATTCTACTACCCCTATCATTGCCCGGCATTGTGGCCGGGGCCATGACGGCCTTCGCCGCTGCGTTGGGCGAGTTTGGGGCGATCATCACCTTCGTCTCCAACATCCCAGGCGAGACGCGCACCCTACCGCTCGCGATTTACACCGCCCTGCAAACCCCGGATGGCGAAACCCTGGCCGCACAGCTTGCTGGCCTGTCGATCGGCCTGGCCCTCACCGTCCTGATCGCGGCGGAGTATGTCAGCCGCGGCCTAAATCGCTGGTTGGGTCGTCGCCCACCAGCCCAGGCGGGATGGGGGTGATGCCATGACGCTAAGCCTAGACATCATTGGCCAGCGGGCCGACCTGACCATCCGCGCAGCCCTGAGCCTTGAGCCCGGGCGGATTACCGCCCTCTGTGGCCCATCTGGTGCGGGCAAAAGCAGCCTAATAGCCATGATTGCCGGGCTGCTGCGCCCTGATGACGGCTATATCGGGACGGAGGAGGAGGACTTCTTCAATGAGGAGGAATACATCCACCTACCACCCCATCGCCGTGGGCTAGGGGTCGTGTTCCAGGATGCCCGGCTGATGCCGCATCTCAATGTGGCCCGCAACATAACCTTCGGCTGGCGCCGGCGGGGCAAGCCATTACCCCCGACGGCGATGGCCGATCTTATCGACGCCCTCGATGTGAATGACCTGATGTCCCGGCGACCGCACCAACTCTCTGGTGGTGAGGCGAGGCGGGTTGCCATTGGCCGGGCCGTTGCCGCCAAGCCAATCGCCCTCCTGTTGGATGAGCCGTTTACCGGCCTAGATGAAACTCGCCGCCAGATGATCGGGGAATACCTGCTTAAAATCCGGGATGAATGGCAGCTGCCAATGCTGCTGGTCTCCCACCGGGCGGAGGATGTGGCACAGCTAAGCGACCGCACCGTCACGATGGAAAACGGCGTGGTTGGTAAGGCTGCTAATCTTGCGGAAGAGGGTGATCCCGACGACGACTAGTCTGGGGATCAGATGTAAAGCACCATGCCTTCACGGGCGGCTATGGTGCCGGGGCGCATCGCTTCCGCCGCAGAGGCAATCTCGTCCATCTGCTCGTCCGTGCGCTCGGGATCATGGTGGAAAATCACGACCTTACCCACATTGGCGGCTGTACCAACGCGGATCGCCTCTTGCCAGGTGGAGTGGCCCCAACCGACCTTTGAGGTGTACTCATCATCGGTATAGGTCGCATCATAGATCATGATGTCGGCGTCTTTGGCCAAGCCCATGACATGCTCGTCGGTCTCACCCGGCTTATGCTCGGTATCGGTGACGATGGCGACGGCCTTATCCTTGAACTCAATCCGATAGCCGGTACAGCCATTCGGGTGGTTCAGGGGTGCGGTTTGCATATTAATACCCTGGAACGGGGTCAGGGTGTCACCCTGCTCAAACCGCTTAAACTCGGTATCGGCCTGGAAGGTATCCACGCTGATCGGCAGCAGCGGATCCTGCATCATATTGGCGATCACATCGCGCAGCTTGGATGAATGGTCCAGGTGACCGGCATGCACCCGCATGGTGACCTCAGGATTAAAGGCCGGACCAAAGAACGGCAGGCCAATAATGTGGTCCAAATGTGTATGGGTCAGGAAAATATCGTAGTCGCGGCGACCATTGCCCGAGGCAATTCGGCCAAGCCGACGAATACCAGAGCCAGCATCAAAGATCAGCTGATGCTCACCGCAGGTAAGCTCAATACAGGTGGTATTGCCGCCATAACGGAGGGTTTCAGGCCCGGGGCAGGGTATAGTGCCGCGAACACCCCAAAATCGTACTGAGATATCGGACATTCGCGTTTCTCGCTTCACCGCCCGGTTGTGGGCGGGCCCATTAGCCTTCACCTAAACTTTACTCTGCCCCGGCAACCGGCCAATGTCGAGGAATTCCAATGAATTCAGGGCATAACCTGATGAAATAGTAGGCAGGGAGGCAACGGTTTATGCCGAGCTTTTCTCTGCTTTTGCAGTCTGGGTCAGTTTAGTCGGGAACCAAGCGATACCCGCCAGGTTCCGTCACCAGTAGGGCAGCGTTAGATGGGTCGGCCTCAATCTTCTGACGCAGGCGGTAAACATGGGTTTCCAACGTGTGGGTAGTGACGTTGGCGTTATAGCCCCAAACCTCACCCAATAGCGTGTCGCGCCCCACCACCTTATCGCCGGAGCGAAGCAGGAATTTCAGGATCGCAGTCTCTTTCTCAGTCAGCCGCACCTTCTGATCATTGTCGCCGCGAACCATGATCTTGTTCGCTGGTTGGAATGAGTATGGGCCGATGGTGAAGACCGCATCTTCAGTATTGGCAAACTGGCGAAGCTGAGCACGCATCCGGGCCAGCAGGACATTCAGGCGAAACGGCTTGGTGACGTAATCATTGGCGCCGGCCTCAAGGCCCAGAATGGTGTCGGCGTCGCTGTCCTGGCCGGTCAGCATGATGATCGGCGCCCGCACATCCTCACGCCGCAGAACCCGGCACAGGTCGCGGCCATCCATATCTGGCAAACCCACATCCAGCAGGATGATGTCAAAGCGGCTTTCCTTAGCGGCGGCGAGCCCATCCTTGGCATTGGCTGCCTCGATGATCTCAAACTCTTCATGCAGGGTTAGCTGCTCAGCCAGTGATTGGCGAAGATCGTCATCATCATCGACCATCAGAACTTTAAGGTTAGCAGGCATCGGTTTTCCTTATCGTTGGGTTTGCCGCCGGATGAGCACATATAGGTGATAGCGAAGCCTTAAGAGCGCCCGCAAGGCCATGCGTATTAAGAAAACGGCCATATAACACGCATATATCACGGGCATTCTATGGCTGTCGCGAACGATAGATGGTAAATCGCCCCTAAGAGCCTCAAACCCAACCCATTTCTTCGTGATCGACGAATTACCGGGAGGGTAGGGGTAAAGTGGAAGAAACACTGTGAACGCCCTGAAAAACCTACCTGCAGGCGCCAGCGCCAATGATCACGCGCCCGTGAGCGCGAAGGCAGCAGCACGCCAACAGCAGCGCGCGAGCAACGATCTGCGCCGTGGTGAGCCAGTGGTTCTGACAACCGCCAGCGGTGATGAAGCCTGGCTGATTCTGTCGATTGAGATGGCAACCGCCGAAGATTGGCGTGGCTGGCAGGCCATGCTTGGCCCCGATACCGCCCCATCCCTACTGTTGAGCGGTGAGCGGGCATCGCTGCTGGGCTTGGAACCCGTACCGAACCTCGTACCCCTGCATGACCAATCTGGGCAGAACCCAATCGAAGCCGGTGATTTGGTTGGTGTGCTTGCCAATCTTCAGCGCCAGGCTGGGCTATCGGTTGATGAAGCTGAGGCAGAGAAGGGTGATACCGCACGGGCCAGCACCGCCAGCCCGCTGCTGATATCGGCGGTTCGATTATTAAAGCGCGCCTTCCTTCTGCCGGCCGCCCTGGTTTGGCCGCTGAATGCGGATGGGCGCGCCACCCTCGACGAGGCTGGCATTCTGACCCTCGATAAGGCACCGACGGCCGATCAGTCGGCCCATCTGGTGCCGCCACTTAAGATGTCAGCTGCCCGCGTACCCCTTATGGGTGCCGAGCACAGCCTGATCTCGGTCTATCGGGACCCGGTAACCGGCCGGGATATCAATGTCATCGAGGTCGGCAGCATGAAGGATGACGGCAAGATCACGGCACCGCCGCTGGTCCGCATCCATGCCGAATGCTTTACCGGTGATCTTCTGAATTCCCTGAAATGTGATTGCGGTGACCAGCTGCGCGGCGCGATCAAACTGATGGCCCAAGGCAGTACGGATGGGGATGACGCGGGTGAAGATGAGGGCACCGGCGGCCTTATCCTCTATATGCCGCAAGAGGGCCGGGATATCGGCATGGCCAACAAGATGCGGAGCTATGCCCTACAGGACACCGGGATCGATACGGTTGATGCCAACCTGATCCTAGGCTTCGCCGTGGATGAGCGGGACTACACCAGCGCCGCCTCAATCCTGGTTGATATGGGCTACCCTGAGATCCGCCTGCTGACCAACAATCCAGACAAGGTTGCCAGCCTAGAAAACCGAGGCGTTCAGGTCACAGATCGGGTAGGCCATAAATTCCCACCCAACCCGCACAGCGCTGCCTATATGGAAACCAAGCGCAAACGGACAGGCCACGATTTGTAAGGGTTTTGGGCCCTTAACCAGATTCTGTCGGCCCTGCCAATTACCTGGCATCCTTCCTGCATACTCTACCGTCCTAGGAATCTTGATGTGCCGCGGCCAGGCTAGTGGTTTGCGGGTGGGAAGCACGGGTAGAGAAGATGAACTTTGAAACTGGTTATGCCGAGGCGTGGGCCGCCAGGCGCAACCCACACATCGAACAAGCCGCCGGCAATATGCGCCCGGCAGAGCACCAGCCTGCCGAAGAGGATATGTCGTTCTGGGACTTTCTGGACGTCATCAACCCGCTGCAGCACATCCCGATTGTGAACACCTTCTACCGGGAGATGACCGGTGACACGATCAAGCCATCCACCCAGATGGCTGGTGGCGTGTTGTTTGGTGGGCCGGTTGGCCTGGTCTCCGGCGCCTTCAATGCGATGTTTGAGCAGACCGGCGGCAATGACATGGTCGGCACACTGGTCGCCAGCCTAACCGATGACGGCAGCATCAATACCGGCGCCGAGCCCGCGATCGCGGTTGCCGAGGCCGGTGAGGGTGGCCTGGGCGGCGTCATGCTTGCCTCCAGCGTTGGGGTTGAGGGCACGATTGAGCCCGCCATCGCTACCAAAGACATTATTGCTGAAGAACTGCCGGTGATGTTGGCGAGCGCGAGCGCCACCGCCGCACCGACTTCAGCAGGTCATCACCAGATCAGCGGTACCCTTGCCAATGCTGACCCCATTGCCAATGAGGCCCTACTGGCCGTGGCCGATAGCTATGCCAGCCAGCGCAGCATGGACCAATTCTTAACCCTCGCCTCTGGTGGCATTCAATTGGCTGATCTGCCGACCAACGCGCCGAGTGCAGCAATCCCAGCCCAAGGCCAGACCCAGGCACAAGCCCGGGCAGCCGCTGACAGCCAATCACCCGCTAGCCAACCCAATGCACCGACCTTAAGCCCGCAATTGGCCAGCCTAAACCGGTTGTCAGCTGAAGAGGCATCGCCCATCCCGCTGAATGACGTGCGCCGCTATAACCGGGCGATCCCGCTTCGCTCTGGCACCAGCGGCGGGTTGATCCAACGTAATGAGATCAAGGACGCTGAGGTAGCCGCCGCCGCGAAGCAGATCGCAGCACAGCAGGCGAGCCAAGAAGCCCTAAGACAGGCAGAGATCGCGGCCCAGAATCTCTCCGCCCAAGGCACAGCGGCCAGCCAACCAACGGCAACCCTGGCCAATCAGCCAGCAGCCGCGGTACAGCAGATCGCCCCACCACAGCCATTCGCCTTCAAGGATCCATTTGGCCGCGCGGTATCTGGCGATAATTTTGGTTCCAAAATGCTGGATGGGCTGGAAAAGTATCGCGCCAGTGGCCGGCTGAGTGCGACCGGCATCTAACCCGGTAGCCAGCCAACCCCATGCAGATCACCGTTACGGTTAACAACGCGGACGACATTCATGGTCGCCTCACCGCAACCCTGGATGGCAAGATGGTGGAGGCCCCCTGCGCCATTGGGCGCGGCGGCGTGAAACCCGCCGAGGATAAGCGGGAGGGCGATGGCGCAACCCCGCTGGGCAGTTGGCCGATCCGGCGCATTTACTACCGCGCCGACCGGATTGAGCGCCCGGATACCGGCGTCCCGGTTGATGAGATTAATGACAGCATGGGCTGGTGCGATGCGCCTGACCACCCATCCTATAACCAACTGGTGGCGCTACCCTTTGATGCCTCGCATGAGCTGATGGCGCGGGATGATCACCTTTATGATCTGGTGGTTGTGTTGGGCCATAATGACGATCCGCCAGTGCCAGACATGGGCAGCGCCATCTTCTGGCATTTGAAACGGGGTGATGAAGACCCGGCCAGCTGGAAACCGACGGCCGGCTGTGTCGCCACAACATTACCCGTGCTTTATGAGCTGCTTGCCGCCTGTGATGAGACGTCGGTGATGCGCGTGGTTATGGGTTAGCCGCGCGGATCTTGATTATCAGGACCGCGGTGTCCGGGCGCCGAACAGGGCACTGCCAACCCGAATGCTGGTGGCGCCCATACGGATGGCGAGCTCGAAATCATCACTCATCCCCATGCTGAGATTGGACAGATCAAGACGCTTTGCCCAATCGGCGAGGAGGCCGAAATGCATGGCCGCCGGCTCATCAATCGGCGGGATGCACATCAAACCAACGACATTCAGCCCCAACTCTTCAACACAGAGCTTATGAAGCGCGACTAGGTCATCACCCGGCAAGACCCCGGCCTTCTGCTCTTCAGCGCCGGTATTCACCTGGACATAGCAGTCGAGCTTACGGCCCTGCTTGGCCATCTCTTCGGCGAGTTTGGTCGCAAGCTTAGGTCGGTCGACGCTCTCAACCACATCGAAGAGGGCGACCGCGTCCTTCACCTTATTGGTTTGAAGCGGCCCAACCAGATGGAGGCGAAGATCATCATGCTGTTCCCGGCGATGGGCCCAGCGGGCTTGCGCCTCTTGCACCCGGTTTTCACCAAAGACCCGAAGCCCAGCCTCAAGCGCCGCATCGATGCGATGGTCGGGTTGAACCTTTGAGACAGCAACAAGGGTTACATCGCCCATTGAGCGGCGGGCGTCTTGCGCTGCCTCCAGCATCTGATCGCGGATACTGGCGATGTTGTCGAGAACGGCCGTGCGTTCATGGGCCAGGACGTCGGGGTCCAGATTGGCTTCTTGGTCAGACATAAGCCTAGAACCGTGGCTCCCCGGATGCGTTGAGGTAATCAAACCGCTCCATCACCTCGCGGTGATCCTCAATCAGCTTGGCGGCCTGGGCGTCGCTTAGCTCATCGCGCCAGCCACCCATCTTGCCCTGGCGGAAGAACTTATCCGCCTTCTTCGACTTCTCAATAAAGCCGGATTGGGATTCCTGACCCGACAACTCCTTAAAGGAGGAGAAGCGGATCGCCCGCTCAAGCCGGTCCTGGTTCTTAGGCAGTTGCAGGAACTTCACCAGCTTGCCAAAGGCTTTAGCCGGTTGCCGGTGCATATCTTCATAACGCAGCACCACACGGTTCATACCCTCGGCATCGGCCCAGGATTTAACGTGGTCTGACCAACTGCCCAGCACGTTGAAGGCCAGCGTGTCCGTGGTGCTTAGCTGATTATCTGATGAGCCCATGGCGCTGATCGCCTGGTCGTAATCGACCCCCACATGGTGGGCATAGGAGACACAGACATCCAGCGGGTTACGGACGATATAGATGCCGCCCTCGGTGGCGCTTGGCTCAATCGTCGGGACATCATTGGTGAACCCCATCGCGGAGTGGGTCTTCACGAAAATCGTATTGGGGGAAGAGGCAGCAATTAGCTGCTGAACCGCAGGCCGTGCCTGGTTCAACTCTTCATCGGTTAGCTGATCACGCTTCTTGCGGGTGACCTGCTCATAAAACTCCAGCCGGTATTCGGCATAGGCGAAGTTGGTGAGCTTGTTAATCGCCACCGGCTGCGGCTGGTTCATGAACAAATTCGCCAAAAAGGCGCGGGTCCAGGTGTTGCCGGATTTCGGATAGGAGGCGAGCCAGAGAATGCCCATCGGTCACTGATCAATTCTGCGGTGGATATGGGCGATTGGTATAGCCGTGGGCCGTGCCCTATGGCCAGCCCCAAAAGGCTTTTAGGCCAATCGGATCAATTAGAGTTTAGACAAAAAGAAAGGGTGGCTCGTCACCGAGCCACCCCTCTTTAAACCGACAGTCTGTCGTGTCTTCTAAGATTAGAAGGACAGAGCCAGACCGGTCGTGACGTAGAAACCGTCGTTGTCGTCGCCGGTACCAACTGCTTCACCTTCGAAGTCGCTGTAACCAACGGTACCAATGACGCTGACACCTGGGCCAAGCGCATAGGAGACGGAACCAGCGAAGCTGTCGTGCTCGTCATCACCAACGATGGTGGTGTCGCCTTCAACTTCACCGTGGAAGTACGTCAGGGAGAAGCCAAGAGCGCCGGTCTCGTAAGAGATACCAACGTCATAACCTTCACCTTCAGAGCTGTTCACGCCTGCGATGGTGCCTTCGGAGATGTCGCCGTAGGAACCGCCGAGGGTGAAGCCACCAAAGCCAACGTTCAGGCCGAGGTTGAATGCTTCAAAGTCATCAACAGAAGCACCTGAAGGCAGCAGAGCGCCGTCTGGAGCTTCGGCATAGTAGAAGCCACCGGAAGCAGCAACGTCAAAGCCGCTGAAGCTGTTGACGTAGTTCAGGCCAACGGAGAAGCCGTTGGTGTATGAAGCTTGCTCAGTGGTCAGACCGTTACGATCGCCACCGGTTGGGTCGATGTCGGGCAGGTAGGACAGGCCGAACTGGAAACCCGAGAAACGAGGCGTGAAGTAAGTGATCTTCTGACCGTCGTTGTCGTTAGCCGGGGTGATGAAGGTCGAGCCATACACATTACGGAACGTGGAAGAACCGGTTGGGTTGAAAATGTGTTGGGTCTGCGAACCGGAGTTGATCGGAAGACCGACTGCTGGTGCAGCATAGTGCATCAGATAAGCGGCGTCGTTCTCAGAACCGATCACGAAACGGCCGAAGGAACCTTCAACAAAAGCAAAGCTCTCATCGATTTGGTCGCCAGAGGTGTTGGCCTCGAGCTGAACCTGAACACCGACTTCGAGGCCGTTATCCAGGGTGGTTTTACCGTTGAAGATGATCTCTGAGTTGGACCATTGCTCAAAATCTTGAGTATCGGTACCAGCAGGATCGTCGTTGTCTTGGTAGCCAAACCACTGGTTCATGAAACCGCCAACGCGGATTTCAATCGGATCAGCGGCTTGTGCGGTGCCGGCAAACATACCAGCCGCAACAATTGCGGAGGTGCCGAGCAGCAGAGCCTTTTTCATGGTCTTACCCCTCATGTGTAGAAAGACTAGGTTCAAGAGTTACTTTGGTTGTGGTGGGCCTTCCCCAATTCCTGATCTCCCTTTCGGTTAACCAGACACCAGGTGTGTCCCTCTTTAGGCAGCGATTAGTTTCGCGACACGAAAGAGAACCACGAACCAGCACAATGCCTCGCATCCTCTAAGCTGTGCCAAGGAAGGGGTCAACAAGCCCTGCAAGGTCATTGTGATGGAGAGCACACCCCTGTGGCAAAGACACAACAGCCTGCCCCATCAGCTGTGACATGAACAACACAAAACCCCGGTTTTCAGCGGGTTTCCGGCTTTTTTGAACGGATGCTTAATACCCGATCAAATGCGATGCAAAATAACCACAATCGCCCAAATGACGGAATAATCTGTCGCTGAAATTGGTAAGCCACTGATTGCTTTGAAAATCTTTTAATCAGCCTGATTGAGTGGGTCTAGAGGCATCTGTGAATAACCCCCCAAAGCCCCAAAATTGCCTGGTTTGATAGGCATAAGTGTTACGCCCATGCCGCCACCTGGGACATGGCAGCCAACCGGATGCTGAAAAACTAGAGAAGTGCGGGCAAAACCACTAAATAGAGCATCAAGGTTGCAGCACTGAGGAAACCAACGAATGCGATCAACGCCGCGCACATATTCATATAGCCGCCGTTCAATTGGCCGTTCGCCGATCATGCTGGGCATCTGTGCCCTGGCGCTGGCTGCTTGCAGCAGCGACCTCTCAAGCAGCCCGGACCAAGAGTTTCCAGGCCAATCTCCCTATAACAGCCCAAGCTTCCAGGGGCCTGAAGGCAGCCTGCTTGGCGGTGAGGGTGGTATTTCCTTCTTCGGTGGCGGCAATGATGCGCCGGCCGCTGGCGGCGGTGCGGGCCTTGGCGTCAATGCGTTCCTATGGCGTGCCTCCCTCGACACCGTTTCATTCCTGCCGGTCACCTCTGCTGATCCATTCGGTGGTGTGATCATCACCGATTGGTATTCACCAGCCGATGCCCAGAATGAGCGGTTTAAGCTGAATATCTACATTCTGGACCGTCAGCTGCGCGCCGATGGCCTTCGGGTTGCCGTGTTCCGTGAGGTTCGCACCCCCGATGGCTGGACCAGCGCGGAAGTTGCCGATGGCACCTCTGGCCGTATGGAAGATGCAATCCTGACCCGCGCCCGCCAGCTACGCGTCAGCCAGCAAGCCTCAAACTAATCCCAAAACGGCGCCTTTCTGGCGCCATCCCGCCCGATAGTTAGCGATCACCATGCCAGAGCCAGCAGCCGAGGCCACCAAAACCCCGGCTGCACGCACGGCAAAGTCGCTTCCCGACGGGGCGCCCGAACAATCGATGAAGCGTGCCCTGCTGTGGCTGGGCATCGCCATGGTCGGCGTGGTTGGGATTAATACTTGGATTAAAGAGATTACCCAGCACCTCCACCCGTTTGAGGTGGTGTTCTGGCGCAATCTGTTTGCCGTCGCCCTGATCCTGCCCTTCCTTATTCTGCGCTATGGTCGGCATGCGCTGACCCTGAACAAGCCCAAGCCCGTGATCATCCGGGGCGGTGTTGAGTTCCTTATTATGGCGACGCTGTTCAGTGCGTTCAGCCAGCTACCCCTGGCCCAGGCCGTGGCCATTGTCTTCACCATGCCAATCTGGATCACGATCGGTGCGGCGCTGTTCTTAGGTGAGGTGGTGCGCGCTCGGCGCTGGATTGCCACCGGGGTCGGTTTCATTGGGATGCTGGTGATCATCGGCCCCAATCTGGGGTCACCATCGATCTATCACTTGGCCGCCTTTGCCGCGGCGATCCTGATCGGTGTTTCCACACTAATGTTAAGAAACGCCAGCCTGGTCGATAGCCCTGGCCGGATTGTTTGCTGGATGTCGATTGTCATCACACCGCTGGCCGCCATCGCCGCCATACCGGTCTGGCAGGGCCCAACCCCCATGGTCTTTGGCATGCTGATCTGTGCTGTGCTGTGCGGCACCACGGCCCATGTCTGCCTGACCCAATCCATGCGCTATGCCGAGGCCTCACAAACCGCACCCTATCGGTATGTTGAGCTGATCATGGCGGCGATTATGGGCTTCATCATCTTTGGTGAGGTACCAGCACTGACCACTTATATCGGGGCGGCGATTATTACGGCCTCGGGCATCTACATCGCCCACCGCGAACATGTGGCCAGGATGCGCGATGCCGAAAAGCAGTAGTGCAGAACCTCAACAGACGCTGACACCGCGGCAATCCATTGGCTGGGGCGTGTTCTGGCTGATCTTCTCAATCACCGCTTTCCAGGGGATGATCGGCAGTATCAAGACACTGAGCCCTGAGCTCTCACCCTATGAGGTTGGGTTTTGGCGAAACGCGCTCGCCATCCCGATGATCCTACCCTTTGTCCTGTATTTCTGCGGCCCCCGCATCTGGCAGGTTCAAAGTCCGAAGGCGCTGGGCAGCCGCGCCTGCGCTGAGTTTGGGTTGAGTGCGTTCAATTTCCTCGCCGTCACCCTGCTCCCCCTGGCCCAAACCACCGCGCTGATCCTGACCGCCCCCATCTGGACGATACTAGGTGCCGCCCTATTCCTGCGGGAGCGGGTGAGCAAGACCCGTCTGATCTCCGTGTTGCTTGGCTTTACCGGGATGTTGGTGATTGTCGGTCCGGTCTTTGATGAGACATCGCTGCTAATCTTCCTACCGATCATCGCTGCAATGTTCTGGGCCTCATCCAATATCATCTTAAGGCGGGTCAGCTTGCGGGACCGCATTGGCCATATCATGCTGTGGATGGCCCTACTGCAAACGCCGATGTTCCTGGTGATTGCCGGACCTGGCTGGACCTGGCCCAGCGCCGAGCATTGGCCGCTTCTTATATTCTGTGCCGCTTGCGGGACCCTCGGCCAGTATGGGCTGACCATGGCCCATCGCTGTTCTGAGGCGTCACAACTGGCACCCTTTGGTTATGCAGAGCTGATCATCGCCGCCACGGTTGGGGCCGTTATCTTCTCAGAATCTCCACCCATCAGCACCTTTATCGGCGGCGCCATCATCGCGGCCGCTGGCATCTATATGGCCCGGCAGGAACATAAAGAGCTGAAGCGTCGGAAGCTGGAGACAGACGCCTAAGGCAGCATCTAGCGACTACGCCAAATGCTGGTCCACCTCACCAAACCGCTTAGGATCGGCAAGCTTGGCAAAGCTGCCATCATCGCGAATGGCCTGGGCTGCATCGACCAGAGAGATCTGGGTCGTCCGACCCAGCCAAGAACCAAGGGAAATCCGCGCCACCCCGGCGGCGGCCCATTGATCCACCGAGACACTGGGATGGGCGAGGGCGTTCACCGGCTTATCAACTGCGGCGGTTAGGGTTGCCATTTCGTCCGGCGACCAGATACCGGGGGCATAGAGCACATCGGCACCCGCCGTCGAATAGGCCTGCAGCCGGGCAATAGTGTCCGCCATATCTGGCCGGCCATTCAGGAAATTCTCGGCCCGCGCCGTGATGACAAAGTGGAAGGGCTGGGCCCGCGCGGTCTCAACCGCTGCCGCAACGCGTTCCACCGCCTGATCTATGGGATAGATCGGATCATCATCATTGGTGGTGTAATCTTCAATCGAGCAACCGACGAGGCCAGCATCGGCGGCCTGGCGCACAGTTTCAGCGCAAGCCTCAGGCGCATCACCAAAGCCGTTTTCAAGATCACCCGACACCGGTACATCAACCGCCCCGGCAATGAGGCCCGCATGGGCAATCGCCTGTTCCCGCGTCAGGCCGTAATCCCGTCGACCCTGGGTGAAGGCAAAGGCGGCACTGGTCGTCGCCAGGGCAGGGAAGCCCATCCCCTCAAGCACCTTGGCACTGCCCATATCCCAGGGGTTCGGCATCACAAAGGGTGATCCGGGCTGGTGCAACTCAAGGAAGGTTTTGGCCTTCTCAGCTTGGGTTTTGGGCATTGGGCAAGCCTCTCAAATGGCGAAGAGTTTCAGCATGTCAGCATCTCTCAGCGACGCAATCTCTATCGGCCACCCGGTTTGTAGCTATTCGTTTGACGCGTATCTGCGCCTAAGCGGCGACGCCGCCACTCGTTGATGCTTTCCCGCGCCGTGGCGCCAGATTTAGGACCATCACGGAGGATATCGCGAATATCAGCGGCGCACTTCCCGCATTGCGCCCGTTGGCCATGGGCTTTGAAAACCTGGCCGACCGTTTCGGCCCCCTCATCATCGATCAGGGATTCGAGCTTTTTCTCGCCGATACCGGTGCAGTTACAAACAAACATTTCGGGTCATCCAGCCAGTTTCGAAGGCGCAAACAGGTCAAACCGCCTGTCCAAATCACACAGAGTCAGAGCCTCGATAAAATCGATATTAAGAATCATTTGCATTTTCTATAGAACCGATTAGAAGCCGTCTTGCAATTGATTCTCATTTGTATCTGAGTCCGCCGAAAGCGCTAAGCCACTGGCGAATCATACATTCTAAACGCGACTGAGTCTTAGTCGCATAATAACTTGACGAGAGTGACCGCGATGAGCAGCCCACAAATCCTGGCCGAACAGGCCGAAAATCAAACCGATGCACTTGATCGCTGGCTAAAGGATGAGGCCGAGGATCAGCGCATGACCGATGATCACCTCCCGCTCTGGGATCGGATGATCGAGCTGATGAATGAGCGTGAGCTGACCGGCGCCAAAGTTCTGGATTACGGCTGCAATACCGGTGGCCTGCTTCAGCGCCTTTATCACACCAAGCCCTATGCCAAGGGTGTGGGCGTGGACCTGGCTGAAGGCCAGGTCACCGAGGCGCGCAAACTGCGTACCGATGGCCCTTATGAGTTCGCAAGCCTCGACGCCCTAGACAGCCAGGTTGCCGAGTACGACTTCGCCTTCAGTCATGAGGTGATCTACCTGCTGCCTAGCATCGAAGAGCATGTGCAGCTAATCCGCCGGGTGCTGAAGCCAGGTGGCATTTACTACGCGGCCACCGGCTGCCACACCGCCAACCCCCAATGGCCGCAATGGCGCGAGATCATCGCCAACTACTCAAATGTGAAGCCAGGCGACTACTCACCTGAGGATTACGGTTTCAGCTTTGAGCGTGCGGGCTTCAAGGTTGGCGTTCAACCCTATGGCACCGGCCGCTTCCTGCCGCTTGAGAAGAAGGAAGAGCTGTTCCCAACCGTTGCGTCGATCGTCGACTACTACCGCAATCACAAGCTGCTGTTCCGCTTCCAGCGCGACACCCTGCCAGCCTCCAGCCCGGTTGAGGTGGCGTGATGAACGACCTACCACAACCGCGCCAACCCGGTGACGATCAACGTCGTGGCACACCCGCCTTCCTAAGTATTGCTGGCCGCCAACAAGGCGGCCCAGATCTTGATGCGGTTCACGAAATCAAAAGCGTAGTGCTGGGTGCATGGAGTGTCTTGAAAGACAGCCAAGACCTCTCGCCGCGCAACCCACTGATCAACATGACGCTCAGCACGCTGGTCGACACCCTGGCCCAGCGGCATGATTTGGCGACGGTTCGCGCCGTGGTTGATGCCCCTGAAATCCGGGAGGTTATGGAGCCAATGTGGTCCAAGCTGTCCCAAGCCGAGGGTGAGATGGAGGCCTTCTGGGCGGAGCGTTTCAATCGCAAGCGTGGTGGGCTGTCGGTCGATGATCTGAATGAGTTCGTCTACCGGGACAATTATGATGAGCTCACCAAGATGGAGCTCAACCACTGGGACGCAAAAGGCGATGGCCCGGATCAAGACAGCCACATCTTCTTTGTCGGCTCTGGCCCGCTACCCCTGACTGCCATTGATTATCACCTGAAAACCGGCGCCAAGATCACCTGTGTCGACCTCGATCCGGAAGCGGTGGCCCAATCCCGTGCGCTCTTGCGCAAGGTTGGCCTCGACCGTGCCATCAATGTGGTTCAGCAAACCGGCGAGGCGGTGGATTACAGTGAGGCCAGCCATGTGGTTGTTGCGGCCCTAATCCCCAAGCAGCCCGCCGTTGTTGCTAAGGCGCTTGAGGATAATCCGAAGGCAGTCATTGGCGTGCGATCCGCGAGTGGGTTGCGCACAATCCTCTACCCACCAGCCGATACCCGCGCCTTGCGGGCAATGGGTCTGGAGTCTACCGGCACCAGCCCGATCAATGAGCGGGTCATCAACACCCTTCTCACCTTCCGCCCTGGCCCAGAGCTGAATCTGGATGCCCTCCCCCCGGCAGAAAAGAAAAGCAATTGCGCCACCTGTGCCACCGTGGATTGCGCGGCACGGCGCAAGATCATGGGCATCTAGATCGCTGCGAATTTAAGGGCCTCAAAGCAGATGAGTGCGGTCCCCGCTGCGCTAACTCATATAGCCGCCAATGCGGAGCTGGAGGAGGGGTTAACCCCCCTCCCGGCCGATCATGACCAGCTGGTGGGCGGGCT
This sequence comes from Alphaproteobacteria bacterium SS10, assembly GCA_019192455.1. Taxonomy (NCBI): domain Bacteria; kingdom Pseudomonadati; phylum Pseudomonadota; class Alphaproteobacteria; species Alphaproteobacteria bacterium SS10. The sequence continues at coordinate 15,575 of JAHCML010000009.1, forward strand.
CATGGGCGGGAAGGCGAAGCTATGGGGACCTGACGGACGCCCGGATAAGCTTGATGCCGAGGTACCGCCGATTGATGAGCTGCGCGGCGGCCGGCGGCTTTACAATGCGGTGATGCGGAACGCCATGGGGCTGCGCCGCATCCCCAACAGCCTCGATGGCGATAAGTGCCTGCGTGAGGATTTCTCAGAGTTCTTCAGCTTACTGCGCGCCCCACTGTCACCGGTGGTTGAGACCGCGATCATGCAGGAACCCTCGGTGCGCGCCATCGCAAGTTTCGTGCAGGGCCGGATGATGGCCAGCGAGCGACGAATTGAACGGGCCTGGGCCGAACAACTGTTGGCTGAGCGCAAGCTGACCATGCAGACCCTGCGCAACTACTGGTATTACGCGAACTATAATGGCCTCTGTGATAACGAGCTCGACCTACTACATCGGGGTGAGCCGGGCCTCTCCCTAACCTATGAGCGCGACCGCATTGCCATGGTGGGTGGTGGGTCCCTGCCGCTAACCGCCATCATGCTGCATGACATGGCGGGCGTGCCGGTCACCGTCGTGGATTACAACCCACGCTGCTGTCAGATCGCGCGGAAAATGGTACGTGAGCTGGGCGTCGACAAGCATATTGACATCGTTCAGGCCGATGGCCGTGCCTTTGACTATAAGGGCCATTCGATTGTGATCATCGCCGCCAATATGACCGGCCTACGGGAAACGGTGGCCCAGGCGCTAACCACCTCACACCCGCAGCGGGTGATGCTGCGCAGTGTCGATGGCTTAAGGGCGCTGATGTACAAACCCGCCACCTATGACGATATCCGCGGCTATGGCCTTCAACATGTGGGCCAGGCGGATCGAAGTGAGGAGTATTACAACTCCTCCCAATGCCTGATCCCACCCTTCGGCCTAATCGGTGAGATGGGCCACGATCTGAAGCTAGACACCCGCTTCAGCCGCTATATGCCGAACATGCATATGGGTAAGAACTTCTTCCTCGTCTCCATGAACGCGCAATAACGCCGCAACCGCAGACATCGGCAAAACCGCTGTTGCACCGCGCCAAAAACTGGTGCACTCTCTTTGATATTGATAATCATTCTCAATTAGAGAGTAGGGGTTAGGCAGATGATGACTGTGCCACTAGACAAGCAGCGGACCGAATTGGTGGTGAAGGAGCTTGAGACCAGCCAACAGCTCATCGCTTGGACCCTTCGATGCTGGTTTGCCGGGTATCATGAATCCCAATCCGCACTTGAGGTGATTGAGAAAGCATTCAGCCTCTCTGGCCTTGATGAGGCTGTGTATGAGGTCGATGAGTTTTGCAGCCTGGTGGCCGTTGGCGCGCGCTACAACTTGGCAATCGGCTGCCCCAACTGCCCCAAGCTCTTTAATTTTGAGCGGGACCTCATCACGGTGCTCAGCCACCTTCAGCAGGATAGCTGGGATAGCGCGACCCACATTCTGGAACGGCATTTGGGGCCGGACGAGGCGTTCATGGCCGGGCCACCCTGCTTCCGCTGGGCGCGGGAGATGAGTGCCGCCCACTGGGTGATTAACCCCATCGCGGACACCGGCACACCGGTTGAGATGACGAACAACATCATCCCATTCCCCTTCGGCGGCCAACAAAGCTCGGTTCATTAACCGCCTAGCCGCTGCAAACCAGACATCCGCGACTAGCGGCATCCGGCTATTTTCGCTATAGACGCGGGCTCTTTCATCAGTGACCCGAGCCCCGTCGATAGCCGCCATGTCCGATACTGCACAACAAGACCGCTACAACGCCGCCGCCACCGAGGCGAAATGGCAGAAAATCTGGGATGAGCAGAAATGCTTCGAGGTTGGCATCGACCCCTCGAAGAATAAGTCCTATGTGCTGGAAATGCTGCCCTACCCGTCGGGCAAGCTGCATATGGGTCATGTGCGCAATTACACGCTGGGCGATGTGCTGGCCCGGTATCGCGCCTCCCAGGGCTTTAACGTCCTGCACCCCATGGGCTGGGATGCGTTCGGCCTGCCGGCAGAGAATGCGGCGATCCAGAACAATGCGGACCCCGCCACCTGGACCTATCAAAACATCGACACCATGCGCGATCAGCTGAAGACCATGGGTCTGTCGATCGACTGGTCGAAAGAGATCGCCACCTGCCACCCCGGCTATTACCGGCATGAACAGAAGATGTTCCTCGACTTCGCGAAAGAAGGCCTCGCCTACCGGAAGGAGAGCTGGGTGAACTGGGACCCGGTTGATCACACCGTGCTGGCGAATGAGCAGGTGATCGACGGCAAGGGCTGGCGCACCGGCGCACCGGTTGAGCGCAAGAGGCTGACCCAATGGTTCCTCAAAATCACTGACTATAGTCAGGAATTACTTGATGCCATCGAGAAGCTGGATAGATGGCCAGAGCGCGTGCGCCTGATGCAGACCAACTGGATTGGCCGCTCTGAGGGGATGGAAATTGATTTCAAGCTGGCGAGCAACGACCTGACCAGTCACGACACCCTGAGGGTGTTTACCACCCGCCATGACACCCTGTTCGGCGCGAGCTTTATGGCCATCGCCGCCCACCACGACCTGTCGGGTGAGCTGGCCAAGGACAATCCCGACCTCCAGGCCTTTATTAAGGAATGCGAGGGCCTCGGCACGTCAGAAGAGGCGATTGAGAAGGCTGAAAAGCTGGGCTTCGACACCGGCCTTAAAGCCCTACACCCGATCACGGGCGCGGAACTGCCAGTCTATGTCGCGAACTTCATCCTGATGGATTACGGCACGGGCGCAATCTTCGGCTGCCCCGGCCATGACCAGCGTGACCACGACTTCGCCACCAAATACGGCCTGCCGATCACCCCTGTGGTCTGCCCATCGGACCAGGATGCAAGCAGCATCTCAGTCGCGGATGAGCCCTATATCGGCCCGGGTCGCCTGATCAATTCTGACTTCCTCGACGGGAAGACGGTTGAGGATGGTAAGGCCGCCATGGCCGATAAGCTCGAGGGCGACGACCAGGGCGAGCGGAAGATCCAATTCCGCCTGCGCGATTGGGGCGTTAGCCGCCAGCGCTATTGGGGCTGCCCGATCCCGTTCGTGCATTGCGCCAAATGCGGGACCGTGCCGGTGCCGGATGACCAGCTGCCGGTTGAGCTGCCCACCGACCCGGATTTCAGCCAGCCAGGCAACCCGCTGGAACGCCACCCAACCTGGAAGCACACGACCTGCCCCGAATGCGGCGGCGAGGCAACGCGTGAGACCGACACGCTCGACACCTTCTTTGAGAGCTCATGGTATTTCCTCCGCTACGCCGATCCGCGTAATGAGGATGCGCCGATCTCAAAAGAGGCAGCGGAATACTGGATGTCCGTCGACCAGTATATCGGCGGCGTTGAGCATGCGGTTCTGCACCTGCTCTATTCCCGCTTCTTCACCCGCGCTCTCCGCCAATGCGGCTACCCGCTGCCAGAGCAAGCCAACGAGCCATTTACCGGCCTGTTTACCCAGGGCATGATCGGCCATGAGACGTTTAAAGACGCAGACGGCAACTGGCTCTACCCCGATGACGTGGCCAAAACCGACAGTGGTGATTGGGTGACCATTGAGGGCAAGCAGCCCGTGACCCGCGGCCGGGTTGAGAAGATGTCCAAATCCAAGCGCAACACGGTCGATCCTGAGCGGATCATCAAGACCTATGGCGCCGATGCGGCCCGCCTGTTCATCCTGTCAGACAGCCCACCAGACCGGGATATGGAATGGACCGAAAGCGGGATTGAGGGCGCGTGGAAATATGTGAACCGCCTATGGCGCCTGGTCGCCGAAAACCTTGGCGATTTGCCCGCCATCGGCACGCCAGCGCCCGCCAGCTTTGGTGATAAGGCCCTAGCATTGCGCCAAGCGGGTCACAAAACGATTGCGGCCCTGGCCGGTGATTTGGAGGCATTCTCCTATAACCGGGCAGTGGCACGGTTGCGTGAGTACTCCAACGCGATCAGCGATTTCGTGAACCCGGATGCGGGCGGCGGCGTTAGCACGTATGATGAGAAATGGGCACTGCGTGAGGCGCTGGAGCTGATCACCCGCCTCATCAACCCAATGATGCCGCATCTGACCGAAGAGCTGTGGCAACAGCTGGGCCATGACGAAATCCTGGCCGGCCATGCCTGGCCAGAGGCTGACCCCGCCCTGCTGGTGGAAGACACGGTCACCCTACCGGTCCAGGTAAACGGCAAACTCCGCGCCACCCTCGACGTCCCCAAAGACGCCAGCAAAGACGCGCTGGAAGAAATGGCCCTCGCCAACGACAACGTAAAACGCGCCATTGACGGTAAGACCTTACGCAAGGTTATAGTGGTGCCGGGGAGAGTCGTTAACTTAGTGGTGGGTTAATTTGAAAATATCGCTGCCATCGAATCTTATTCCAAAAAATATTCTTAATTTTTCTATCGAAATACAGAGGCTTGTGGAAACAGCCGAAGAGATAGAGATAGATTTCGGTCACCAAAAAAGCTTCTCACCTTTTGCGATGATCTCAGTATCTTCGATTATTCGAAGTATAAAGAAAAAAATCCTCAAATAGATCTAAAGTACAAAAACTATCAGGCCCATGAATATATCGCAAACATGGGATTTTTTCAAAGCTTTGGCCTGGATTATGGAAGAGAAACAGATAACGTATCTGGGAATTCAAATTTTATACCAGTAAAATGCGGAGATAAAAGACAGATAATTGAAACAGCTCGATCACTTAAAATACATCCTGGACTACTTGTCGATCAACACGCAAATCACATGTCTTCTGTACTAAGTCGCGGACAAAATGATCTTAATGAGTTTATTTCTTATTCTATAAGAGAGATTATAAGGAATGCTCTTGAGCACAGCGAATCAGATAAATATTATTACTGTGGACAATATTGGCCAACAAAAAAGCGAGTTGAATTATCGATAGGTGATGAAGGAATAGGAATCTTCAATTCTCTAAAAAAGAACCCAGAGAACAATCTAAAAAATGATACACATGCTATATCTACAGCACTAGGTGTTGGAGTTTCTGGCAATCCAAAAGCTGGTCAGAGTAAAGACAAAATGTGGGGAAATACTGGATTCGGCCTATATGTGATCAGTGAGGTCGCGCGAGACTTTGGCAGCTTGTTAATTTGTAGTGGCAGCGGATCTATTGGAATTCTGGGAAAGAGCACAAAACAAAAAGACTGCTTTATCCCGGGAACTATATTGAGACTTATAATTGATACCGAAAAAATTAATAATACAGATAAAATAGTTGATGAATATGTTGAGAGGGGCGAAAAAAAATCAGACCAAGGCCGCCTTGCTTCTGGAGCCACAAAAATGGCGAGAATTTAAATTGTCGGCCCCATTGGCTTGTCTCAGCTTATGCTTGTTGCTGTGCATGCCAATGATTGCTCTTGCTTCAGCTCAGAAGCTATCGGTTCAAAGCCAATGCTCCCGGTTCGGCGATAGCTTGGAGACGCCTGCTGCTTGGACTACTTGCGTGCAGGACAGTGATTGTGTGTTGGGGCGGAATATTTGTGGGTTTCCCATGGGGCTGAATACTGGCCATGTGGCGGATCAGGATCAGCTGAACCAATGTGTCGGGCCGCGGATTGCCTGCCCGATGATCTATCGGGACCCCAATAACTACCGCGCCGCGTGTCAGGCCGGGCAATGCCAGGCGGTGTCCAAGGACGATGCCAACATCACCATTCCTGAGGCGGCACAGTAGGCGGCCCAGGAGCCTGCCCAGCAACCCATCCAATCACCCGCCCCGCTAGCGGGCATAGGCGACGATGCGGTTCACCATGGCGCCATCGGTGCCGTGTTTCTGCAGCTTGATCAGATACGGCGCGCCCTCAACCTCCAGCTCAATCTCATGAAACTTGGTGAGGGCGGTGAGGCCCTCCGCCTCCGGCGCGGGCGTGACGCGGCGCACCGTGTGCCAGGGCAGGCGGATTGGCTGCTTATCGAACACCACCGCCTTGGTGGTAAGGTACAGCCCACTCTCATGCGGGATGACATAGTTCTGAATGCCGTCATGCCCCTCGACCCTTTTGGCCGTGTATTGCACCCGGTTGATATTGATCGCCGCGACGGTGCAGTTCTGATGCTCCAACAGCTTTGGCAGGCGGCGTGCCGGATATTTGCGCGCCAACCGGACCCAGGGCGATTGCCAAAACATCCAGTAGAGGTAACCAGCCGCCACCAAGAGCGGCAGGATCATGACCAGATACTGATGCGTTTGAAGAAAACCGGCGGTCTGGCCCGTTAGCGGCTCCATAAGCGGCTCCATCGTCACCCCTCCACAACCATGATGAGGTGATTATCACCCCTTAACCGGTTTGACGTCCAAGGCCGGTAAAATTCCAGCCATAAAGCCTGTCAGCAAAGATTTCAGAGATGCCGTGCGTCTTAAGAATAGATCACCGAAACAGAGCATATGAACAGACCATCGGGGGAGGGATAGGGCATGGCCACGGTAGCGGCAGCCCAGAAATCAAAGCCGTTGACGGCACGGGCGGCCCTGGGTGTGATCCAGAACAGCTTTGTCGCCACCTTCCGGCATTTGCCGATGATCACCTATCTATCGGTTATCCCGCTCCTGCCGATGATGCCGATTGTGTTCTCCGGTGATGGTGGCTCGATGATGTTTCCGATCGATGCCTTGGTGATTGCCATGATCGGTTTTGGCTGGCTGCTCTGGCACCAATTCAACCGTCCTTTCTATGCCGGTCGGGGGGCGCCAAAGACCGCGCTCGGCCGGTTGTTCCCCTCCCTACGCCACATACCGCGCACGCTCTATGCCTCAACGGTTTGGGTCATCGTGCTGTGCCTGGCGCTCTACCCCACCTTCCTGATCATTGAAGAGTATGAGGCGCTGGTCGCCAATCTTTATGACTGGGCTTATATCCTGGATACGATGCGGTCAGAGCCAACCTCGTTCAACTACGCCTTGGCGCAGCATGATGATCTGGTGCGGGCCGTCGGCTATCCCCTGATCTGGCTGCTGAACATCATGGCACTGTTCCCGATCACCGCGCTCTATTGGCATTTGCTTCAGGGTTCGTCATTCCGGGCGCTGGGGCGTGGGGCTATCGACGCGGTTAGGGGCTTTGGCTTTACCATCACCATTGGCGCCTTCGCCGGGATTGCCTCAATCGCCCTTATATTTGCCACGCTGGGCCTGCAAGAGTTGCTCTTGTATGGCGGCGATGCGCTCAACCTTGGCGGCAAGACCGGGATCGCCATGGCGATTGCCGCCTACTACCTGCTCTACACCAGTTTTATGGCGATGATTATCACCCTCTACGCCCATGCCGGACGGGCGGTTTCCGAGGGCGGAATGGCACCGACAGAACCTGATTAGAAAAATATGACAGAAATGTTTCGGTCTTTCTTGGGCCGGGCGTAGCAACGGTATGACACCAAAAATGGCCTGCCTCCCACGTAAGAAGGAGCTCTCCCCTTGGCCAGTGATACGCCCCTTGCAGCCCCGGCTGCAGCCACCGCCCGTGGCGATGCCGCCCCTGCCGGTACAGACGCGCGTGATGAGCGCGGTTTCCCCACCGATGGGTCCTTTATGGACCTCACCGATAAAGGTCCTGCCGACCCCTTTGCCATCAAGGTCTGGCGCGCCAAGCGCTTCACCGCTGGGCTGAAGCGGATGATGCACGACTTTGTCGGCGCCGATGCCAGGCTGAAAGTTGCCCAGCTTTATGATGGTGGGATGAATGTGGCCTATGCCCGCGAGGATGGGACCATTGGTGAGAATATGTATATCGACCAGGACCGGGTACGGGGCATCAACCCCGATCGCACGGTCGATGCGGGCCCGCTGCTGCACCTGATTGAAGAACAAGAGGATGGTACGGCCCTGGTCTATGCCGAGGGTGATAAGACCAAGCTGCCGCGCGGCTATCCGGATGTGTTTAAGGCGTTAGAGCGGACCCTGGTTCAGCAAGAGGGCCAACCGCTGGCGGAGCTGACCGAGAGCCTGACCGCGAATATAGCCGATATGCAGTTCCACCGCGCAATCCCCGGCAAAGCTTACGGCACTGAGGTGCCAATGGATGGGGACCCGACCCCAACCTGGATGCGCCGCCCGATGATGTAGGGGCCCAAGCCCAACATCGCCGCTTCCCTATTCTAACCGCCCGATAAGACCATGACTGATCCAGCTGCCCCAACTCACCCGGCCATGCCACCGGAAGAAGACCTGACCTATGTCGACCTTGCTGCCCGACCGGAGGTTGGTAATGGCCTTCGTGCCTGGCGGGCCCGTAAGTTCGTCAGCCAGTTGAAGCAGACGGCCGAGGCCGGGGCCGATGGCCGTAAGGGTGATCTGTTGATGGCCCGCGTGTTTGATGGCGGCATGGTGCTAACCTTCGACCGTGGCGACGGGAAGATTAGTGAGGCACCCTATATCGATAAAAGCCGGATCCGCAGCATCGACCCGGATAGCGGTGCCGCCGATATCGGGCCGATGACCCACCTGATCGAACGGCATGAGAACGGCTTTGGCCTCGTCTATGCCGATGGCGATAAGAGCCAGCGCCCACGTGGCTATTCCGACATCTACAAGGCCCTGGAACGCACCCTCGCGATCCAAGAGGGCCAGCCACTCGCCACTCTGACCGAAGAGATGACGGTCAAGATGGCAGAGATGGCGTTCCGCCGCGCCATTCCAGGTAAGGCCTACCCGCCCCCACGCACCCCGCAATAGCCTTAGAAAGCAGCCATTTGGCCATTGCCCCAATCAGTGTTAGCCTTTTGATACTGGTTATGTGGGCAAGTTGGGGTACTTGAGGGATGGCCACGCTGTATCACGGGTCGGTCAATATGTTTGACCAGCCGGATTATAGCCGGGTGAAGCGAACCGAGTACGGCTTTGGCTTCTACGCGGCTGACTATGGCGGTGATAGTTGGGAGTATCTGCAGGGTCGGACCGGCCCCGGAAAACCTGGCTACATCTATCAATTCGAAATCCCAGACGAGAAGATTGAGGGGCGGTATCTCCGCTCCAATGAACCCGCCCTCGGCCCGAAGGTAGACCGCGTGCTTGCCGCCCTCCGTGAAGAGGGCCGGGATGAGCTTGCCGACCGAATTGAGAACCATCCTGGCCGGGTCGATTTCGACCCCAACCGCATGCCACCTGAAGATGCCATCACCCAGCGGCACGTCTATGAGTGGGTTGGCGACGCAAAGAAGGACCAACCCTTTTGGGAGAAGGCGGGCATCGATGGGTACAACGCCGGCGCCTATTACGTGAATTTCGAGCATGGCTGGGACACCGAGTTTGATATGCACTCGGTCTATAATGGCGATGAGCAGAAGGCGCGAGATCAGCTAGAGACCCTGAAAACCGAGCGCAAACTTGAGGGCGAGCGTGCGGACCAGGTGGGCCATCTCAGCACCTTCCACGGTACCGCCACCATCGGCGTCAGGGCCGGTGGTGATCATTATTCCGCCTATGACAGCTGGTACAATCATGACCGCGCAGAGGCGCAAGACCAGATCACCATGAAGTTCGGCCAGGATGACCAGGGCAATTGGCTAGTCCGCGATATTCAGCGTGAGGGGTCAAAGGCCAACCGCGCCTTTGCCGCGCAGGAGATGACCAGCACCGATGCTGGCGACCTGGCCCGCATCCGGGACCGGGTGTTCCGGCCGCAGAAAGTGCAGATCGCCGGGGTTGAGTTCGCACTGGGCGGTCCGGCGGAAGGGCGTATCGCCTCGGACGAAATCTTCCGCCGCCCAGATAGCCAAGCGGCCCTCAAAGACATGGTGGAGAATTACGGCACCGCCGCCGGCAACCGCCTCGATTTCGGCCATGTCGAAGAAGTGGCGAGAATGGAGAAGGCGCGCGCCGCCGCGCCCTAATCAACCCCCTATGCACCGGCTCACCACTTCAACCCTCACGGTCATCTATGCGCTTACGTTTATCGCGGCACCGTTTGCCGCCGCGGCCCAGGCTGTTGATGGCTATCAGTGCGTTGGTTATCGACCCGGACCACTGAATGAGCGGCCGACACGGGCCTGGACCCAATGTGAGGTCGACAGTGACTGTGTCTTGAGCAAAAGCATGTGCGATTGGCCAGAGACGGTCGCCAAGCCGTATCTGGAAGCCCAGCAGAAACATGCCGCCTGCTCAGTGCCTTACATCTCCTGCGCCTATGCACCAATTCCACCAGGACCGCACCGCGCGGTTTGCGAGAATAAGCGATGCCAGGCTCTTCCAATTGAAGACTGATCAGGCTGCGTCAAACTACGTATCACCGTAAGGCACTAACCCATGTATCATTGGCGTTGGTTTGATACGGAGAATCCCGCTGCCATGACCACGCCAACGCTCAACCGCTGCTACACAGTGGCTGTCACCGCGCTAACCTTAGGGTTGGTGTTGTCGCTGCCAATGTCGGCACCGTTGGCCCAATCTAATCAGACAAACACGCTGAGTGCCGATGGTGGTCGGTGCGAGGCCTATCTGGGCCCAACGGCAAAGCGGCCGACACGGGCCTGGACCCAATGCGATGTCGACAGCGATTGCGTGATGACGCAGAGCATCTGCGACTGGCCAGAGGCAGTGGCCCAAACCTATCAGCGCGAACATGGGCAGTATAAGTCTTGCCTCGCCCCCGTTGTGGACTGCGCCCTACCACCACAGTCACCCGTACCTCACCGCGCCATCTGCCAGGATCGCCAATGCATCGCGGTGCCGACGGGGCAATAGACACTTGCAGCACACCAGCGCGGCGATCTGGCCATCCAAGATCGGCATTGGGCTACTTGCCGCCATCGACCCACCACCCCATCTAGGCGCGTATAGCGTTGTTTCCGATTGTGCTTAGGAGCCACTTAGACCGATGAGATGCCCTGTTGATGGCGAAGAACTGATCATGACCACCCGCAACGGGGTCGAAATCGATTACTGCCCGAAATGCCGGGGCATTTGGCTCGACCGGGGTGAGTTGGACAAGATCATCGCCCGCACAGAAAGCGTCGGTGGCGTGGCCCAGCCCCGCAACCATCGTGAGCGCTTAGACGACCACCAGCAGCATCAGGCACCACCGCCGCCACCCCATTATGGCTATCAGGGGCATTACGGGCACCAAGGCGGCCGCGACCATCATCGGCATCACCATAAAGACCGGTATCACGATGATCGCCGTGGCTATCGCAAAGACGGCTACAGCAAGCCCCGCTACAAACGGCGGAAATCCATGCTGGAAGAGATCATCGATATCTTTGATTGAGTAATTCTGGCCGCATCGGCCAAGAACTCAACAGCCCACCGCGTCCCATAACTCGGTACAATCAGTCGAAGGGGGCCGCCATGTTCAAACTATCTCTCAGCCTATCTGCCATCGCCACGCTCGCGATCTTGGCACTAACGCCGTTTGCCCCAGCGATGGCGCAGGGCAATCCGGACAATCTGCTGCCGCAACGGGATTATCAGATGCCGGTTGAGGCCCTTTCCCTGGAAGAGATGCTGGCCCATGCGCCACCGGGCCAGGATCGGCAGGCGCTCGACACCGCGCTGGCCTGGATCCAGGCCCTGATCGATGGGGACCGCCAACAGCTGCGCAATCTGGCCAGTGACACCATCTTTATCGACCAGCGTGGCTATACGATCGAAGAAGTGCTGGCCCAGATGGATAAGGCGCCGGAGTTTCCGTACCGACCCCTTGCCTTCGTCATCACCCCCATGGTCGATCCGGTCACCGGCGAGCGTTATGAGAGCCGGGGCACGGAAGGCCTAAACCTGGGTCCGTTCGATCGCTCGGTTGGCCTGCTATTTGGCACCCCCACCGGGGATGGTTTGTATCAAGCGCAGGAGGGGGTTGAGCTCTATATCCGGTATGTGCCGGAGGGGATTTACCGCGTCGCTGGCATGTGGGACTGATTTCCGCCCCGAAGAAACGCAGGGTTTCTGGGCGCAGGGTTTTTGTGGTTCCATACGTGCCAACCCCGATTGCGTAACAATGCCGGGGAGGCAAGATGACCCGACGACAACTCAAAACCACTGGCCTCGCCATCATGTTGATGGCCCTGATGGCGGCACCCAACCTGACCAGTACGGCCAGCGCCCAATTCTTTGGCGGTGAGCCGGACCAACCGGCCGCCATCGGCCCGAATGGTGAGCCCCTGCCAGGCGCCAATGGTCGCCCAAACCCGCAAGACATGGACCCGGAGCAACTGCTTGGCTTCCTGATGCGGCGGGATGCCAATGGCGATGGCGCCATCTCAAAAGAAGAGGCACCAACCCGCCTACAGCGCGGCTTTGATCGGATGGATCAGGATGGCGATGGCCTGCTGACCCAGCCTGAGCTTGAACGCGCCATCTCATTCTTCAGCCAACGACAGAAGCAAGGCGGGCAATCCGGCGGTCAAACGGATGGACAAACCCGTGGCTTGTTCCAGGGAAGACCCAGCGGTCCACCGCCAACCGCCACTGTCGACCCATCATCAGCCGATGTGCCCTACAGCGGAACGGATAACCCCAGGCAGGCCCTGGATATCTATCAGCCCGGCACAAGCAATGGCGCCGCACCCATCCTGATGATGATCCATGGTGGTGCCTGGGCCGTTGGTGATAAGGCCAGCGGCGTTGTCACCGCGAACCCGGTGCCATTCTTCACAGAGCAGGGTTGGGTCTATACCAGCATCAACTATCGCCTAGTGCCCGACGTTACATTCCGGGAGCAGGCAGCCGATGTGGCCAGTGCCATTACCTGGCTTCATCAGAATGCTGCCAGCTTTGGCGGTGACCCTGATCAGATTTACATCATGGGTCATTCCGCTGGCGCCCATCTGGCCGCCCTCACCGCCATTGATGGCCAGTACCTAGAGGCTGCTGGCGGCGATCAGGGTATGGTCAAGGGCGCTGTCTTGCTGGATGGCGCCGCCTATGACCTGTTGGCAGACGGCGCAACCAACCGGGTGACCAAGTTTATCTATGACCGCGCCTTTGGGACCGAGGAGGCCGATCTGAAGGCAGCGTCCCCGGTTCATCAGATCGCGAGTGGCGGCGATGTACCGCCCTTTCTAATCGCCCATGTGGATCGGGCCGCAGCGGCGGATGCTTCCGCTAACCTCGCCAATGCACTGAATGCGGCGGGCTATCAGACCACGCTTTATCAGGCACCAGATGGCTATAACCACAGCGCGATTATGACCAGGCTTGGTGCTGACCAAGATGAGGTTGGGCCGACCGTACTGAACTTCCTGACCGAACTAACCCCCACCCAGTAACGCGGTCTGCCGTCGCTTGGCGGCCAGTAATGGCCAGAAAAGCGGCCCTCACACGCAACGCCGCTTGCCGCACCCGACGCCGGTGATTAAGACTGGCGATATGAAGCGTGTAATCCTCCTCATCCCCGCCCTGATCCTGCTTGCCAGCTGTGGTTTCCAGCCGGTCTACGGCACCGCTGGCCGTGACGGTGGTGGCCCAACCGTGCAAGAGCAGTTTGCCGATGTCCGCGTGGCACCGATCGCCGACCGCGAGGGGCAGATGCTGCGCAATGCCCTAATCGACCAGATCTATGTCGATGGCATTCCCCAGTCCGCGAAGTATGAGTTGGTGGTCCAGCTAAGCTTCCGTCAGGTAGCCATCGATATCGACCGGGATGACAGCATGACCCGTAGCCAGCTAACCGGCACGGCGACGGCCAATCTGATGAGCCGCAGCAACGGCCAGCGGTTATGGAGCACGGTCAGCCAATCCATCACTACCTTCAACGTATTGGACAGCCCGTTTGCCACCGTCGTGTCTGAACGAACCGCCCGTGAGCAAGCCATCGACCAGATCAGTGATGAGCTGGTGGTCCGCCTCGGCGCCTATTTCGCCACCCAAGGCCCAAAGCCGGATGAGACGGCAGAGGCCAGCGACACCGCTGACTAACCCAGCGCAGCGGTCATGAAGGTCAAACCACAAGATGCCGACAGGTTTGCGAAGGCACCGGATGCCAGCGCCGCCGCCGTGCTTGTCTATGGCCCCGATCCTGGCTTGGCCCATGAACGGCTGATTGCCCTGACGCGGGCCTGGCTTGGCGATGCGGCGGCCGATGACCCCTTCGCGGTTTTAGATCTCACCGTCGATGATGTGGCCAAGGACCCAAGCCGCCTGGCGGATGAGGCCAATGCCATGACCCTGATGGGTGGTCGACGGGTTATTCGCCTTCGTGATGCGGATGACAAAACCCTTAAAGCCGCGACCGAGCTGATCAACCAAGTCGACCCAACCCAGACCGAAAACCGGGTCGTGATGACCGCCGGCGATCTGACCCCACGCTCTGGCCTGCGCAAACTGTTCGAAGGTGCCAAGACCGGCGCCGCCCTCGCCTGTTATGTCGAGGATGAGCGGCAACTAGCGGCCGTGATTGGTCAGCGTCTTCGTGAGGCAGGCAAACAGTCCAGTCGCGATTTGATTGACGTCTTAGCAGCCCGGCTAGTCGGTGACCGCGCCCTGATGAGCCGGGAATTGGACAAGCTACTCATCTATATGGGTGATGATGAGACCCTGACCCCAAACCACATCGCGGAGACGGTGGGGGATGAGGCTGACCTGTCCCTTGATGATGCAGTGATGGCGGCGATGGGCGGTGATATCGCCGGTGCGGACCGCGCGTTACATCGGTTATGGGCTCAGGACACTTCACCGGTGGCGATCCTCCGCGCCCTGCAACGGCATCTGGGCAAGCTCTACCCAATGGCGATTGAAGTTGGGAATGGCAAGCCTGCCAAGGCTGTAGTCGACAGCGCCCGACCACCAATCTTCTTCAAGCTTAAAGGTGCCTATGAAGGGCAGCTGCGATCCTGGAATGTGCGCAAGCTGAACCAGGCGATTGAGCGCGCGCTGGAAACCGAGGGCCTGTGCAAGCAGACCGGCCAGCCCGAACGCGCGCTGACCGAACGCTGTTTCTGGGCAACGGCACAATTGGCCAGGCGGCGCGGCTAGAGCGGCCCTGCGCGTGGATCAGATATCCGATACATTTTCCGGCTTTCTAAACCCCGTGCTTCCCTAAAGCTCTGATTTGCCAAATGGGGGGTTTAGACATGTTTGGTGAAGGACCATTGGGATTTGCACCAACCACTGGTGATGAGCCGCATTGGAGTGAACCAGCATGGGTTCGCCGCCGCGAGTGGTTGAGCAGCGACCATCCGGAAAGTAACTCACTTGGTGCGGGGCAGAAGCTGGCCTCTGTCCTTGGTTTCCACCCGCAGGCCACCTATCACGGCCGCGAATGGGATGAGCAAGGGCGCTTCACCTACGCTGTTATCGACCTTGGCGATACCGACCAAAATGGGGATCCCGTTAAGGGTGGCCGCATCCTGCTGGCTGATAAGCACATGCTGGAAGGTGCTCGCGATTGGTCCACCGTTCGGGCACGAGGCTCCGTCGACCGTTTGGATGCTTTGATTGGCCAGATCGACGCTGATGCCCAAGACTTTACCGCTGGGAATGCCGTTAAGGTGTATCCCCACGGCATGATGCAGCAAGTGGTTCTAGACCGTGCCGCGGCCCCCGACCCGCTTGAGGCCAATCGGCCTGGCCAGCGCCCAAGCTCACTGTTGAAGATGTAAGGCCCTAGCTGGGCAGTACTTCGATTTCGGTGACGTACATAATCTCGCAATCGCGCAGATTATCGCCGTCATGGCGGCTCATTGAGCTGCGCAGCAATAGCTCGCCATCATCGCGCAGCTCAACTAGGAAGCCACTCATCCGCACGGTTTGATTGGGGCGAAGATCCAGGAGTGCGCCACGCACCTCCCGGCTACCCGGTATCATGTGCATGTTGGCATATTGGCTCGTGATATCCGGGTTGAAGATATCAACAGCACTGCGGGCCATCGCAATGCGGAAGGCATTCTGCACCGACATGTGCTGGGTCATCGCCGTATCCGACATTTGACCCCAACCAACGGTCAGATCAATCGGTGACGCGCTCGTGCCAAGCCAACCCGGCGCCCAATCAAACCAATACCGGCGTCGAGACAGAATACGGGCATCAATATCGTAGGTCGCCAGCGCATAGATCTGATGGCCACCAATCTCATCAATCTGCTCTGGTTGATTAAAATCGACCTGCACCGGATGGGCAGGTGCCGTCATAACGCCCGGCTCGGGTAAGGTGGCGGACCAGGGCTCGAACAGATCGAACGGCAGCAGGCAGATCGTTAGGATGAGCCAGGTTGCATAAAAGGCCACTTAAAAAGCTCCCCGCGCTTTGAACGATGAAGCCTAGGCCGTGCTGTCCTTCACCTGCTTCTCGCTATTGGTGCTGGGCCGCAGGCTATCTGGGGTGTAGTCGGGGCCAACCGTATGCTGGGCGGGCTCTGGACCCGCCAGAAACTCAACATGCAGCACGCTGTCATCGGTAACGCTAACCACCCGGACCTTTGCCCCCTTAGGCGCATCCTGGCCGCGCAGTTCCCATGACGTATCGCCGGAGAAGCTTCGACCACGGCCATGCTGAATGGCATCAGTCAGAACTATGGTCTGGCCGACCATGCCGGCCGCCCGATGGTTAAACTGGCTTTCCGTTTCCTTCGGTGGCCGACCCTTTTGATAGATCCACCACCCGACAAGGAATGCAGTGGTAATCAGGGCGAACAGGGTTAGCTGAACCGCCCAACCAATCTCCGGAGAAAACGCCGTGATGACGCCAACCGTCAGGGCCGCCACACCAAACCACATCAGAATGAAGCCGGGCACCAGCATCTCAGCGGCCGCAATCAATAACCCGGCGGCGAGCCAATAGATGTAAGGGATGGTCATCAATGTTCCTCCGTCAAACTGGATGGCCAATGCCTCGGCCATGGCGGTGGTTATGCCTGCAAGCATTGTGGCTTAAGACCGTCGCGCGCTTAGAATCGCGCCCAGGGTCCTGACGCTTCACCCATGCTGCTGCTGCCTGACCGACCTTGCTGGTAGGTCTGCTCCGCGATGGTTTCGAGGGTTGTCTTGCCACCCGTTGGGGAGCCGGCGGAACCACTTGGCCGCTTCGGCTTAGGCTTTGGCGTACCGCCACCGCCGCCACCCGACGGGCCACCGTCTTTGAAGCTGCCGGAAACCAGTTCGGCAATACCAGCCAGCGCGCCAATCGGTGCGGTTGCCTCAATCGGCAGGATCAGGGTCTTCTGGTTCGGTGAGGTCGCCATAGCTTGCAGCGCCTCAGTATACTTCTGGGCGACAAAGTAGTTCAGGGCCTGGATGTCACCCTTAGCCACCGCCTCAGAGACCACCTGAGTTGCCTTCGCCTCAGCGAGCGCCAAGCGCTCACGCGCCTCTGCCTGCAGTTTTGCGGCTTCAAGCTCACCCTGGGCACGCAGGACGGTGGATTGGCGATCACCTTCCGCTTCCAAAATGACCGCACGGCGATCGCGCTCAGATTTCAACTGCCGCGCCATGGAGGCAACAAGATCGGCTGGCGGCTCAATATCCAGCACCTCAATACGTACCACCTTCACACCCCAAGGGGCGGTGGCCTCATCAACCGCTTTGAGCAGCATGGCGTTGATCTCATCCCGCTGGGAGAGTAGGGCATCAAGGTCCATGGAGCCCATCACCGTACGAATATTGGTCATGGATAGGTTCAGCAGGGCGCGCTGAAGGTTCGCAACCTCATAGGTAGATTTCGGCGCGTTGAAGATTTGGAAGAATACCACGCCATCGGCGGTAATCCGGGCGTTATCTTTGGTGATCACCTCTTGCGCGGGCACGTCCAAAACCGTCTCCATCATGGAGACGCGGGCACGGACTGTATCGACAAAGGGAATGATGAAGGAAAGGCCGGGGCGCAGGGTCTGGTGATACTTGCCCAGACGCTCAACAACGAAGTTAAAACCCTCGGGCACCGTTTTGACGCCGAGAAACGCGAGAATGACGACGGCGATAACCAACGCCAACGCGACAATTGCACCTTCCATTATCAGGCTCCTTTAAACCCTCATTAACCCATTGGTTTAGTTATATGACGCGCGATAGGGCCGGTTTCACGGAAAAAAGCGTCATTCCGGCGCGAAAACCAGAAAATAGGCCTATTCAGCGGCCTTTATGTCGGTCATGGCGGGGGTGTAGAGCCGTTGGGGCGGGATATGCAGGCGGCATTTGGCACCAACGGCCAATTGGCCCGGATGCTCAACCCAAGCGGTGACCCCGCGGCGGCCCAATGCAGCTTTTGGGAATAGCTTGCCGAGGCCGGGATGGGTTTGGTCAATGACCTCACCCGGGAACCGGCAAGGCCCGTTCTCCATATCGACAACCAGTGAGACTTCCTCACCCGCCGGACCCTCAAAGATTAAGCGGGATGATGGTGGCAGTTGGGTCAGCAGCGGAATACCGGTCAGCACCAGATTGGCGCCAATCCATTCCGGTTTCACCGGCTCACCAATCCCCATGGCCTCGCCAATCTCGGCTAGCTCCTCGGTTGAGATGATTGTGACCTGGCGGGTGTTCCGGATCTCGGTACCCCGCTCATACTGTGCCTTAACCCGGCTACAAGACGGGCGGGTTAGACCGCCATGATCCTCACCGGCAAAACCGGCATAGGTCACCTCAACCGCCTGTTGCTCAGATGAGGTTAGATCAGCCTCCCGGTCGCTATTCACCAGGATGGTGACCACCTCACCATAAATCTCAGTTGGGTTGAGGATTGGCATGGCGTTACCCCTTATCTAAGCGCGCGCGAGATCAGACCTCAAAAACAGTGGTGCCCGTGGTTTGGCGGGACTCTAGGTCGTAATGCGCCTGCCCCGCTTCAGACAGCGGATAGGTCTGGCGGATATCAATCTTCACGGCACCAGACTGTACCACCTTGAAAAGCGCATTGGCGCTGAGCAACAGGTCATCTCGGCTGGCGGTATAGGCCATGAGCGAGGGCCGGGTGACGAAATGCGATCCGGCGGCGAGCCAAGCAACGGGGATCTCTGGCACGGGGCCGGACGCGTTGCCAAAGGTAACCATCATCCCGCGCGGCTTTAGGCACTGGAAGCCCTGCTCAACCGTATCAGCACCGATACCGTCATAGATTACCGGCACACCCTTGCCGTCGGTGATCTCATTCACCTCTTCGGCGAAGTTCTGCTTGCGATAAAGGATGGTGTGATCACAACCGGCGGCTTTGGCCAACTCGGCCTTCTCTACGCTGCCAACTGTGCCGATAACGGTGGCACCCAGATGCTTGGCCCATTGGCACATCAACAGGCCGACACCACCGGCGGCGGCGTGAACCAGGATGGTCTGACCGGCCTTCACCGGGTAGGTGCGCCTCAACAGATACTCAACCGTCATACCCTGCAGCATCATGCCGGCGGCGGTCTTATCATCAATCGTGTCGGGCAGTTTCACGACCCGATCGGCGGGCATGTTCCGAACCTCGGCATAGGACCCAACCGGCGGGGACGCATAGGCAACCCGGTCACCGATAGCGAGTTCGGTGACACCCTCACCCACCGCCTCAACAACGCCGCAGCCCTCCATGCCGATCACGGCGGGTAGGCTTGGCACCGGGTAGAGGCCCGTGCGGTGATAGACATCGATGAAGTTCAGGCCGACATAGCTCTGCTTCAGCGTCACCTCGCGAAAGCTCGGGGCCGGCACGTCGACCGGCTCCCAAACCATCTTCTCAGGCCCGCCCCATTCATGAATGCGGATTGCGTGGGTCATGCAAGGTTACCTTTCAGGAACTCAGCGGTACGGTCATTGGCAACATCTGCCGATGCCTTGTCATAATGCTCCCCACCAACCCGGGCGAAGGCGTGGTCCTGGCCCATATAGGTATGGGCCTCAACCTGGGTGACTGGGCCAACGGTGGTCATGATCTTCGCCTGCGCTTCTGGCGGGACAAAGCCATCCTTCTCCGCGATATGCATCAGTAGTGGGTTTGAGATGCTAGCTGCTTCATCAAGTGCATTGTCGATCCCGACACCGTAATAGGAGACATTGCAGTCAGCATCCGACCGGGTGGCCATCAGATAGGCAAGCTTACCGCCGAGGCAGAAGCCCATGGAACCAACCTTGCCATTGGTGACGTCGAGCCCACGCATATGGGCGAGCGTCGCCTTCAGATCTTCAACACCGGCAGCCTCGTCAAAACCCTGATAGAGCTCAAAGGCACGCTTCCAATGCTCTTCGGTTTTGTCGGTTAGTTGGATGCCAGGTTCCTGCCGCCAGAAGATGTCGGGGCATACGGCGACATAGCCCTTGGCCGCATACTCATCGCAGATATCGCGCATCACCTTGTTAACGCCAAAAATCTCCTGGATGACAAGGAGTCCAGGCGCCGGGCTGCTGGCATCATTGCCCTCTGGCTGGGCCATATAGGCCCCAAAGCTGCCATCGGCGGTGTTGATGGTGATCATGGTCATCTCGTGGGGCCTCCCAATTCTTTGGCCAAGCCGCCCAGCTTGCCTGAGCGCGGTTATCGTTGGCGGCACCTTAGGCAGCAGGGTGCAGGCTGTCACCCGTTTCCGCGACCCGGTTCTTGCGCTTTACAGCAAGGACCGTTGATCCTGATCGCCATTGCCATTCCACTCCTCATGCCGCAGTAACCACTGTTTGGCATTGAGCCCGCCAAGGCCAGAGAAACCGCCCATCTTGCCGCCTGCTGCAACCACACGGTGACAGGGAATGATGATTGGAATGGGGTTGGTGGCGCAGGCACTGCCGACCGCACGAACCGCGCCGGGACTGACCCGCGCGGCTTTACCCAACTCGCCATAGGTTTTGGTAGTACCCGGTGGAATGCGCCGCATGGCCGACAGGATGCGGGCCCGAAACTCTGTCACATCAGGTGCGGTTGGCAGATCGCCCAGGGCACCGCCGTCACCATCGAAGTAGCGGGTGAGAGCAGCCAGCGCCTGCTCAACAATCGCATTGGGCCGATCAGCGGTACGCTCGGTACCCCAGCCCAATTCGGTCACCGCCAGATCATTGGCAAAAACCGTAATCGGCCCAACCGGCGTGTCCATAAAACCGGCATATGGTGCGGCGATGCCCATGATCAGCGTTGATCCCAATCAGCCGGAATTGTCATTGGCACCGGCATGGCCGCCAGGCTGGTCGAGCAGGGCGGCCAGATCGGCAGGCTCGGTCACTGGCGGCTGGCAGGCCATGCCCATGCAGAGATAGGCGGTGGGCTGATCCTCAACCCGCGACTTACCCTTGGCCGGGTGGCCACCAGGCAGGCCGTCGCCCTCATCCACCACGGACAGCAATAGGTCGTAGCGGGAGCGGCGACGCATGCCGTCGATCAGCCCTTCTGTCATCGCCTCATCGGCCCGACCGACCACCACCACCTGGCGGCAGCGCTGCATATAGTCAATACTATTGATTAATGTTCCTAATGGGAAGAAGTTCCGCTCAATCTCACCAGAGAAGGACTGGACCAGCGCCTCCATCCGCTCCAGATAGGCCTGATCGCCGGTAAGGTAGAACAGGCTGGCCAGTACCTCGACCATGACGCCATTGCCGGAGGGGGTTGCCTGGTCCACCGCATGGCGTGGCCGAACTATGAGATCGGTCGCGAGGTCGGAGGCCATGAAGTAGCCGCCGTGATCACTGTTCCAGAAGTGATTGTTCAGGTGATCAACCCAACGCTGGGCCTGCTGCAGCAGCACGACATCGCCCTGATACTGATGGAGGGTCAAGGCCGCCCGGGCCATCTGGGCATAGTCATCAAGGGTGCCGAGGCCACGCAGCTGCGGCTCACCACCATCCACGCCCTCAATAGCGGCGTGCCAGCTATGGGCGAGGGCAGTGTCGGCACCGAGATTGGCGGTGACAAAGTCATAGGCACCGCGCGCCGCCGCCATCCAATCATCCTGCTCAAACACAAAGGCAGCACGGGCGAGGGCGGCGATCATCATGCCGTTCCAATCGGCCAGAACCTTATCATCCCGCCCCGGTGGCACCCGATCGGCCCGGGCCCGGAATAGGGTGTCGCGGGCATCGGCGAGCTTCTTCTCGGCCACCTCATCAGCCGGTGGGGTGCCGCCACGGCGGTTCAGAATATTGGACCCCTCCCAATTACCAAGGCCGGTAACGTCATAGGCCGCCTTAAACCCAGGCGCCTTATCAGCCAGCAGCGCATCGATCTCATCTTCTGACCAGACATAGAACTTGCCTTCTTCACCCTCACTATCGGCATCGAGGGTGGCGGCGAAGGCAGCCTTGCCATCATGCTCAACCATCATGTCGCGCAGGGCCCAATCCACGGTCTCAAACAACCGGGCGCGGAACAGCTTATTGGCACTGCCGAGGAACACCTCCGTCAGCAGCTCAATGGCTTGGGCATTGTCGTAGAGCATCTTCTCAAAATGCGGGACGAGCCAGGCCTCATCAGTGGCATAGCGGGCAAAGCCGCCACCCAGATGGTCATAAATCCCACCCTGGCACATGGCCTCCAGGGTCTTCGCCACGGCATCATAGGAGCCGTGATCCTTGGTCCGTTGCCAATGGCGCCAGATCAGTTCCAGCACGCCGAAATGGGGAAACTTCGGTGCCCCACCAATACCGCCATGCTCAGGATCCACATCGCGGACCACCCGCTCGGCCATCCGGTCCATGACCACCGGCTCAATCCCCGCCTCGCCGGGCTGGGAGAAGGTCTGTTGGGTTAGGGCCTCAGTTAGCGCCTCGGTGTTGTTCTCAACCTTCTCCGGGGAGCCATGATAGATGTCGCTGACCTGGATTAGAACGTCGGAGAAACCAGCCCGGCCATACTTGCTCTCAGGCGGGAAATAGGTGCCACCCCAGAACGGCTCCCTTGTTGGGGTCAGGAACATAGTCAGCGGCCAACCGCCCTGCTGGCCCATGGCGCCGAGGGAGGCCTGATAGATATGATCCACATCCGGCCGCTCTTCCCGGTCCACCTTGATGTTGATGAACCGCTCATTCATCAGCGCCGCCGTCTCTTCGCTCTCAAAGCTCTCATGGGCCATCACATGGCACCAATGGCAGGCGGCATAGCCGACAGAGAGCAGGATCGGCTTGTTCTGCTCCCGTGCGGCGGCGAAGGCCTCAGGCCCCCAGGCCCACCAATCGACAGGGTTATCGGCGTGCTGGCGCAGATAGGGGCTGGTTTCGCCAGACAGGCGGTTGCCGGGTTCGGTCATATTCTTATCGGTGGCTTAGGGTGACAGAGTAAGGTGGGGTGTTGGCCCGACCCTAGCGGCCCAGGCCCGCTGATGCTAGATCGGTCACGCAACTAAGTGGCGGTGGCCCCCCGCCCCAGATGTTTCACGTGAAACATTGTCCGGTATAGCCATGCCCCAGTTCTAGCGATGTCAAAGAAACAGAAGCGCGATACTGGTCACCCACTTGGCCACCCTCTTGGCCGCTGGCTGATCTACAGCCTGGTCCTGATCGCCATCGGCCTATGCCTGGCGCTGACCCTTTATCGCCTACAGCGACCACTAAACGCCTATCTTGAGACCCAGCACTTTGCCCTGCTGATCGGCCTCGCCATGGCTATCGCCGCGCCCTTCGCCATCTATCTTGGCCGGATCGGCGTCATGTTTCTGACCGAGGGCAAGCGCATTCGGCGGGAGGCAAAAGCCACCACCGATCCACGGCGGCAGATCCAGCTGGACCACGGCGCGCAGGCGCAAAGCCTGGCCGGGCTCGGCATTCTGATGCTGGCGCTGCTGCTGGGATATGGGCTCGCCGGTGGCGTTGTGGCGCTGAATGCCTTTGCCGGACCACCGGGTGAGACCTTGGCGGCAAAGGTTGAGAGCGCCAAGCAAGTCAAGGCTGGCAGCGATACCCGCCACACCTACTGCCGGATTGAGTTGGCGGTCAGCAATGGCGCGACCCTCACCATGGATCGACGGGCCACGGCCTGTCGGCAGTTTAAGCGCGGCATGGCGATCGAGATTGCCTATGCGCCCGGTCTGTTTAAGCTGCCGGTCTATAGCCTTGTTTCGCCCAGCCCGTCATCTGAGTAGGCCTTTGTGACCGATACCATCTTCGCTCTCGCCTCGGCACCCGGCCGCGCCGGTGTCGCCGTGATGCGGCTCTCTGGTCCAGATGCGGCGGACGCGCTGGCGGCGCTGACCCCACACCAGGTGGAACCACCGGCAAGGCTGGCCAGCCTGCGCCGCCTGATGATCCCGGGCACCGATACCGCGATTGATGAGGCGCTTGTTATCCGGTTTGAGGCACCAGCCAGCTTCACCGGCGAACATGTGGTTGAGCTTCACCTCCATGGCGGGCGGGCGATTATCGACACCCTGGCCTCTACCCTCGCCACCCTGCCCGGCCTGCGCCTCGCCATGCCTGGTGAGTTCACCCGCCGCGCGTTTGAGAATGGCCGCCTGGATTTGACCGAGGCCGAGGCCGTCGCCGATCTGATCAATGCCGAGACCGAGGCCCAGCGCCTGCAGGCCCTCGATCAGCTGGGCGGCGCGCTCAAGTCGCTCTATCAGGGCTGGGCCGATCGCCTGACCCGCAGCATGGCGCATCTCGAGGCCGATATCGATTTCCCGGATGAGGATTTGCCGGACGGCATCGTCGTCCGGATTAAGCCAGGGCTGGATAAACTGATTGCCGAGATCGACGCCCATCTGGCCGATAACCGCCGGGGTGAGCGCCTGCGCGACGGCGTCTCCATCGCCATTCTGGGTGCACCCAATGCCGGTAAATCATCCCTGCTAAACGCCATCGCGGCGCGGGACGCGGCCATCGTCTCAGACATCGCGGGCACGACGCGTGACGCAATTGAGGTGCATTTGGACCTAGGCGGCTATCCCGTCACCCTGATCGATACGGCGGGGTTAAGGGAAACCGAGGACACGATTGAGAGTGAGGGCATCCGCCGCGCCCTGGCCCGGGCGGATCAGGCGGATTTGAAACTGATCGTCGTGGATGCCGCCGAGCTAAGCCAGACAAGTCCGCGTCTGCCACCGATGCTAGACGCCATGGTCGATGCCCAAACCCTGATCGCGTTGAACAAGACCGATTTGGCGCTCAACCCCGCTACCGGCCTGCCGATTGAGTTTGGCGGGCGCCCGGCGATTGCGGTGAGCGCGAAGACCGGCGATGGCCTCGACAATCTGCTGCATGCCCTGCAAGCCAGCACGGCGGATAGTTTGGGTAAGGCGAGCGCCGGCCCCACCCTGACCCGCGCCCGGCACAGGGA
Source organism: Alphaproteobacteria bacterium SS10 (assembly GCA_019192455.1). Lineage (NCBI taxonomy): Bacteria > Pseudomonadati > Pseudomonadota > Alphaproteobacteria > Alphaproteobacteria bacterium SS10. The sequence goes on from JAHCML010000009.1 coordinate 40,719, forward strand.
AGCGCTGCAGGAATGCCGCGATAGCTTGCAGCGCGCCAAAACCGCCCCGGCGCCAGAACTGGCGGCGGAGGATACGCGCCTCGCCCTGCGCGCCCTGGGCCGCATTACCGGCCGGGTGGATGTGGAAGATCTGCTCGACGTGATTTTCCGCGATTTCTGCATCGGGAAATAGTCGCAGACGCTGGAGGGCTGGGCGTCCACACCCCATATCCAGTATATGACCGAGCAGCCAACCTCCCCACCAACCTATGTCGTCTATGACGGCGATTGCCCGCTTTGCGCCACCTATATCAAGCTGGTGCGCCTGCGCGACGCGACTGGGCCGGTTGAGATGATTGATGCGCGCAGCGACCATCCGGTGGTCGAGATGCTGTGGGCCAAGGGCTATGACCTCGATGAGGGAATGGCCCTAGTAGAGAATTTTGGGGTGGAGAAATTTGGGCGTGATGATCAGGCCATCACCTATGGCCCGGAATGTGTGAACCGCCTGGCGCTGATGACCACGCCCTCTGGTGTCTTTAACCGCGCCACCGCCGCCTTGCTCCGCTCCCAGCGCCGCGCCGATGCGCTGTACCCCATCTTCCGCGCCGGTCGTAACGCCGCGCTGAAAGTCCTGGGCAAGCCGCAGATAAAGACCAAACGCGCCGCCCAAAACTAAAACCGGCCTGTGGCCCGTGTTTCACGTGAAACATCGATCTGCGACTAGAAGACCGGTGGCGGCAGGGCGCTCATGCATCAACAGGCTTTGACGCTGTCCTCCATCGCGCCTACATTCCCAATCTCTAGAGACATTTAGGACTATTCAGATCGTGGCTGATCGGATGGAAACCCTGCTGACCGGCGTGGCGGCGGGTAAAGCATATGATGTGATTGTCGTCGGCGGTGGCCATGCGGGCACCGAGGCCGCGGCTGCGTCCGCCCGTATGGGTGCGGCGACCCTATTGCTTACCCATAAGCTTGAGACCATTGGCGTCATGTCCTGCAACCCGGCCATCGGCGGGTTGGGTAAGGGGCATTTGACCCGTGAGATTGATGCGCTGGACGGCATTATGGGCCTCGCCATCGATCAGGGCGGCATCCAGTTCCGCACGCTCAACGCTTCTAAGGGCCCAGCGGTGCGCGGCCCGCGCGCCCAGGCTGACCGCCACCTCTACCGCCTGGCGGTGCAAGAGTTGCTGGCCCAGACCCCAAATTTGGATATTCGCGCCGCCGGGGCTGAGGATTTGGCCCTGAACGACGCCGGTGAGGTGATCGGCGTTGTGACCAGCGACGGCGATACCGTTGCCTGCGGTGCGGTGGTAATCACCACCGGCACCTTCCTGCGCGGCCTGATCCATATTGGTGAGCAGAAGATCCCCGCCGGTCGGGTTGGTGAGGCACCGGCCATGGGCCTATCCGCCACGTTAGAGCGGGCGGGCTTTAATCTCGGCCGCTTGAAGACCGGTACGCCGGCGCGGCTGGACGCCTCAACGATTGATTACGCCGGGCTGGATGAACAGCCGGGGGATGAGCCACCGCCCCCCTTCTCCTACCTGACGGATAAGATCACGACGCCGCAGGTGCCCTGCCACATCACCTATACCAATGAGACGACCCACGAGATCATCCGCGGTAATCTCGACCGGGCGCCGATCTATTCCGGGCAGATCGAGGGCACGGGCCCCCGCTATTGCCCATCGATTGAGGATAAGGTCGTCCGCTTCGCCGATAAGTCGCGGCACCAGATCTTCCTGGAGCCTGAGGGCCTGCCCGGCAATCCCGACGGCAACACCGTCTATCCGAACGGCATCTCCACCTCCCTGCCGGAGGAGGTTCAGCTCGCCTGGCTAAAAACCATCCCGGGGCTTGAGAAGGCGGAAGTATTCAAGCCCGGCTATGCCATCGAATATGATTATGTCGATCCGCGAGAGCTGGTCGCGACCCTAGAGACCCGCAAGCTGCCGGGCCTATTCCTAGCCGGGCAAATCAACGGGACCACGGGTTATGAGGAGGCGGGCGCCCAGGGCCTTATCGCCGGGGTCAATGCCGCACTGAAAGCCGCTGGCGGTGGTGAGACCTTCACCCTCGACCGCTCAGAGGCCTATATCGGCGTGTTGATCGATGATTTGATCACCCGCGGCGCGCCAGAGCCGTACCGCATGTTCACCAGCCGTGCGGAGTACCGGCTGTTGCTGCGCGCCGATAACGCCGATCAACGCCTTACCCAGCGCGGCATCGATCTGGGCGTGGTGGCCAGCCGCCGGGCCCAAGCCTGGGGTGAGAAGGCAGGGAAGCTTGAGGCCGCGCGCAGTTTCGCAGCACGGCATCAGGCAACCCCGCAAGAGCTGGAGCGTCACGGCGTCCATGTGAACAATGACGGCCAACGCCGCAGCATTGCCGATCTGCTGCGCTATCCCGATATCGATGTCCCACGCCTCGCCGCCATCTGGCCAGAACTGGGGGGGATGGATGCCGGGATCACCGAGCAGATCACCATCGATGCGCAATATGCCGGCTATATTGAGCGGCAAGAGGCCGATATCCGCGCCTTCAAAAAGGACGAGCAGCTGGCCCTACCAGCCAGCCTCGACTACGACGCCATTGGCTCCCTCTCCAACGAAATCCGCGACCGCCTCAAACAGGCCCAGCCCGCCACCCTAGGCGCCGCCTCCCGCCTACCCGGCGTTACGCCCGCAGCGGTGGTTGCGTTGCTGCGCCATGTGAAGAAGCGGGATGCGGCTTAATCTCCCCCTCCGTAGATCAGAACGTCAAAAGGCGATGGTGTCGGCCCGCCCTCGTCTCTAAGCAACTCTTCAATGCGCATTTGGCGTGCGAAATCCAGAAACTGGTGAACTTTATTGTCCTTATGAGATGTGACGAGGATCAGATCTCTTATCTCTGCTATTGGTGAGATGAACTTCTTAGTCTTTTCGATTAAGTCCGAAAAATTTGAGAAGGGGATCGGGTGTCCATAATTTCCACCCTTTTGAACAGGCGTTGAATATAAAAATTTTACAATATCCGCGTCATTTTCAATTATAAATGTACAATGTGTTATAATATTCCTAATCGTAGACATCTTCGAAATTTTGTCCATTTGGCGCTTTAGCTCTTTTTTCTTATTTTGGTCTGCTGATGTAATATCAACAAAGTATTTTATGATATTAATTTTTGTTCTCAACTGTATCTGCGACAATAATATTGATCTATTTCTATGGTTCAGCATAAATCCACCTGATATCACAAGGTCAATACTGCTTTCCATTGAGTTCCAATGAAAAAGAAATTCTCCAATAAGCTTGAAGGCGTCATCATATCTGGATCTATCTGTGTCAGATGACATTGCTAGAGCTTTCGTTGATCATTAAACGGCATAAAAGCGCAGACCTTGCGTCTAGGCTACCCTCCCATAACAAACCGAAACTTTAAGCTCGCCTTGTCCACGCTCAAAGTGCCTAAATCGCTGGAAACCTATGCCGCGCTGCTGCGGAAGTGGCAGGGCTCGATCAATCTTGTCGGGCCTAAGACGTTGGATGATGTCTGGACCCGGCATTTTGGGGATTCTGGGCAGGTGCTCGATTTCCTGCCAAATGAGCCGTTGCGGGTTGTCGACTTTGGTACCGGGGCTGGGTTTCCCGGGATGGTGCTGGCGATGCTGCGTGCCGATCTCGATGTCCATCTGGTCGAATCCGACCAGCGGAAATGCGCTTTTCTACGCACCGTCGCCCGTGAGACGGCAACCAATGTCACGATCCACAATGACCGGGTGGAAAATCTTCCACCTCTCGACGCCCATGTGGTGACCGCGAGGGCCTTGGCACCCTTGGATAAATTGCTGGGTTACGCACAGCCCCACCTCACCGCAGATGGATTTTGTATCTTTTTGAAGGGACAAAATGTAGATGCGGAATTGACCGATGCTACTAAATGTTGGAATTTCGAGGTGGAAAGCCATGTCAGCGAAACGGATCGTGACGCGCGGGTTTTGGTGATTAAGGGCCTTCAGGAAATTTCTTGAGCGCCGCTTAAATTTCACCGCTTTTCTGCCCCTTTAGGGCCCCTCTCGGGCCTTCTAAGGGCCCCGGCGCCGCGCTAGAAGATAACGTCCGCTATACCTGATTTGTCTGACCATTCCGCGTTTCGGAGCCAAATAGGTCGCCTTATGTCCGCATCCGCCCACGATATGATCATCAATCTGAACGGTAACGCACCACCACCCCAGGTGGCGGCCCCCCAAAGACTGACAGAGCAGGTGGCACCCCGCCCGGCACCACCACCAAAGGCACCAAAGCCTGATGTGACCGCGTCCACCGTTGCGAATTATCAGGGGGCGTCCTATCAACGGAGCCTGGAGCGCGAGCTGCGCCGAACCAATTGGAACTGGCCCGTGAGTGGAGAGCTGACCCTGCCAACCGTGATCGCCATCGCCAATCAAAAGGGCGGGGTGGGTAAAACCACGACAGCGATCAATCTAGGCACCGCGCTGGCCGCGATTGGTAAGCGCGTGCTGCTGCTCGACACCGACCCGCAGGGCAATGCCTCCACCGGTCTGGGGGTTGAGCGCGATGCCGATGCGCTGAATGTCTATGATCTGCTGTTGGGTGAGGCCGAACTCGCCGATTGCATTCGTAAGACCCCAATCCCTGGCCTCGCCATTGTCCCCTCCTCCATCGATCTATCCGGTGCGGAGATTGAGCTGGTGAATGAGCGGCGGCGGGAATTCCGCCTGCGCGAGGCCATTCGCAATGTGCCGATGGCCTTTGACTTCATCATCATCGACTGCCCGCCGGCCCTTGGCATGCTGACCCTGAACGGGCTGGTTGCCGCGCATCAGGTGTTGGTGCCGCTGCAGGCTGAGTTCTACGCCCTTGAGGGGTTGAGCCACCTAACCCGTACGATCAGCCTGGTTCAGGGTGGCTTGAACCGCGACCTGACGGTGATGGGTGTGGTCCTGACCATGGTCGATAACCGCACCAATCTTAGCCAGGCGGTTGAGGAAGATGTGCGCACCCATATGGGCGGCAAGGTCTTCACCACCACGATCCCACGGAACATCCGCCTGTCCGAGGCACCGAGCCATGGCCTACCGGCCCTGATCTATGATCACCGCTGCGCGGGCAGCCAGGCCTATATGGATCTGGCCAAGGAAGTGCTGCAAAGCCTGCCGCCTGAACAGGCCCAAACGGGAGCGGCGTAATCATGAGTGCTGCCAAAAAAGAAGCGGGCGGTGGACGCAAGCGTGGCCTCGGCCGTGGGTTGAACGCCCTGTTTAATGAGGCGGATGCCGTCTACCCGGACGCCGATGCGCAAGCTGGTGCAGCCAAAGAAGCCCCTGCCGCTGCGAGTGCTGGTGCCGCTGGGCCCAAAACCCTACCGCTGGAGAAGCTGGTCGCCGGTCAGTTTCAGCCGCGCACCCAGTTTGATGAGGACGCGCTGAAAGAGCTCGCCGCCTCTATTAAAGAGAATGGGCTGATCCAACCGATCCTGGTTCGCCCCCTGCCCGGCACCGACAATCATGAGATTATCGCCGGTGAGCGTCGTTGGCGCGCCTGCCAGCTGGCACAGCTGCATGATGTGCCGGTGGTCATCCGGGAATATAATGACACCGAGGCACTGCAAGTTGCCCTGGTTGAGAACCTGCAACGGGAAGACCTCAACCCACTTGAAGAGGCCGCCGGCCTACAACGCCTGATTGATGAGTTTGGCCATCGTCAGGAGGAAGTGGCGCAAGCGGTCGGTAAGTCCCGCTCCCACGTTGCCAACACGCTCCGCCTGCTCGGCCTTGAGCCCGCGATCCGTGAGCTGGTTACCGGTGGCAAACTCTCCGCCGGTCACGCCCGCGCCCTAATCGGTGTGCCGGATGCGGTTATCCTCGCCCAAAACGTGGCAGCCCGCGGCCTGAGCGTTCGGGAGACGGAGAAGCTGGCCAAGGCGCGCAAGGAAGGCACCGATGACGGTCAGGCCAAGGCGTTGAAGAAAGCCGCTGCCTCAACCAAAGATGCCGACATCCTCGCGCTGGAGCATGATCTGTCCATGCGCCTGGGCCTGAAGGTGGCAATCGATGGGGCCGGACAGAAGGGTAAGGTGACAATCGAGTACCAAACCCTCGAACAGCTGGATGAGCTGATCCGCCGCCTTACCTAAGCGGCCCCCTTGCCAATTCTCACCGTTAGTTACTTTCAAAGACCTGATCGATAGTCCCGTTGGTCCGTAGCGATCAATCGCCACGCCTTGAAGCACGCCATTGCACGGGAGCCCGCCTTAACGGCGACGCGCAACCTATCGATGCCAAATTTCAAAGCCATTCTCAGCGATCTCGATGGAACGCTTACCGACGGTGAACACATTCACCAAGAGGCCTTCGAGAAGATCTGCAATCAACTTGGCGCAAATGTCAGCACCAAAGAAGCCGCCAGCTACCAGGGCGTGGCGCTTGATAAGAAATATGCTGATGTTCAGCATCGCTTTGACCAGCCGATTGAGTATGAAGAGTTCGCCGACCGCGTCAGCTCGTACTACGCGTTGAAATGGCGGGAAATCCATGTGATCGCTGGCGCCCCTGAACTGCTGCAGCAGGGCCATTCCCAAGGCATGCGCCTCGGTGCGGTTACAAACGGAACCGCTATGGAGCGGGATACCAATCTCGCAGCCCTCGGCCCCAAGACGGCCGAGCTGCTTGAGTTCGTGATCAATATCGATGATGTGAAGCGCCCGAAGCCAGAGCCTGAAGGTTACCTTCTGGGCGCGCAACGCCTGGGCATTGATCCGAAAGACATCCTGGCACTCGAGGACACACCAACCGGTGTTGAGGCAGCAAAGGCCGCCGGCATGACGGTTATCCAAATTCAGCCGGACCCAGCGCTGGTCAGTGATCAAGCCGATCTGGTCGTGGATAGCTGGCACAGCCCAGCCGTCGCGCAATTCATTGGGCTGGATCCGACAGCAACGCCGCGCCGAGGGCCGGGCGCTTAAAGCCATTTATAGGCCCAAAATCTGGGCTAGCCCGATTTCGACCACGAACAGATCACGAAAGCTGGCGGAAATGCTTCAGCGTTTTAGATAGGCCATCCGCGAAATCAGCCCATTTTCGTTAAGTATCTGTTTCATTTGCGTGAATTTGGCGTGATTCCCGCCCTCGCCCCCTAGCGATTTTCCCGCACGACCTATTGGTTAGTGGCCAGAGAGTTGGCCCCCAACCAAAAGAAGCAGACAAATGCTGTCCCGACCCCTAGCCGTCCTGACCGACATCGACGGCACCATGGCGTTAAGCGAAGAGCTCCACGCCGAAGGAACCAAGAAGATTGCGAAAGCTGTCTATGGCATCGATCTAACCGAAGAAGAACTTCGGGAGATTAATGGCCAAGGCGCGAAGAAGCGGTTTGAGATGATCGAACGCGCGCTTGAACGCTCGGGCAAGGACCCGGCTAAGGCGAACCAGGCGGAATTCGATGACATGATGACCGCCTACTTCATGACCAACTGGGATAAGGTCACGGTAATGCCGGGCGCCCAGCGCGTTTTGAACAAATTGTCGGCCAATGATGTGCCAATGGGCGCCGTGACGAACGCGACGAGCGATGTCGCTGATGTCACCCTCGCCGTTTTGGGTGATGAGCGTGAGCATCTTCAGTTCACGGTCAGCCTCGATGATGTGCTGAAGGGAAAACCCGATCCGGAAGGTTATCTCAAAGGTGCGGCCAAGCTCGGTCTGACCACGCCAGAGCAGCGATCACAGATCGTCGCGCTGGAAGATAGTTTGGTCGGCGTCGAGGCGGCCAAGCGTGCCGGCTTTAAAGTCATCCAAATTCAAACCGACCCAAAGATGATCCACCCGCAGGCGGATCTAGTGGTGAAGGATTTGAATGATCCACGCGTCGATTACCTGCTTGGCATCGGTCCCGATCCGGCAGCCATCCCACGCAAAGGTCTGGCGGCCTAACCCTCGGTAAAACGAGCGTCACCCACCCGAATTTAAGTTCAGTGATCGTTATCCTCCCGGTGAAATCCCAGGTCAGGCAATGGTTCTCTCCGCGCTAACAGGTGGCCCCCGCCCCGATGAACCAGATCATTCCGGTCTGGCTGACGTACCACCGCATATTGTTGAGGCACCGGAAGGCATGCGCGTTTCCCGGTTCCGAAATGATGAGGGTGCCGCGATCCGTTATGCCTGGGTTGAACCACCAGATGGCAAGGTTGAGCGGGTCTCAATCCTGGTCACCGGTTTTCGGGAAAGTATTGAGCGCTACCATGAATTGGCCAGGGAATTGGCCAATGACGGTGAAGCGGTCTGGATCATGGATTGGCGCGGCCAGGGTGGGTCCGAGCGCTATGACCCCAAGATGCCAGAGCGACCCTATGCCCAGGGCTATGGGCAAGATGCGGCCGATCTAAACAAATTCATCAAGGACGTCATTCGCCCGGATGAACGCTATCCTGGTCGGAACAAGGTGCTGCACGCCCATTCCATGGGTGGCCATATATCGCTGCGCTTCCTGCATGATTATCCGGACCAGGTGGATGCGGCCGTCATCACCTCACCGATGATGAAGATCTGGACCAAGGGTTTCCCCCCGGTGGTGGCTAAGCTGGTGGCCGGGCTCATGGACCGGATTGGCCAGGGCCATCGCTACCTGCCGCGGGAGGGCGATTGGTCCCAGCGAGACCTCAAAGAGCTCAACCAAAGCATGCAGAATGACCGTGCGGTGCGCCAAAACCTGCATCATCTGTTCTATCGCGCGATCCCTGCGATCCGCATGGGCGGCCCCACCTTTGGCTGGCTGCGCGCGGCGTTTAAGTCGATCCGCCTGGTTAATCAGCCGAAATACCTCGCCAACATTAAGACCAAGATGTTCATTGCGGTCGCTGGTCGGGACAAGTTGGTGCAGCCGAAAGCCACGATTGCCGCGGCGGAACACCTTGAGAATGCTGACGTTGAGACCTACCCCCTCAGCCAGCACTCCCTCTGGCATGAAAGCGATAGCACCAGACGCCATCTTTGGCAGAAAAGCCGAGCGTTTCTGGAGCGTGCGGCCCCTAAGGTTGACCCGGCCAAGATGCCCACCGCCACCATCGGTGCCCATGAAGGGGTTAGCGTCTTTGCCAGCGGTCCGGAGGCCCTGCCGGCCGCAAATGATGACATCCGCCAGGCAGCAGCACCGGAAAACCGCTTACAAAACCAGGGCTTACCACCCCATGCTGCACCGCAACTTTCGGGTAAACGCGGTATGATAGGTCATCATGAACCGCACCCCTCGCAACCAGCGACTGCAGCCCCGTACTTTGGACGAGGTGCCAGCGCGCCTCGGCAACCCGCCTTCGGGACTTAAGCTTGGTCAGTTTACGAACGCTGACGAGGCCAGCATCCGCTATGCCGAGGTGCCACCACATGACCCAAATGATGTCAGTGCGGTGGTCATTGATGTCACCGGTTTCCGTGAGAGTATTGAGCGCTATTACGAGCTGATGTCCGATCAGCAGGATCGCGGCATGGCCGTCTTTGCCATGGATTGGCGCGGTCAGGGCGGCTCAGAGCGTTATTGGCCCGATAAACCACAACGCCCCGGCTCCCTGGGCTACGACCATGATGTGGCCGACCTCCGCCAGTTTATTGATGAGGTTGTGCGCCCAGCAGAGCGTTTCCCGGGTAAGCCTGTGATCCTGTTTGCCCATTCCATGGGTGCCAATATCTCCATGCGCTTCATGCATGATAACCCGGACACCTTTGATGCCGCCGTGCTGTCGCCGCCTATGCTGGGTGTGCAGACCAAGGGTTTCCCACGCTGGGCGGCCAAGGGCCTCGCCCGGGCCATGCGCCTGGTTGGCCTCGGCAAAACCTATATGCCAGGTGAGGGTGATTGGGAGCCGCATCGCGAGCTGAAGGACCTGGTAACCGACCGCACCGTGCGTCAGGAGCTTCAGGACCGCTTCGCCCGGCAGCACGACGATCTTAAACTGGGCGGCGCCACGTCAATTTGGCTGGATGAGGCGCTGAAATCCATGAGTGTTCTGAGCGCGCCGGAATATCTGCGGGGGATCAAGACCCCGATCCAGATGCACTCCGCCCGCCGTGAGTTCATTGTCGACCCAGCGGCCCATGACCACGCGATGAAGCACCTGCCCAATGCCGAGATGGTGCGCCATATGGATGCCTATCACGAGATTTGGATGAAGCCGCAGCAGCGACGCGACCGGGTCTGGGATCAGGTCGACAACTATCTGCGCCGCATTGTACCCGGCGCGGATTTCAGCATCCGCCAACGCCAGGCGCCAGATGCCGCCCCACAGCCGACGCGGCGGTTGGAAAAAACCAACCCAGCGCCTTAATCGCTCAGCTCTAAGCGATTATTGGAGCGATTGGGCCTCGCCCTCTTCGACCAAACGATAGGTTAAGCGCAAGATCTTGACGGCCTCAGCCGTTTCCGCCGAACCACCGATAAGCGCACTACTGTCGCGCAGGCTCGCCTCAATCAGCCGCTCTTCGCCAAAGCCAAGGGTATCGCCCTCGCGGAATAGCTGCCCACGATCAAGTAGGTAGGCGATGACGTGAACCAGGGCCAGCGCCTGCTCGTTCGGGGGACGATCGGATGGTGCCATCTCAATCTCACGCCCGATAAAGCTCGCCAAACCCCGGGTAATCAGCCCAACCGACCCCTCTGGAACCCAGGCAGGTACGGCGTCCGGCTCAGCGGCGGCATAGGCCTGCTGAAACAATGGGGCTGTCACCGCATCGATATCGATCCACATGGTGATCAGCTGATGCCAAACCGGACGAACAGGCTTGCTATCCGCCAGCGCTGCCGTTGCTTCGGCATTGGTTTTTTGAAACGCGTTTACGAAGGCACCCGGTGGAATTGAAAGGTCTGCACTGGACCAATGGACACCCAGCACATTCGTGCTGCCGGTTGCCATGGCGGCCACAACCGCGCTCAACGCCTCAGCCGCGCGCACTTGCTCTGCTGTTGTCTGGGGGTCAACCAGGGCAAAGATAATCGTATGCCCCTGATGACTGGATAGGATCTCTGGTGCCTCAGCGAATTGCCGACGCGCCTGCCACGCTGCCGCAAACTCTTGCCGTGGCACGGGCACGGCCACCGGCACCATCAGGATTGGAACGTCGTAAACCCGGAACAGGGCTGGAACCGCCCCTTCCACCATTGGAAAGGCTTCCTGCGTACGGCCAATGATTGAGGCAGCCTCGCCCTCACTAGCCGGAATATTGGGGTCAACAAAGTCACGAACACTGCCCATATCAGCCGGCAACAGACCGCTGATCTGCTCTTGCATCGCAGCTGGATTCACAGCCTCCGGCTGTGCTTGGAGGACAAAAGCGATCATGCGCCCCTGGGGGCCATCGCCTGGATTGACTGTTGGCAGGGCGCTGCCTTGTGCCCGTGCCTCAGTAATCAGGGCGGCATGGGTGCCGATGGTCATCACCACCGCCAGGGCTAGAATTGCCATCCGGCGGTATGACACCACCCCGTTCATCCAATGCGGTAACAGCACGTATCTAACTCCCAAAGACGGCGTGGACGGGGTTAAGCCCCGACCAAATCTAAAAGCCTAGCCCTCTAGCTGCCACAAAATGGGGCCCATTCTCAACCAACCACAGCGTGATTAGGCCAGTGTTGGTGCCTGCTGTGACCCATCAAAACCTTACCTTAGTCCGATTAGATGGCTAATGTTGGGGGGTCAGCAACCCGAAATGCGGGCAATATCGTTTCGAGACCTGATGCATGCTGTTATCCGCCGATAAGTCCCAGATTATTCAAATTGACCTGCAACTGCGCCTCATGCCGGCAATCGCCCAGCATAGCAGCGTGTTAAGCCAGGCCTTAAGGCTGGGTCGCCTCGCCAAACTGATGGGCATTCCCGTAACGGCGACAGAGCATTGCGCGGACAAGATCGGCGCCCTCGAGCCAGATATCGCTGAGCTGAGTGACACGGTGGTGTCCAAACGCAGCTTCGATGCCTGTCACGCCAATACCTTCCTTGAGGCCCTTGATCCCAAGCGGCCGCAGGCAATCCTCGCCGGGGTTGAGACCCATGTCTGCGTGTTCCAGACCGCCATCGGCCTGATGGATGAGGGGTTTGAGATCATCATCATGGTGGATGCCGTGGGCTCCCGCCGTGCGGTGGATCGGGACATTGCGATTGCGACCTTGGCCCGCGCCGGCGCTCGCATTGCCACGGTTGAGCAGGCGGCCTTTGAGTGGCTGCGTCACGGTGATCATCCAAAGTTCGGCGATGCCCTGAGCTTGATTAAGGCGCCCTAATCATCATGGGCAAACCAAAGCGTAACCCCGCGACTGACCCGGCCATCGCGGCCCAACGGCAAGCGCTCGCCATGGCCCTGTCTACCGGCGATGTGGCAGGTGCCGCCCGGTTAATGCCAAAGCTGCTGAAGCATCAGGGTGATGACCCTGCCCTCCACCATACGGCGGCAGAGATTGCGTGGCGCCAAGGGGACCGGACCAACGCGCTAAAGCATTTTGGCGGGGCGCTGGGCGCCGCAATCGCTGGCCAAGCACAGGGACCGGCCGAACAAACCGCCGAGATCGCGCAATCTGCCGCCCAGCATCTGGGTCACCTCCTCGGTAGCTATGCGATTGATTGCAAGGGGCTGCTAACCCGCCCAGTTCTGGTGCATTTGCTGAACCGAACAGATGTCGACCCCCAGGCGGTGGCCAGTGCGGCCGCGCCGATCTGGATGGACACACCGCCCTGGCGCCGGGCCTTTCAGCTGTCGGCCAATGACGCTGCCGATTGGTTACTGGGCCCCGATGGCGCGGCGGCCCGCGCAGATACTCTCGCCGCTGCCCTCCTGACCCGCGCGGTGTTAAGCAACCCGAAGATTGAAGCACTATTGCTCACCCTACGGGAGAAGCTGGTTGCTCAAGACAAGGTCGATGAAGACTACCTGCGCCTGATCGCCCAGCAATGGTATTTGCGCGACTATGCTGGGGTTGTCTCGGATACGGAACTATCCGAAGCGGGCCATCTGAAGCGGGCGCTCTATAGTGATCCGGCGTCTTGGCTAACTGAACCCGACGGGGTCGACCCCTGGTGCGATCGGATTGCTGAGCAGGCCATCGAAGAGGCAAAGCTGGCAGCAGTATTGCCCAATCTCGAACAGGATGCCGCCGAAACCGCCACGGTTCGGGATCAGTATGAACAGCACCCCTACCCCCGTTGGATTGGCCTGACCGTACCTGCACCGGGCAGTCGACGGGCATTGGCCTGGCGTGCCGACCCTGATGCCGGAAACCCCGCACGTAAGCTGTTCTGGCAGCAATCACCGTTTGAGGCGCTGATCGCTGGCTGTGGCACAGGCCGTCACGCGCTAATGGCCGCCCTAGGCTATGGGCCGCTCGCTAAGGTTCTGGCGGTGGATATCAGCGCCGCCTCCCTCGCCTATGCCAGTCGCAAAGCGGGTGAGTATCAGGCCAATAATCTGACCTTTGCCCGGGCTGACTTGCTGCGCCTGGGTGATCTACCTGATGAGCTGCTGCCCAAGGATGGGTTTGACCTGATTGAGAGTGTCGGCGTCCTCCACCACCTGGCGGATACGGGCGAGGGGTTGAGAAGCCTGGCCCAACATTTGAAGCCGGGTGGCCTGATCCAACTTGGCCTGTATCGGAAGGATGGGCGTAAGCACGTGGCGCTGGCGCGGGCTGACATTAAGCAGCTAGGCCTCGACGCCACCAAGGATGAGGATATCCGCATCTTCCGCGCCCATATCCTCAACCAACCCGATCACCCGGCCTTCTCTGCCCTCGCCCACAACCGCGATTTCTATAGCCTGCCGGGTTGTCGCGACCTGCTATTCCATGCGCGGGAGCGGGATATCGAAATGACGGAAATCGGTCCCTTGCTAACCTCGGCAGGCCTTAACTTTGCCGGGATGCAGATGCCCGATGGGGTGCTGCAAGCCTTCGCACAGGCGCAAGGGGCACAGGCGCTCACCGATCTCAACGCCTGGCAGGGGTTTGAGGCGGACCGCCCCGACCTATTCGATGCCATGTACCGGTTCTGGGCGGTGAAGCCAAAATAGCGTAGTATCTTGCTCAGTATCTGGGGATTACCGGCCATTTTGGGGAATGGGATGACTGGCCAGGACACAGCAGAGACTGTCGATTTTCGGTTCATCTATGTGGATGACCGAGACTTGGTCGCGTTCCGTGGCAGCGCGCTGGTCGATGGCACCTTCCTGGATACCAACTTCGAGATACCCGCCGGTCAGGCGTTTCGGGGCATCCCCTTTGATCAGATGCGCGAGCGCGGTGCCGGCGTCATCCGTGTCACCGGCGATGGGCCAGGCGAACTATTGGCCGCGGCTCAACCGGACGCCACACTCGACGATAGTGATGATGATTTATGGGGTGAGCCCGAACCGGTAGGGGGCAGCAACCATGGCTGAGATACCCGCCGGATATCTGCACTTTACGGGCCGTACCAGCCTCGGTTTCCGCGCCGATGTGAAGCGCGCGGTTAGCAAGGTTCATCCCAAGATTATCAGTGGCCTCGCGCGCAAGGGCTTCGTCCTGGCGGGCGGCCCAACCGTGTTTGAGGCGATCCGCGACCTGCCCGATGGCCGTGGCCGCGTGGTCCGGGACAGCCCCAACTTCCGATATCTTCAGGGCGGGTCGAACGGGGACAAGAAGTTCTCCGTCGTCGGCGAAACCTTCGTTCACCCGGAGTTTAAAACCAATTCCGTGCTGTCTGGTCAGGATGTGCTGACCACCACAACCCATGAGATTGGCCACAATATCAGTCAGATGCATGGCCGGATGTCGGCTGACCCGCTGTTCCAGGCCCTGATGCGCCGGGATGCGAAGAAGCCACCGACCAGCATGAAACATGGCATCCTACGGGAACAGGTTATCGACCGGCCCCTGCATGGTGAGCCGGGTGAGGAGCTGTTCGCCGATCTGTTTTCAGAGGCCCATGGCGGCCAACCCAGCATGTTCGGCAAATACTCCGACATCAGGCCGGGCCCACGACAGTATATCGACCGGGTGAAGCGTAATCTGGAGGCTGGCCGCGATCCCCGACACGGCATGGCCGAATGGGCAAAGTCACTGGGATATAAGGGACCGCTGGTCCAGGGTGGGCCAAGATTGGGCGGCAAACCACAGGCGGCCGCATCTGGGCGCAGCCTCATGGACATGGTGCTAGGGATTAACAAATCCCCAGCCGCCCCGCCGACAAGGGCAACCGTTTCAGCGGAGAAGGTTGGCAACTGGACCGGTGCACGCCGCGATGGAACCCGCCCAAGGCGACCCACCGCTGGCATCAAGGCCTAAACGCCAGATCCCCAGCAATCACAAAAAAGATGTCCCGCAAGCGGTGCCATTGAGCGGGCGACACCACTTGCGGGACGGGAAACCGAGCCAGGTCTGGGCTGTAGCAAGATTTGAGCGGGCCTAGGCCCAGGACCGATTGGCTTTTAGGGGAGGGCTAGTCGGCCGTTCCTGCCTCGGTATCTTGGTTGCCGTGATCACCATGGCTGCCTTGATGGCGCCCATGATGACGACCATCGCGGTCACCACGACCCCAGCGCCGGTCCTCACGGCTTAAGAAGCCATCATCATTCCGGTCCATCCGGCCAAAACGCTGCAGCATACGGTCGCTGAACTCCTGCTCGCTGACCGTGCCATTGCCATCCTGATCGACCCGCTGAAACGCTTCATCAATGCGCTCCTTCAGCCGCTCGATCATGAATTCCAAGGCCTCGTCTTGGTTTACTTCACCATCATCATTGGTATCGGCACCGCCAAATCGCTCGCCCGTGGCGGCTTTGAACTCGGTGACAGAGAGGCGGCGATCATCATCGGTATCGGCCTCTTGGAACATCTTCATCAGATGCTTGCCCGGGCCGCCCATCCGGTCAAACACGTCACCACCGCGCCCGGCTTCAACGACGCTGGGCAACAGCAGCGCAGCGGCCAGCACAGTGACAGCCACGCCAGAGGCAGCGCCCGCGCCAATATAGATAACGCGTTGGTAAGGCTTATTGGGTTTCTGGTCGGTTTGATTGTCGGTCATCTGGTCACTCCATTCTTCGATTGGGTGCCAGCGCCGATGCCGCAGGTCGGGAAGGGATTGGGAAGGGGGCGGTCATCAGCGCTGGTTCGCCGGTTAACACGGCGGTGCTGATGACGACCCTGCGGTCGATCCGAAAACTTTTTTGATTTAGGTGCCGGTGGCGACGCTCAACCGTGCCTGATCATAATTGTCGAGGAACCATTGATAGGTGCCCGCCAACCCGTCAGCGAGGTCGATGCTGTGCTTCCAACCGAAACCGTGAAGCTGGCTAACATCCAAGAGTTTCCGCGGGGTTCCGTCGGGTTTGTCCGCATCGAACACCAAATCGCCACCAAACTGCACTGTTTGTGTCACCAACCGTGCAAGTTCTGCAATCGTCACATCTTCACCGGTGCCAACATTGACATGGTCATGACCCGAATAGTGCTGCATCAGGTAAACACAGGCATCCGCCATGTCATCAACATGCAGAAATTCGCGCATTGGTGTGCCGCTACCCCAGACGGTTAGGTTGGCCGCACCAGCCTGTTTTGCCTCATGCGCCTTACGCAGCAGGGCAGGGATCACATGGCTTTGGGCCAGATCGAAGTTGTCGCCGGGGCCATACAGGTTGGTCGGCATCACTGAGATGAAGTCGCTGCCATATTGCTTACGATAGGCCTGGCACAGCTTGATCCCGGCAATCTTAGCCACCGCATACCATTCATTGGTTGGCTCCAACGGGCCGGTTAGCAGCTGCGCCTCATCCATCGGCTGCTTGGCCAAACGGGGATAAATGCAGGAGGAGCCGAGCAGCATCAGCTTAGCGGTGCCCAGGCGATGCGCCGCCTCAATCACGTTCCCCTCAATCATCAGATTGTCGTAGAGGAACTCAGCCGGGCGGGTGTCATTGGCATGAATGCCGCCAACCGTTGCGGCGGCGAGGAAGATCACATCTGGCTTGGCCTCTGCCATCCACGCCTCAACCTCACCCTGACGGCGTAGATCGGCGTCCTGACGACCTGCGGTCAGCACCTCACAATCCATATCAGCCAGCCGGCGCACAATGGCGGAACCCACCATGCCCCGGTGGCCAGCGACCCAAACCCGCTTTCCGGTAAGATCGAATTTGCTGCTCATGCTCTAGCCCTCATGCGGCCCCTATAAGGTAAAGGCCTCGGTTTGATCGGTTGGCCGCACCGTAACAAGCGGTAGGCCATCGGTGGAAGCGGCGAGGCGCCAAGCGGCCTCAATATCCCGGCAGACACGCTTAACATGGGCAGCGCCATCCTGCGGTACAAATGGTCCCGGCCACTGATACCAGGGGCCATCCAGGTTGACGCTGATAAACAGCAAGCCATCGCGCAGCACAATGCGCGCCTGATCATAGGGGAAGAGGGCGATCGCACCGCGTAGCTCTGGGGTCAGCAACTCACCCGCCAGCTTAAGGTTGCTGCCCTCCTGCACCTGACCCTGACCATCCAGAATGACCGCGCCTTCAAATGGGCGCACCAGATCGAACCGGGCACAAATGCCGTGAAACTTACGCTCTGGCAGATAGGTGTCGTCGTTCAGCGCCCAAATCTCTGCCTCGAAGATCTGACCCCTGGCGCCACCAATCGGACCATTGGCCCAATGGCGAAACCGCCGATAGGTGCCCCCCGGCAAAAGGCCAAGCGCCCGATATTGCGGGTAGAGCAGGGCGCGGCCGGGCACCCGGTGCCCATGGGTCAGGTCAAAGCCAACGACCAAGGGACGATAAAGCGCATCCATGACCCGCGCCTTCACGCGGTGATAGCGGTAGAGGCCAAAGGCGGCGGCACAGGCCAGCATCAGGAATAACAGGCCAAACGCGCCATCGGCGGTCAGCCCAGCACTGGCCCAAACCATTGTGCCGATAACGCAGGGCACCAGGATCAACCCAACCAAGATGGCATCGAGGATCAGCGCGTTTGCACCGCGCTGGCGCTCATCCTCCTGCGCATCGGCATAGAGCAGCTGATCGTTATGATGGGGGATGACGCTCATGCGGCATCACCGGCTGGGCTTAGTCATCGACCTGTTTGCGGTCACGCTCTAGCAGGACCTGCTTCATGTCGTTGCGGACCATCTCAGCGACCAGATCTTCAAAGCTGGTCTTATGCTCCCAGCCCAGCTTTTCTTTCGCTTTGGTCGGATCACCAAGCAGGAGGTCGACCTCGGTTGGGCGGAAATAGGCGGGATCAACCTCAACCAGGATATCACCGCTATCGGCGCAGCGACCCTTCTCACCGACGCCTTCACCTTCCCAATTGATGGTGCGGCCGATCTGTTGGAAGGCGAGGGTGACAAACTCACGAACCGAATGGGTCTCACCAGTGGCCAGGACATAATCCTCAGCCTCATCCTGCTGTAGCATGCGCCACATCCCCTCAACGAAGTCGCGGGCATGACCCCAATCGCGCTTGGCATCCAGGTTGCCGAGATAAATCTGCTTCTGGAACCCATGGTGGATGGCGGCAACCGCGCGGGTGATCTTACGGGTCACGAAGGTTTCACCCCGGGTCGGCCCCTCATGGTTGAACAGAATGCCATTGGAGGCATGGAAGCCATAAGCCTCCCGGTAGTTCACCGTGATCCAATAGGCGTAAAGTTTTGCCACCGCATAGGGCGAGCGGGGGTAGAAGGGGGTGGTTTCCTTCTGCGGTGTCTCTTGCACCTTGCCGTAAAGCTCAGAGGTCGAGGCCTGATAGAACCGAACCGCATCTTTCATACCTAGAATGCGGATCGCCTCAAGAATGCGAAGCGTGCCCATGGCATCGGCATTGGCCGTATATTCTGGTGTCTCGAACGAGACCTTCACATGGGATTGGGCGGCGAGGTTATAGATCTCCGATGGCTGCACTTCCTGGATCAGGCGGATCAGGTTGGTGGCATCGGTCATGTCACCATAATGCAGGTGGAACCGGCGGTTGGTCTCATGCGGGTCTTGATACAGGTGATCGACCCGGGGCGTGTTGAAGCTGGATGACCGGCGCTTCGTGCCATGCACCACATAACCCTTCTGCAGCAGCAGCTCGGCGAGGAGGGCGCCATCTTGGCCGGTGGTACCGGTGATCAGCGCAACCTTTTTGCGCTCAGAAGTCTTGGTCGAAGCCATATCACATGTCTTTAGCTTAAGGCCGGATGCATCGAGGTGAGGCGAGCAGGGCCGTTGCGGATTAGAGTTCCGGCTTACCAGACCCGGCTGGTCTGCTCAATCAAGCACCCATCTTTCGGCGATAATTTAACCAAAAGGCGGTTGACCAGCCATGAATAGGCACCGCACAAGCTGTGACCAATTGCTCGCCCCTAACCAACACCCATGACCAACGGACAACCCATGACCAATCAACCCGCATTGGCCGAGACTTCTGAGATCGCGATCCATGATGGGCTTAGTGGCTTCATCGACGTCTATGACGCGGCGATCCTGGATCTTTGGGGTGTGCTCCATGACGGTATCCGCGCCTATGACCATGCAGAGGATGCGCTGAAACGCCTGCGCGCAGCGGGGAAGAAGATCTGCCTTCTATCCAACGTGCCACGGCGCCTGGGACCGACCAGGGCCAAGCTTGATGGGTTGGGCCTTACCGAAGATTTGTACGATCACCTCGTGACCTCAGGGGAGGCCACGCATCAGGCTCTCACCAACCCCAGCGATGATTGGCACCGAAAGCTCGGCGACGCGGCCTATCCGCTAGCCCCGTTTGATGAAGCGGTTGAAATGCTAGAGGGCACCGGCAAACAACCAGTCAAAAGCGTTGGGGACGCTGACTTCCTGCTGGCCATCGGCATCAGTGATGTTCGGGAGACCCTGGATGATTACCGGCCCGCCCTGGATGCTGGGCTCGCCCGCAACCTGCCGCTGCTCTGCGCCAATCCAGACCTCATTGTAAATTCGGGCAATCGCCTCGCAATCTGCGCGGGCACTTTCGCAAAATACTATCAGGAGCAGGGCGGGGATGTGGCCTATCACGGCAAGCCCCATGGGCCGGTCTACGATCTGTGCCGCGAGCATCTGGGTCTAGCAGCGGATCAACGCATCCTGGCGGTGGGCGATAGCTTTGCCACCGACCTAACCGGCGCGAAACGCGCAGGGCTGGACGCCTGCCTTGTTGCAGGTGGCATCCATCTCGCTGATTTGGGTGGTGAGTTCGGGGCGCCGGTTTCGGCCCCCGATGTCGACCGACTAGCCGCCAAATATGGGCTAGCGCCTGATTATGTGGTGCCGGTCTGCCGTTGGTAACGGCACCAGGCTTAGGACACGTCTTCTAGAATACGGGCAACGGTCAGTGGCACCGGGTGTTTCGCCAGTGACCGGGTCGGGCCATCCAGGCGTTGCAACCGCTGACCCTGCAGCAGCATATGGCGCAGATAGTTGACGGCAAACACACGCAGTGCGGCGGTCAGGCCGTGCTCAGACTTTGAGCGGTCAACCAAGGCCACTAGATCACGCAGGCGCAGCTGCTCATTGGCGGCAACCTCATCAAGCACAACCCATAGGCTGCGCTCCATCCTGATACTGGTGCGACGACCATTGATGGTGATGCTCTTAGAGAGTTGATCCATAGGGCGGTTGGTGGGGGCGCGTTTCATAGTCTTATTCAACCTTCTCTACCCAGACGTGTATTTCGGTTCCGGGTAGTCATATGCACATTCGCGGCCAGCCCGATTAACGATTCAAACTAAGGCGTTCGGCGTCGGTTTTTGCCGATTAGGAATCGTCAATGGACTGGTTAAATTTGCGTCCGGCTCCTTTTTGACGCCAATTCGGCGGAGATGACTACCAAAAAGTGTAGGTTTTTCGCCGATTTTTCCCTGCTTGATGTGTGATACACCATTCCCGTTACCAGTGTATGTACTGTTGTTCGTGCAAAGTTAGTTGGTGCACGAACGCTCAGACCGGGACTGTTTCAAAACGCAATCCTCCCGCGCATTGGGTCAGCAGATCGCAATAGCCCGATTCGAATCGATATTCCTGGCATACCTAACCGGCCACTTCGCCCGCTATCCACAACCATTGGTAGTCCTCATATGTTTTTTTCTGACTAATCGAGATTTTTTGGCTGGCGCTTTCAGAAAAAATTCATACAACACGGTCATCGCGACGTCGTTCCCCACCCCAATCCCTGACGTCGCACCGTGGATTTGACAGCCGCGCGGGCATCCCCACCCCCAATCCCCCGCCCGCCGGCTGTCACTCCCAACGGACCAACTTCCAACAATTTGACTGCTTGAGACCCCGTTACGGCACAGGCTGTTATCGCTTGCGCTTTAGCAGGACGTAGAAGGCGCCGCCGCCGCCATGGCGCGGCTGGGCGGCCTTAACCGCCAGGATGTGTTCGGCTAGGCCTGGCATAGCGAGCCAGTCCAAGAGCCGCCGTTTGATGACCCCAGGCGCCTGCGCCATGACATCGGCCCGACCATCATGGTCGGTGGTAACGCGGCTGCGGCCCTTGCCGGTGATGACCAGCAAGCAGCGATGGCCAGATTGAACCCCGGTTTGAATAAACTGCTGAAGCTGCCGTTGCGCGTCATGCTGACGGGACCCATGCAGATCCAGCGTTGCATCAATTTCCATCTGGCCCCGGGTAAAGCGCGAGGCGGTGCGACCATCTACGCCCGGGATCACGGCGCCATGAACCTCCCAACCGCCTAACAAATCAGCGTGGGATCGCTTGGCCGATGGTTTCTTGGTCTGCGGTTGGGGCTTGGCCTTTGCGGCAGGCTTGGGGATGGGTGGCGGGGCTGCTTGGCCCTTGGCGCCATCGCTTGTCGGCGTCTTGCGAATGTCTGCCGGTTCAGTATCTGAACGGCGGTTTCGATCTATTGGCTCAACGCCAGCAGCCACCCGGCGCCAAAGCGTGCGATCTTCTGACCCCTGCTTACTAGCGTCCTTACTGCTGCCACCATCATTGCCGCCCTTACTGGCCATGGGGGCACCTGCTCACCGGGGTTCAGTTCTATTACTGATTAAAGCGCACCCGGTTGATCGTCTCCGGGCTTGCGATTACCCGAACGATTTGTGGCTTACGGCCGCCAGAGCAAGCCTTCTCACAATAAACGAAGTATTCCGGCAGCCCATCACGCAGGAAGTAATACATGTCCACCTGCACCTGACCCTTGGTCAGGATATAGAGGCGCCAATACTCATCAAACGAGCCCGCATCAATAATCGGGCGAAACTCAATCGACAACTGGCCGACCAGCGCATCAATCAACTCATTGGCGTGCAAGGCTTGTGAGGTGTCGAGCTGGGCCACACCCATGGTCACAAAGTAAGGCAGCTGATCTGCACTCGCGACCAGGTCATCATTGTTCTTAGCGGTCACCTCAAACAGCTGACCCTGCATGGAGCGCCAATCGTAACCATCGGCGGCAGAGATGAAGTGGCCTTCCTCCCGACACTCCAGCTTCGCCCATTGGAAGATGGGGTCTGGGATATAGGTATAGGCATCCTCTGGCGCGCCGGGGCAATCAGCGACCCCTGGGGCCGATAGATCAATCAGCGGGCCATCCTGGTCTTCCGACTGTTCCTCTACCGGCTCGTCCTCATCCGCGAAGAAGTTGGGCATGGAGGATTCCTGGGCCATGGCGGTGGCCGGGCCTAGTAGTAAGATCAGGGCGGCCAATAGGGCCAAAAAGCGGGGTAATCGGCTCATAATCAGGAAAGTCCGGGATGGAACCAATGCGTCAAAGAATAGGACGTCAGTGTAGCGCGGAATGCTGGATTGAATCTAGCAACCGGCGCACACCGTCGAAAATTGATCGGGCCCTATTCAAGATCAACAACCACAACTGCCATTTGCGCACACCGCCTTGGCTGTCTAAGTAGGGGCCGTCGAGATCGTTAGAGACCCATTCCACCAACATGACCAGCCAGGATAATGCCAGATCGCCAAGCGGCGCTGCCCGGGTTACCGGCCTGATCGGATGGCCGGTCAGCCATTCACTGTCGCCTGCTTTACACAACTACTGGCTTCGACAGTTCGGCATTGATGGGATGTACGCGCCATTTCCAGTGCATCCAGACAAGGTTGGTGATGCTATTGAGGGCCTACGCGCACTCGGCGTCGCTGGGGCCAATGTCACGGTTCCCCATAAGACGGCGGTGATGCCGCATCTGGATAAGCTGACCGCAACAGCCGGGCGATTGGAGGCGGTTAACACGCTGATTGTCCACAAGGATGGTTTAGTGACTGGCGATAACACTGATGCGTACGGGTTTGAAAGTAGCCTAAAAGCGCATGCGGGTAGTCAGGTCGCCAAGCAGATTGAGCAAAATCAACAGGTTATGATGGTTGGGGCCGGTGGTGCGGCCCGCGCAGTGTTGGATGCGGTGCTCAACGCTGGTTACAGCCGTGTGGTGATCACCAACCGTACGCCCGATAAGGCCGATGCCCTGGCCGCGCATTTTCAACAATTCTATCCACAGGCCGTGATTACCACGACCTCCTGGGACCAACGTGCTGATGCGCTTAACGAAACTCACTTGCTGATCAACACAACGAGCCTCGGCATGGCGGGTAAACCAGCCCTCGATATCGATGTATCGGCACTGCCAGGCGATGCCGTTGTCGCTGACATTGTGTATGTGCCGCTGATCACCCCCTTGCTATCCGCCGCGCGTGACCGGGGCCTCACCATCGTGGATGGTTTGGACATGCTGCTTTATCAGGCGCAGGCAGCATTTGAGGCCTGGCATGGTGAGCGGCCACCGGTGGATGCCGCCCTTCGCCAGATGATGCTGGACCGGATCCGTGATGGTTAGGCAATCCAGGCGCCTGCTGGTCATTGGGCTAACCGGGTCCATTGGGATGGGCAAATCAACCGCCGCCGCCATGCTGCGCCGGGCTGGCCTTCCGGTGTTTGATGCCGATAGGACGGTGCATCGGCTAATGGGACCGGGCGGTGCCGCCGTTGCGCCCCTACTTAAGGCGTTTCCAGAGATATCAGCCGAACAATCGGTTGCGACCGGGGTTGATCGCGCCGCGCTTAGCAATCACGTCGCCAAGAACCCCGATGCCTTAAAGGTGCTGGAGGCTGTGCTGCACCCGCTGGTCCGTCAGGCACAGCGGAAAGCCAGGCGCCAGGCCGCAATCAAAGGTGCGCGGATCCTAATCCTCGACATCCCGCTTTTGTTTGAGACTGGCGGCGATCAGGCCTGTGACGCTGTTTTCGTGGTGTCAGCACCCGCCTTGATCCAGCGGCAGCGGGTTCTGCGTCGGCCAGGGATGACCGCCCAGAAACTAAACACCTTCCTGGCTAAACAGATGCCCGACCGGGTTAAACGTCGGCGCGCTGATCGGGTCATTCAGACCGGCCTCGGCTTCGCCTTTGCCAGGCGACAAATGCTGCGTGCCATCGCAGAGGCACCAGGGATTGCCCGGCAAAACCGGAAATCCCCAGCCCATCCACCACTTTTTGGGCCTAGCAACCGCAATCACTTCCGCCGCCGCTAGTCAGCCGGGCTGTTAGTCGTTAGCTCATTACCGACATCAGACATCGGAACGAGCAGCCACCATGCGTGAGATCATTTTGGATACGGAAACAACCGGCATTGACCCGCAAGAGGGGCACCGGATTGTTGAGATTGGCTGCGTCGAGGTTATCAACAACGTCCCCACCGGCCGGACCTATCACCAATACATCAACCCAGAGCGTGATATGCCAGCAGAAGCAGAGCGTATCCACGGGTTGAGTGAGACCTTCCTCGCCGACAAGCCGACCTTTTCTGAAGTGGCGGGCGCCTTCATGGATTTCATTGGCCAGGATCAAATGGTGATCCACAACGCTGCCTTCGACATGAAGCATATCAATGCTGAGCTGGACCGGCTGGGCATCGGTGCGATCCCGATGGCCCGCGCCACCGACAGCCTGGCCATCGCCCGGAAGCGGTTTCCCGGCGCGCAATCATCCCTCGATGCATTATGCCGGCGCTTTGGTGTCGATAACTCTAACCGCCAACTGCACGGCGCGTTGCTCGATGCCCAACTTTTGGCAGAGGTCTATCTTGAGCTACGTGGGGGTCGTGAGCCTGGCCTAGGCCTGGCCGGTCAGACGGCCGGCGGTGGGTTGGAGCAGACCACACTGCAAGCCAGTGACAAGCCTGTCCGACCTGCCCGCAAGCACACTATTCCGGAAACGGAACAAGCCGCCCACCGGAAAGCAGTGAGCGGCTTGAAGGATTCTCTCTGGGCCAAGATGCAACCGGCTGAATTCGCCGGCGCAGAGCAGCCCGAGGCTTAAAGCTCTAGGCCTTAAACGTTGAACTTGTCGTCGGCATCACCAGCAGCTGGTGCGGTGCCCTGAACGGTGTCACCACCAGCAGCCATCGCCTGACGACGATAGAGATCGGCAAAGTCCACTGGGTTGATCAGCAGTGGTGGGAAACCACCCTGGCGGGAGACATTAGCCATGATCTCACGGGCAAACGGGAACAGCAGGCGTGGCGCTTCAATCAGCAGGACAGGCTTACGCAGCTCATCTTTCACACCCTGAAGACGGAACAGACCGCCATAGGACAGGTCCAGAATGAAGGCCGTCTCAGCTTCCGCTTTCTCTTCGGTTGGGGCGCTGCGGGCGGTACCGACGATACGCAGGCTGACCTCATAAACATCGTTCTGCATGTCGCGCGCTTGCACATCCACATTGATCTCAACCTGTGGTGCTTTCTGCGCAGCGGCAGCAAGGCTGGCCGGGGCCCGTGGGTTCTCAAACGAGAGATCCTTCACATACTGCGCCAGAATGGTGATCGGCGCTGGGGCTGGCTGGCCTTCACCAGCTTGGCCATTGGTCTGGGCGGTATCTTGGGTATCTGGCGTCGCGGTATCGGACATGGGTCAGGTCATCCCTGTAATGAGGTGTGTTGGGTATCTATTGGTAATTGGGCGCTGAGCTAACATGCGCCGGGTGCGAAACTCAAGCGGTGGCTGGCTGTTAAAGGCCTAGTTTGGGCGCGGCTTATCGCCTTCAGTCTCGTTCGGGGTATTCCCACGGCTGTCATCACCATCCTCGACAACCGTATAATCCCCTTCAATCACAACGGGATCACCGCTGGGCCGGGCTTGACCGCCTGGCGGATAACCACCCGCGCTCGTATGCACCGTGGCCCGATGCTTCAAACGGCTATGCAACCAGCCTGCGGTCAGGTTTCGTAGGCCCGGCAGGGCAAAGGCAAGGCCAACCATATCGGTCAGGAAGCCAGGGATAATCAGCAGAACGCCGCCAAAAATGGTGGTCAGGCCGACCATAGCCTCGGCCAACGGCTCTCGCTTGGTCTGCACCGTCGCGCGGGCTTGCTCGAATGACTGGCGGCCTTGGCTGCTGATCAATGCAATACCAATGGTGGCGCTGGTCAGTATCAACAGCAGGGTAATGGCGACGCCAACCTGCTCGCCCACCGCAACAAACATGGCGATTTCGGCGAGGGGCCAAGCAATCAGGATAATCAATGCGGGCATGGTTTATGGCCGTTTCATCTACCCCGTCACGGGGCTTTGACTGGTCTTTGAGGGCGGATTAATACCGGGCTGATAGCGCATATATGGGCCCTTGCCTGCAAAAAGCTGCGATATTTTCCGATAAGACTGCTCATCGAACCCTAGCAGTAATCGGCAAACGCCCCATCTTATGACCAAGAAGGTGATGGCCAATTGACCCATCGATGGCTAAGCTTTCTATGGGTTTAGAAGGTATATCGCTGATCTTTGGTCAGTAGCTTAATCCAGGCGCGCGGGCGGCACGTGGTTTGGAACGACACTTAGTTTAAGTGAGTGATGCGTGTTAACGCCGCCGGGACGACTACCGGGATACATCATGGAAATCATTATCTTTGGCATCATCGCGGGCGTTCTGATCGCACGCTTGAATAGCGTGTTGGGTCAAAAGAATGACGGCGACGAACTGCGCGGTTCCGGCAATCTGGCGCGCGATAACCAAAGCCAGGACGGCCAAGGTGCCGATGGCAATGTGATCCCAATGCCTGGCCGGGCTGATATGGGCCCACCGAATGAGCTTGATGACGATATGCCCATCTCTGTCGCCGCACAGATTGAGCGGGTTCAGCGGATCGACGGCAATTTCGATGAGGATCACTTCAATGAGGGTGCGAAAGCCGCATTTCCCATGATTGTTGAGGCCTTTGCCGCTGGCGAGAAGGAAGTGCTGCGCGACCTGCTTGATGACGGCATCTACCAAGACTTCGCTGCCGCCATTGATGACCGCGCGCAATCCGGTGAGACCATGACCACCGAGATTAAGGCCGTCCACGATGTTTCAGTTCTCGAGGCGAAAATTAAGGACCGCATGATCGAAGTGACGGTTCGCATCATCTCTGATCAGGTGAATGAGCTGACCCGCAAGCAAGCGGCCAACGAAGGCAGCGGTGTTGAGCCAGCAACAGTTGAGATCACCGATATCTGGACCTTTGCCCGCCCGGTCGGCAGCGACGTTCCGAACTGGAAGCTGATCGAGACCAGCGTCGACACGTAATCTCTCGCCCCCTTACCTCTAAAAGCCCCACATGAAACATCTGTTCTTTGCGCTGGCATTGGCAGCGCTTGCCGCCTGTGCGACCGCTGACACTGAGGATGCTGACACGCCGGATGAGGTGGTGTTATCGCCCGCCAGCTGGTCTGATCTACCTGGGTGGCGACGGGATCAGATTGCCGATATCCGACCCGCTCTCAATCGATCCTGCGACCGGATTGGGCGGCTTTCAGCAACCAGGAATATTGGCCCGGATGGTATTGGCGGCACCGCGGGTGATTGGCAGGTCATCTGTGACCAGCTGCAAAACACACCGGATCAGAACCTCCGCCCCGTTATCGAACAGATCCTGCAGCCCTATCGCGTGACCGGCACTGTTAGCGGTGAAACCGGCCTGTTCACTGGTTACTTCGAACCGTCCTTGAATGGCAGCCTGACCCAGACGGGTCCTTACCAGACCCCGATCCATGGCCGGCCAGATGATCTGGTGATGGTTCAGTTAGGCGGTTTCCGGGATGATTTGCGGGGACGTCGCATTGCCGGCCGGGTTCAGGACGGTCGCCTAACCCCGTTTGAAGATCGCGCCGAAATTGTCGATGGCGCGCTGCCCTCCGACACCCCGGTTTTAGCCTGGGCCGCCGATCCGATTGATGTGTTTTTCCTAGAAATTCAGGGCTCTGGGCGCGTGAACCTGCCCGATGGCGATCAACTGCGCATTGGTTATGCCGGGCAGAATGGCCATCCTTACGTCCCAATTGGACGGACGCTAATCGATGAGGGTGAGCTAACCCGCGAGAATGTCTCCCTTCAATCCATTCGGGAATGGCTGGCCGACAATCCTGCCGAGGCCCAGCGGGTCATGAATACCAACCCATCATATGTCTTCTTCCGGGAGATTGAGGGTGATGGCCCGATCGGTGCTGAAGGTGTCGCGCTAACCCCGGGCCGTAGCCTGGCGGTTGATCGCAGCATCATGCCGCTTGGCGTGCCGATGTTTTTGGATGCTGATGATCCCCTCGATCCCACCCAGCGGTTTCAGCGTTTGATGATGGCACAGGATACTGGCGGTGCCATTCGTGGTGCCGTGCGTGGTGACGTGTTTTGGGGTGATGGTGCCGAGGCTGAATTGCGGGCAGGAAAGATGCGCAGCTCTGGCCGTTATTGGCTGTTACTGCCACGCAGCTTAGGCGGGCAACAGCTTGCGGTCGCGCAGGAAGCCCAATAGCGGCAATAGCGGTAACCCGCGGATTGAGAACTCATCCCCATCCACGGCTTGGAACAGATGCGGGCCGAGGCCTTCAATCTGATAACCACCCACACAGTTCAGCAGATCTGGCCCCGCCGCTTCCACGTATCGGGTGATAAAGGCCTCACTTAATGGCCTTACCTTTAGCCTTGGTCGCGCCACCTGATGCCAAATCCTGGCACCCTTATGGAGTAGGACGGCGGCCGTCTCTAACGTATGGACCTTGCCAGAGATGGCACGCAGGTGATCGGCAAGCTCATCCATATCGGCCGGTTTATCAAACCAGCGATCCTTATCACCATCGCTCAAAGCCATGATCTGATCACAGCCGAGGACATATTGATCCGGATAGTTCGCCGCCACACGCTTGGCCTTGGTCTCGGCCAAGGCCCCCGCTGTTTCCATGGCGTTCAGACCACCCGCGCGGCAGGAGGCTTTCACCTCTTCCTCATCAACTGCGGCGGGTTGAACAATCAGCTCAACCCCGACAGCCTCAAGCATGGCCCGACGTGATGCGGAGCCTGAGGCCAGTACCAGCGGTTCAGCGGATAAAATGGCGTTACTCATCGCCGGTGTTGCCAGCCTCATCGACCGCACCGTGCATTTTCTGACGACGGCGGGTTAGCAGCATCATCACTTCAGCGGCGGTTTCCTCGATCGACCGACGGGTCACATCAATTACCGGCCAACCATGCTTAGCGTAATAGCGACGGGCCTCTAGCACCTCGGCACGGACCTTATCGGGATCAACATAATCGGTCTGTTCATCCTGCTTCAGCATGCGTAGGCGCTGCTGGCGAATTTGAACCAGGCGATCAGGATCCTTGGTCAAACCAACGATAATCGGCTTGGTCGCATCATGCAGGGCGTTGGGTAGCGGGGTGCCAGGGACATAAGGAATGTTAGCGGCCTTAATCCCACGATTACCAAGATAGATGCAGGTTGGCGTCTTAGAGGTTCGGGATACGCCCAGCAGCACCACATCAGCCTCATAAAGCCGCTGACCCATCTGACCATCATCATTGGCGAGGGCAAAATCCATCGCCTCAATACGATCAAAATACGCCTCATCAAGAGAGTGCTGACGACCGGGCTGTGAGTGGCGCTCTTGATCCAGATACATGGCAAGCGCGTTCATCACCGGATCGAGTACAGGCACGCATGGCATGCGCAGCTCTTGGCACCGGGCGACAACCTTATTGCGAAGGTCATCATCAACCAGGGTCACCATCACCATACCTGGAAACCGCTCAAGCTCCTCAAGCACGAGGGATAGCTGGCGTTCGGTGCGCACCAGGTTCCAGAAATGCTCAATCGGCTCAACATTATCGAACTGGGACAAGGCAGCGCGCGCGACGCTGTTAATGGTCTCACCACTACTGTCTGAGATCAGATGCAGGTGAAACTGACGCTTATCGACCTGTTCCATATCGCCGGGGGAGGAGGTGGACTCTGTCACGGAGGATATCACCGTCATGGGGATTGTTCTGGGGAAGGATAGAGGCACAGTATGTGCGAAAGCGGCCTCAACTGCCTTAGCCTTCGAAAGCATGCCCACTGACTGTCGCTTTATCATAGCCCTATCCCAAGGTGGATGGTTTTTCCCGCACTACCCGGCACCCGGGCACAACGGTTTTACATTCCACCAGCCGTCCACCGACCGATGATCAGTCATCCACGATTGCGACCCTATCTGTAAGCCGCAGTATCTGGATGCCTCCCACCGTTGTACCGGCTTTTCACAGGGATGAGTGGACGTCGAAGAAAGTAGGGCTAAAAGCCTGTGGGCAAGCTATGGAAAAGCGTTAATCCCCAATTCCCACAGGGATCCACTAAACAACAACAAATCATATTATAATTAATAATTAGTAATGGTTGGGTGCTTCGTGTTGACCGGGTGTCGCAAAAATGGCCTTTTGTGCCCGGCCAAATGAAGGCGATTAGTACGGAGTTTTAGACCGGTACCCGCCTCCCGTGGTAAGCCTGTTTATCTGCTGTTTTTGGGAATTTCTTTCAGATGTCTGATTTCGACCAATCGGTACCGACAGGGGAACAAGGGGCTGCAGGGAATGCTGTTCAGGCAGCAGCTGAGGATCCAGCTGCACAGCCAGAGGCGGCGACCAAGCTCTTTCTCGAAATCCTAGATGGCGATATCGCCGAACGCCCAGCCTTCTGGTTCCTACGCCAAGCCGGTCGTTACATGCAGGAATACCGGGATGTTCGCGCCAAGGCAGGTAGCTTCCTGAACCTCGTGACTAACCCGCAATTGGCAGCCGAAGTGACGTTGCAGCCAATTCGCCGTTTCCACCCCGATGCGGCCATCGTGTTCTCAGACATCCTGATGGTTCCCTACGCACTTCAGCAGAAGTTGGAGTTTGTGGAAGGTGAGGGGCCAAAGCTCGATCCCATTCGTGAATTCAACGATATGGGCAAGCTAACCCCAGCCAACATCAAAGAACGGGTGGCCCACGCCACCGAGACCGTGAAACTGGCGAAGGCCGGTTTGCCGGAAGATGTGGCGATGATCGGTTTTGCCGGCTCACCTTGGACGGTTGCCACCTACATGGTTGAGGGTGGCGGCACCAAAGACTTCGCGATGGCGAAAAAATGGGCCTATCGCGATCCGCGCGGCTTTAACGGCCTGCTAACCGTGATCATTGAAACCACGGTTGAGTTCCTCTCCGCCCAGATTGAGGGTGGGGTTGAGGCCGTCATGCTGTTCGACAGCCATGCTGGCGCATTACCGCCGCAGCTTTATGAACCCCTGGTGGTTCGCCCGACCCAACGGTTGGTGAAGGCATTGAAGGCACGGCATCCAAAGACGCCGATCATTGGTTTCCCGCGCGGTGTTGGTGAAAACTACCAACACTTCGCCAAGATCACCGGCATCAACGCCATCCATATCGATGAGTTTGTGACGCCGAAATATGCCTATGATCACCTCTCCATGCTGATGCCAGTGCAGGGTAATATCGATCCCGGCGCTGTCCTTGCCGGCGGTGAAGCCCTGAAAAAGGCAGCAGAGAGCATCATGATGCGGATGTGTGATCGGCCATTTATCCTGAATGTTGGTCATGGTTTGAACAAAGCCACGCCAATTCGCCATGTTGAGTATCTGGCAGACCTTACCCGCCGTTTCTCAAACCTCGCGGCGGCGGCTGAAATGATGGCAATGGATTAATCCAGCGCCACTAGTCACCTACCGAAAACCGGTTTTGTCAGATGGATAATCCCTATCTCTGGGTTAAGGCAGCGCACATCATTGCCATGACTGCCTGGATGGCCGGTCAGTTCTATCTGCCACGGCTTTACGTCTATCACGTGGAAAACGGCCAAACCGGGCCAAAGGCTGAAATGCTCCAAGTCATGGAGCGTAAGCTTTTGAAACTCATTATGAATCCGGCGATGATCGCGACCTGGGTTCTGGGTATCACCCTACTGGTTATGAACCCAGCCTGGCTTGAGGCCGGTTGGATGCATGCGAAGATCACCCTGGTTGTCTTGATGAGTGGTTTTCACGGTGCCTGCTCAAAATGGCGTAAGGAATTGGCGGCTGGCACTTGCACCAAAACCAGCAAGTTCTTCCGTATCGCCAATGAAGTTCCAACGGTTCTGCTGATCCTGATTGTGATCTTGGTGGTGGTACAACCGTTTTAATCGGCGGGTTTATTGGGATTGACGCCACAGTGCGGCTGACATAGTGTCGGATTAATCCCTGTTTGTTGAACAACATGGCTGGCCCGCAACCGCGCGGTCCGGTGGTTCCTGGTTAAAGGCGCTGAACGCCCAATGCCGCGATGTTAAGGAGCCGCAAGCTGGGTTCTCCGCCTGGCTTTATTGATTACCAGCACTGAAGGCTGGCTCAACAAGACGTTTTAGCGACGGTTAACCCCTGTTTTACCCAATCGCTGGATCGTCAAATACCCAAAGAAATCAGTTTCTTATTGGCCAGTTTCCCGCCGATCCACCCAATCTCCCAAACCGACATCATCCTTTGTTGCGCACATGAATCTTCAAGACCTCAAAGAAAAGACACCGCAAGAACTCCTCGCCTTCGCTGAGGAGCTCGAGATCGAGAACGCAAGCAGCCTCCGCAAGCAGGAGCTTATGTTCGCCTGCCTACAGCAGTTGGCGACCAACGATGTGGCGATCTATGGCGGTGGTGTGCTGGAAGTCCTGCAGGATGGTTTTGGTTTTCTGCGCTCACCTGAAGCGAACTATCTTGCTGGCCCAGACGATATCTATGTCTCACCCAGCCAAATCCGCCGGTTTGGTCTACGGACTGGTGACACGGTTGAGGGTCAGATCCGCTCACCTAAAGATGGTGAGCGCTACTTCGCGATGCTGAAGGTTGGTTCGGTCAACTTCGATGAGCCAGACAAGCTTCGCCATCGGGTCAATTTCGATAACCTGACGCCGCTCTATCCGGATGAGAAAATCCGCCTGGAAATCGATAACCCAACCAAGAAAGACTACACCCCACGGGTGATTGAGTTGGTCTCACCACTTGGTAAGGGTCAGCGGGCCCTACTGGTTGCGCCACCACGGACCGGTAAGACCGTGATGCTGCAATCCATCGCTACCTCACTCGAGGCCAACCACCCAGAGGCGTATCTAATCGTTCTGTTGATCGATGAACGCCCGGAAGAGGTGACCGATATGGCGCGCTCTGTGAAAGGTGAGGTTGTTTCCTCGACCTTTGATGAGCCAGCGACCCGCCACGTGCAAGTGGCTGAAATGGTTATCGAAAAAGCTAAACGCCTCGTTGAGCATAAGCGCGACGTTGTCATATTGTTGGACAGCATCACCCGTTTGGCGCGAGCCTATAACACCGTGGTTCCATCCTCCGGTAAGGTCCTGACCGGTGGTGTTGATGCGAACGCTCTGCAACGCCCAAAACGCTTCTTCGGTGCCGCCCGTAACATTGAAGAGGGTGGCTCACTCACCATTATCGCGTCTGCGCTGATCGATACCGGCAGCCGGATGGATGAGGTGATCTTTGAAGAGTTCAAGGGCACCGGTAACGCTGAGATCGTTATGGATCGGAAGCTGGCTGATAAGCGCACCTTCCCAGCGATCGATGTCGGTAAGTCCGGTACCCGTAAGGAAGAGCTGCTGGTCGATAAGAACGCGCTGGCGAAGATGTGGATGCTGCGTCGTATCCTCATGCCAATGGGCACGACCGATGCGATGGAATTCCTGCTCGATAAGCTCAAGCACACCAAGAACAACGACGACTTCTTCCAGTCGATGAACCAGTAATCTGTTATTGGCGCCTGGGGTTAGTAAACGTCAGGCACTGGCAGCTGTGGGATCTCGACCGGCAGATATGGGGCGATAAAGCTCAGCCAATCTGGCTGTACGCCGCCCAGAACGGCTGCTGCAATGATGGCGGCCACATGCAGAATTGGAATGCCGATTAGGGCGATGCCAAACAGGCTACCGCTCTTCGTCTTGGTCTGGCTGGCGTCCGCTGTTTCTTCCTCGTCTTCTTCCTCAACCAACAGCACTGCACCGGTTGTTCCGGTCCCGGTACCATCCTCAGGTGTCAAGGATGTTGCCGTGTTATAGGCGGTTTCCAGCGCCTCGTTGAAAAGGTCAGGTAGGGATAGCTGTAACGCGCGGCCAGAGACGTAGCGCATCCCCGCCAAGGTCAGCATCAGCCACAGAATTGGCAAACCGGCATCAAGCGCCCAACCGGCGGCCGGGTGGCCAGCGATCTTAATCGCGATATCTCGCACCGGGATCATGTAGAGACCGAGTGAAATAAGCGGGGTCAGCAAGGTCCCGGCCAAAACCGCGCGCAAGCGTGGGTGCCGGGTGATATGGAGGAAGGATCGATCAACCAGACTGGCAACCCGTTTTGCCATCTTGGTTGAGAGGCCGTGCGGAAACTTCTCCAGCAGATAGTTTGGCACCTGGCCATTGCCCGCCAGTGTTTGCACCAGGGCCTGTTTCAACAGCCGGTATTTCGCTGCCTCGCGGATATGCCCACCCACATTGCCACTGCCCTTCGCCGCTTTCTCAAGCGCGCCCAGGCCGGGTTTGATCAAGAGGTCCAGAAATGGTGGTACAGCACCCAACCGGCTGCGCTTACCAAAGGCGACAACCGGGAGCTTGCGCTTACCAAGCGCCAGATTGACCTGCGCTAGAGGGAAGCCGACCTCATACTCAAACAGCAGGCCCTGATTGGTCGCCTTTTGCTCCACCACATCGATATCGGCGTGGTGTTCGTTCAGGATGGTCGGTGGCTCAGTTTTCAACACCTTCTGCATCGGTGGTGGCACTTCCTTGCCCGAGATCCGGAAGTTTGCCTTACCGATCAGGTTGACGCCGGCAACATGGGCAAACCGGCCATGGCGTTCACATTCGTCACAGCCGATCTGGGTTTTGCCATGGCAGGTCTGGCATTGGATCTGACCTTTACCCATGCACTGGTCACACTGCATCTGCCCTGTACCCTTGCAGTAATTGCAGGGTTGTTTGCCAGTCGGCGTGTCGACGCTGCCGGTGCCGTTACAATGCTCGCAGAAGACCTTGCCGGTACTGTTACAGGTCTTACAGGGCAGCCAGCCCTGACCAACACAGGTGGGACAGGTGATCATGCCCTGGCCGTGGCACCGGTTGCAGATCTCAACATAAGCGAAAGACATGACCGAGTTTGGCAGCTTTAGCTTATCGGTTTGGAAGCCCCAGCCTTTGCCGGGCTGCTGAAGCACCAGATTGGCCAATTGCTCGCGCAGCTCTGGGTCGCGGCCCGCATCCTCGCTCGCCGTTTTGGCCCGCATTTGCCAATCATGGCGCGAACCACAAATCTCAGCGCCGTCGGGCGGGTCGCCAAACAGACGCTGGGTACTGACCTTACCGGCGACCTGGACTGTCACCTGGCCGCGGATCTTGGCATTGCCTTCTTTGGCACCAACAACCTTAACCTTGCGCCCATCCATGCCGTTGCCATCAACAATGGCCGCGATTTGCGCTTTGGCGGCTTCGGTGAGGGTGCCCTTTTCGGCCATGGGTGCGGGTTCTTATTCTGCGCGTAAACGCGTTAGGTCATTGCGACTAAAGGCTAACCAATTCAGGCCGCGCAGACAATTTGCATGTTTAACTCAAATTTTAGCTGATTTATTCAGGTAATCGACAGGTTATTCTCTCAATATATTTATATTGATTACTTTAATAAATAAGTAATCATTTAAGTATGGAGGCATGGCCCATCAATATATTGGCGTTTAGTCCAACCCCGTCCCAGGAGCAGGCGACCCATAAGGTGTTGCCGCAGGAACTCGGTTTTGGGGTGGATATGGCGCCCAGCGACCGGTTCATGGGCCGTTCGCTAAACTGCCATTGCTACGACGTGATCGTGATGGTTGAGCCAAAGCGTCTGGATGACGTCCTTTATGCTTGGCGCCTATCGCGGCAATCCCGCTTAAATCAGCAAACACCGCTGGTGGTTATGGGCTCCCCGCCGAGCTCGTCGTTGGCGGCGATTATTGAGCGGATGCCCAGCCTGACCCACATCACCCTGCCAGCACCGCGTAAGGTGATCTGTCGCCAGGTGATCTCAATCGCCTATGGTCGCGCCTTGCACCGCGCACTGACCAGGCCAAGGAATGAGACCAGCTTAATGCCAACCACCTTGGCGGCATTGCTGCCCTATCCGCAGCAACGGGGCATGGTCACGCCCGGCTCAATGGCGGCGGCGCCCGCATAACCTTCCAAATTCCGGACAATAAAAAACCGCCTGGGCGATGGCCGTGGCGGTTAAGCATTTCGGATGGCGATGGAGCGGGTGATGAGATTCGAACTCACGACTTCAACCTTGGCAAGGTTGCGCTCTACCCCTGAGCTACACCCGCGCTGCCATCGGAGCCGGGAATATACACGGTAGCTTTTCAGATGCAAGGCGATTCGTAACAGTGGGTTTTTGGCCCTTTTCCTGGCGGCTGGCTTGGCTTAAGTCAGGGCATTCGATTGAACCATCCCGATGCCGTTGAGGCCAGTGATATGAGTGAACCCGCCGTAACCCCGATCAGCGAGGATGCCGCCCCGCCCACCAGCGCCGATGACCTTCTGGCCAAGCTGGATGAGCTGGGCATCGCCTATCAGCGACATCATCATGAGCCGTTGTTCACGGTCGCCGATAGCCAGGCGATGCGGGGCCAGATCGATGGTGCCCATATCAAGAACCTGTTTGTGAAGAACAAGAAGGGGCAGATCTGGATGATCACGGTGCTTGAGCACCGCTCAGTCGATCTCAACACCCTGGCTAAACAGATTGGCGCGGGTCGTGTCTCTTTCGCGAAGCCTGAACTGCTTTGGCAGTATTGGGGTGTCAGGCCCGGTGCCGTCACCCCATTTGGCGCCATCAATGACAGTGAGAATGTGGTCACCGTCATCCTTGATGAAGCGCTGAAGGGCGAGGCCTGCGTCAACTGCCACCCGTTGGTGAATGACCAAACCATTGGGGTTAGCGCCGATGATTTGGTTAAGTTCCTAACCCACACCAATCATGAGCCGACATTCGTTACGATACCGGAACGTGAAAGCGCATAACGGCTAAGCACTTGCAGCTTTGGCTCTCCATGCCAATTTGCTAGATCGAACAAACAGCCCGCGTCCTGCGGCCTGCAACTGTGAGCGACCAGATTATGGAATTCATCATCGGCCAGGATAAACCAGCCGCCCCAACTGCTGCTGATCAGATGGCAGACGCCGCAACGCCAGCGGTCGGCCCAGCCGATGCCGCTGCGCCCGGCTCTACCACCATGCCACCGAGCGATGGCGATATTGTCGATGCCAATATCAATACCTTCGAAGAGGCGGTGATTAAGGCCTCCATGACCCGGCCGGTGCTGATTGATTTCTGGGCCAGCTGGTGCGGCCCCTGTCGTCAGCTGACCCCGATCCTAGAGAAGGTGGTCACTGAGGCACGCGGCGCCATCAAGCTGGTCAAAATCAACGCTGATGAGAACCCAGAGCTTTGCCAGATGCTGCAGGTGCAATCCCTGCCAACGGTCTTTGCCCTGTTCCAGGGTCGTCCGGTCGATGCCTTTATGGGCGCGCAGCCTGAGAGCACGATCCGCGAGTTTGTGACCAAGCTGGCCGGTCTCGCTGGCCCAGCGGCCCTGCCGCTCGATGCGATGGTTGAGGAAGCCCAGGCAGCTCTGAACGATGATGATGCAGCGGCTGCCTATGAGCTGTTTGCCCAAGTCCTGGAAGAGAACGAGGAACACCCAAAGGCCTTGGCCGGTGCCGCCCGTTCCCTGCTTGCCATGGGTGAGGCTGAGGCTGCGACCAGCCTGCTTGAGGATCTGCCGCCGAAGCTTCAGATGGATAGCGATATTCAAGCGGCCAAATCCGCGATTGAGGTTGCCGGCCAGGCTGCCGATGCCGGCCCATTGGCTGATCTGCAGGCCGCTGTGGATGCAAATGCCGATGACCACCAAGCGCGCCTTGATCTGGCGATCGCTGCCTTTGGCGCTGGTGAGCAGGAACGCGCGATGAACGAGCTGATGGTCATCATCGCTGCCGACCGTGATTGGGAAGAGGGGGCGGCGCGTCAGCAGCTCCTGAAATTCTTTGAAACGCTGGGCCCGGCTGACCCCCTGACATCGAAATTTCGACGTCAGCTATCGGCTATCCTGTTTTCTTAGATATTGCGCACTATATCGTTGTCAGGCGGCGGAAACCCTCGGTTGGGGGACAAAACCGCATGCCATGTTATGCGCAACAAACAGCGTTAACGGACCGATTGATCACCGATCTCATGTCCCCAGAAGCAAGCAAAGAAATAATCGCCGATCTCCCCGCCGAGATTGCGGTCTTTCCCCTAACTGGCGTGCTGCTGCTCCCCGGTGGGCGGCTGCCGCTTAACATCTTCGAGCCGCGTTATCTGGCGATGATTGACCATGCCTTCCGCCATGGCCGTTTGATTGGCATGGTACAGCCACGCGTGGCCAATCCCGCCGATAATCATGGCGATGACCTGACGCTCGATGATGATGAGGAAATCGCCCGGATTGCCGCTGCTGCTGCGGCGGCTGAAACCGGCCGTGATGAACCGCCAGCGCTTTATGACACTGGCTGTGTCGGCAAGATCGTGCAGTTTGAAGAGACCGATGATGGCCGATACATCGTTGTTCTGGAAGGTTTGTCTCGGTTCCGGATTGAAAAAGAGCTACCACTTGATCCGGGTGGGTTCCGCAAGGTTGCCGTCAATTGGCAAGAATTCGGCACCGACCTTGCCGAGACGGGGCAGGAGATTGATCGCGATCGCCTCATCCCCAGCCTGCAGCAGTTTTTTGAGATCCACGGCCTGTCAGCGGATTGGGAAGCCATTGCTGAGACACCCGATGATCGCCTGGTGACGACCCTCTGCATGATCTGCCCGTTTGAGCCGGGGGAGAAGCAGGCCCTGCTAGAAGCCCCCGATCTGGCCAGCCGCGTTGATGTGATGCAGGCGCTAATCGATATGGCGGTTCATGAAGGTGATGACGTGGCGGCGGTTCGCCATTAGGGTGCGGCCACCATGTCAGCAGATCAATCAACAGACACCAATACAAGGCAGCCAGCGCCGGTCGATCCGAAGCTGCTAGAGATCCTTGTCTGCCCGGTTAGTAAGGGCCCGCTTCGCTATGATGCAAAGGCCCAGGAGCTAATCTCAGAGATGGCGCGGGTTGCCTATCCGATCCGCGACGGTATCCCGATCATGCTGGTCGATGAAGCCCGCCCGCTAGACGACTGATCCCGTAATGGTTGATCTCCCCATGGTTGATCCCCGTGTCTGATGCACCAGAAACCAAAACCGCTGATCGCCCTTGGGTGACTGAGATTGCCGTGGCGGCTGATCGGCGGGGCCTTACCATTACCTTTGAAAATCCCCTGCCCGATGGCCGGCAATCCGTCGATTTCACGGCCGAGTATCTGCGGGTGGAAAGCCCATCAGCGGAAGTCCAAGGCCATGGGCCAGGACAAAAGCGACTTGTCAGGGGTAAGGAAGAGGTGGCGATCGCCAGCCTTGATCCGATTGGCCATTACGCGGTGCGGATCGGCTTTTCCGATGGCCATTCAAGCGGTCTCTATACCTGGGAGACCTTCCAGACATTGGCGCTAGAGCACCAGGAACGCTGGGCGGCCTATCAGGCGGCCACCCAGAGCTCGTAACTGGTCATTAAGCCTTCCAGAACGGCTTGCTCGCCTCACGATGGGCGTCCGCTCGGGTAACCCCAATATCCTGCAGCATATGATCAGGCAGGGCCATCAGGTCGCGGCGTTGCTTAGCACGGGTTTGCCAAACAGCAATTAGGGCAAAGACCGGCTCGAGCCGGGTGGCCAGGTCCAACGGGTGGGTTGGGCTGGAAGCAAGCTCGTGGGAAACAGCGGTACGATTTAGAGCACTCATCACCAATCTCCTCTCATCAGCTAACCGAAGCGGCGGTGATTGCCGCGTCGTTCTTGATGAACAGAGTTGGGGTAAATAAACTAAGTGACAAACGCGAAATTCTTGCCCCGTGAATCAGATAATCTTCGCCTTACACGAGAAACTGGGGATTTTGGAGTGATCAATGGCCCGTGCCCTGCCGCCGCTAAACAGCCTTCGCGCCTTTGAATGCGCTGCCCGGCTTGGCGGTTTTGTCGCCGCGGCGGGGGAGTTGAATGTGACCCCAGCCGCGATCAGCCAGCAGGTGAAACAGCTGGAAGCGCATTTGGACACCCAGCTATTTGATCGGCGCCCCCGTGGATTAATGCTGACGACGGCCGGCCAACAGCTGCTGCCTGAGCTGACCAAGGGCCTCGCCCACATGTCTCGCGCAGTCGGGTCGCTGGCGGCCGAACCTCTGGCTGGACAGCTGCGCATTGGGGCCGAGCCAACGCCCGCCATCG
Source organism: Alphaproteobacteria bacterium SS10 (assembly GCA_019192455.1). NCBI lineage: Bacteria > Pseudomonadati > Pseudomonadota > Alphaproteobacteria > Alphaproteobacteria bacterium SS10. The sequence continues at coordinate 81,364 of JAHCML010000009.1, forward strand.
CTTGGCTGGTGCCGCGTTTGGGTGGCTTCCTCTCTGACCATCCGGAGATTGAGCTGACCATCGACACGGCGTATCCCACACCAAACCCAAGCAGTGGCGAGGTTGATATCTCGCTGCGCTATGGTCGCGGGAACTATCCAGGGCTGGTCGCCACCCTGTTGATGACGGAGGAGGTGTTCCCCGTCTGCGCGCCCAGTGTTCTGAACCAAACACCGCTGCGCAAGGCGGCGGATCTGGCCGACCATGTGCTGATCCATGATGTTGACACCCAGGATGATGAGCCGGCGCTGAAATGGGGCCGGTGGCTGCGCGATCTGGGGGTGCCAAATGTGGATGCGACCCGTGGCTTGAGCTTTACCAACTCCGCCATTGTCTATCAGGCGGCGCTGGCTGGTTATGGTGTGGCGCTGGGCCGTACTGCGCTTGTCTCTCGCCACCTTGAGAAGGGGCGGTTGGTTCGCCCGTTAACTGATAGTCGACCGGCGGATTTCGCCTATTACGTGGTGACCACCGCTGCTAATGCCGCCCGTCCCCGCATTCGCACCTTCATTGAATGGCTGCAGGCCGAGGTTGCCCGCGATGACGCCCAGGGCCTTGGTGTTCCGGGGGCTAGCGTACCTAGCGCCTAAGCCCCGGTAAGACTGTAATCGGCCATGGGCAGATAGCGTGGCTGGCCCTTGCCCAGTTGGCTCTCAAACAGGGTGAAATGATCAGCCCTCCAGCTTTGCCGTGGCGGGATCAGGGCGTTTTGGGTGTGATGCTCCACCGCGGCACTTGATGGGCCATCGCGGCGGGGGAAGCGCGCCAGGGTGACATGGGGCAGAAACTTACGATGCTCTGGCTCCAGCCTGGCCATTTGCAGGCACCGCTCAATCTTCGCCTGGAGATGCTCGAGTGCGTGGTCATGATCAACCCCAAGCCAAATATTCCTGGCGGTTCTTCCGCTACCGAAATGACCTAGAACTGTGGTGCTGATCTCTACCGGGTCACCGGTGATCTGGCCAAGGGCGGCATCAATATCGCTGGCCGCCGCCTCATCCACGTCACCGATAAAGCGTAGGGTCAGATGCAGGTTTTCAGGTGAGACCCAGCGCGCACCCTCCAAGCCGCCCATACAGGCCGTGATCGCATGGGCGGCGGTTTCAGGAACCGGAAGCCCAACAAACAGGCGCAGCATGGCGGGTTATGGGCCCGGGTTGGGGTGCCGTTGGTGGATTGCCTCAATCCCCGCCATGACGGGCTCGCTCAACGTCACATCCTTGGCTGCGATATTGATGCGCAGCTGCTCCATCGAGGTGGCACCGATGATGGTTGAGGTAACAAAGGGCTGCGCATCACAGAAAGCGATCGCCATTTGGTTCGGGTCGAGCCCATGCATCTCTGCTAGACCGACATAATCCTCGGTGGCTGCCTCGGCCTGTGGGTTGCCGTAACGGGATTTCCGGGAATCCATACTGCGCCGCGCGCCAGGTGGGCGGGCGCCGCCGATATATTTGCCAGAGAGTTGACCACCGGCCAGCGGGGAATAGGGCAAGCAACCGCAATCTTCGCGGATTGAGATCTCTGCTAGCCCAACCTCGTAACTGCGGTTCAGCAGGTTGTATGGGTTCTGCACCGACACAACCCGTGGCAGGCCAAGCGTCTCAGCGTAATGCAGGAACTTCATCAACCCATATGGGGTGTCATTGGATAGGCCAATTGTGCATATCTTCCCGGCCTTCACCAACTCGCCAAGCACCTCGAGGGTTTCCAGGATTGGCACGGCATTGGCCGCTTCCTCAGCTTCCGGATCGTGGTTGAAGCCAAGCTGGCCAAAGCGATTGGCCGGGCGGTCGGGCCAGTGCAGCTGATACAGGTCGACGTAATCGGTCTGCAGCCGCTTTAGGCTGTTCTCTAGCGCCTCAACGATATTGGCCTTGTCTGAGCGGGTCTTGCCATCCCGGATCCAGTCAAAATGGGGTGCACGGCCCACCACTTTGGTGGCCAGCACGATTTTGTCCCGGTTCTTGCGCGCCGTGAACCAGTTGCCGATGAACTCCTCAGTCTTGCCATAGGTCTCAGCAGAGGGTGGGACGGAGTACATCTCAGCGGTATCGAAGAAGTTTACGCCCTGATCGACGGCGTAATCCATTTGCTCATGGCCTTCAGCCTCGGTGTTTTGAACACCCCAGGTCATGGTGCCAAGGCAGATGCGGGAGACCTGAATATCGGTCCGCCCAAGCGGTGAATAGCGCATTTTATATGGTTCGTTTCGGGTGCGAAAAGAAAGGCTTACCCAAATAACATGAGTATGCCGGTATGGGTATACAACCGGTCATGGCTGATTTCCCCATTGGCGAAGATACCGGCCATGGGGATCTCGCCAAAGATATCGGTGATGGCGCGCACCTCGGCACTGTCGGGGCCGAACATATTCTCGCCCCGCGCCATGCAGGAGAAATAGAGGGCACCGCGTGGTTCGGGCATCCGCTCTTTCAGCCGGCGCAGCATCTGCTCCATATCCGCCATGGCGGCATAGGTGTTGCGCTGAACGAATTGCAGCAGCTGACCTTCCTCAACCTCTTCCGAGATCGCGATCCAGCCGCGCTCATTATCCACGCCGAGGATGTTGCGAACCAGGTAATCACCGGTGTCTGAACCGCTAACCGGTAGGGCGGCAAAGACATGGGCTTCGGTCTGCTCTTCCGACCCCGACAGGGTTTCGGCGATGTCTTCCTTGAAGACCTCAAGCGCTGGGCGCCCCTCAACCGTCATGATCACGTTGTCTTCGCACTCGGTGATAGGGCGGGCCGGGCTAACCGGCGTACAGCCCTGGGTCAGGCCGGTGGCAATGCTCACATTCTCATCAAAAAACACGCCGCTGACGCCCTGCTCAATGATTTTCCCGGCCACCTGTTTCAAGGCGACGCGGGACGAGCTTAGGCCGCCAACCAGGAACGCTTCCGTATCGGCGGCGGTGTCCATGATGAGGCGCGGCAAATCTTCATCGCGCGGGTCGCCATGGATGACGGCTGCAACCGCGTGGCGCCCGGTCAACCAATCGGCCACCGGCATCGTATCGCTGGAAATCTCGCCAAACCCATCGCTATCGCGTCGGAACAGCTGGAAGCTGCCAACCGGCAAATGCCCAACCATGAGGGTCAGCGCTGGCTCGGCCAGGATTTCCTCAGACCCGGCAACGATGCCGATACCGACGGAACCAACCCAATCCTCAATCCCGGTAATGCCGCGCAGTAGGGTTAAGATGCTGCCCAAATCATCGACCAGCGCATCGGTGACATAGATGAACCCGATATTGGCACCGCCAATGGCGCCAAGGTCATCCAGGCAACGTTTGGCCACCTCTTTCCAATCCTGGCCGCGGGCAACGGCAAGGCGAAACGGGCCAGTGGTGATGTCAGGGGTGGTCATAAAGCGGTTGGTTCAGCGTAACTTGTAACCCGGTGTAGACGGTTTTCTTACCCGGCTGCAAGCTCAACTCTCCCGACCATCAAGGCCATCGAGCAGCGTCTGAATGACCGGCAGCATGCGGGTCACCATCTCTTTCGCCCCCGCTTGGTTGGGGTGGATGCCGTCATTCTGGTTCAGGCTTCGGTCCCCGGCCACGCCGTCCAGCAGGAACGGGTAGTACTCTGCCTCATATTCCAGGGCCAATTCGGGATAGATCGGGTCAAACGCCGCCTGATACTCCGGGCCCAGGCTGGTTGGTGCCCGCATACCGGCCAGCAGCACCGGTATGCCCTCGGCATCGAACCGCTCCATCATCGCGGTTAGGTTCTGACGGGTGGAGGCGGGGTCGATGGCGCGCAGGATGTCATTGCCGCCAAGTGCCAGCACCACGGCATCCGGCCGGTCACCCAGCGCCCAATCCAGGCGGGACACCCCGCCGGCCGTGGTATCGCCGGACACCGAGGCGTTGATGATCTCAACCTCATAACCATTCTCGGCCAAGGCTCCCTCAAGCTGGGCCTCAAAGGCCTGCTCTTCGGCCAGGCCATAACCGGCCAGCAAACTGTCGCCATAGAGCATGAGGCGGACCGGTTCGGCAGCCTGCGCCAGCGCGGGAGGTGTGAAGGCCAGCAAGATTGCAAAAAACAGTGAGTGAAACTCGCACCTTGAGGGTCCAAAGCGATGGAAAAGCTGTGCTGCAATGCCATATCGGTTATCGGCTTGAGACTTAAGGCAAGGGCGGCGAAGCGCATTGAACATGCTAGATAATCCTTCATCAGCGGGCCTCGACGACGCGGCACCCGCAGCCTCGACAGAACCCGTGATCAAACTCGACGGTGTGCATGTGACACTGGGGAGTGAGGCCGGTCCGGTCAATATCCTGAAAGGGATTGATCTCTCGATCCCCGCGGGTCGCACTGTCTCAATCGTGGGCCCATCTGGCTCTGGTAAGTCCACGATGATGATGGTGATCGGCGGGCTGGAACGCCCGACCGAGGGCACCGTCACGGTGGCCGGGCAGGATCTCGCCAAGTTGGATGAGGATGGCCTCGCCCAGTTCCGCCGCGACCATATCGGCATCGTGTTCCAGGCCTTCCACCTGGTACCAACCATGACCGCGCTGGAAAATGTCGCCATCCCGCTTGAGTTTGCGGGCCGTACTGATGCGTTTGAGGTGGCAGAGCGGGAGCTTGAGCTGGTTGGCCTCGGCCATCGTTTAACCCATTACCCGGGTCAGCTATCGGGCGGTGAGCAGCAGCGTGTTGCCCTGGCCCGGGCGTTCGCCGTGCAGCCGAAACTGCTGCTGGCCGATGAACCGACAGGCAACCTCGATGGCGCCACTGGCGACCGGGTGATTGAGTTGATGTTCGACCTTGCCGCCAAGCGCGGGACGACGGTCCTGCTGATCACCCACGATCCGGCGCTGGCGGCCAAATGCGATAGCCAGATCCGACTATCCGATGGCTTGATCGAGGCTGATTGATGACTGAGGGCGTGATTGATCAAACTGGCAATCCGGCCGCTGGCTGGTCCATGGCCTGGCGCATCGCCCGGCGGGAGCTGCGCGGCGGTATTGCCGGTTTTCGGATCTTTATCCTGTGCCTGATGATCGGGGTTGCGGCTATTGCCGCTGTCCGCTCCGTCTCCAGCGCGGTGCTCAACAGTTTGAGCGATGATGGTCGCGCCATTCTGGGCGGCGATATGGTCATGCGCTCGATCTATATCCCCGCCGAGCCAGAGCAGCAGTCGTTCCTGGACGTGATCGGCACTGTCTCAAACGGTGTTGAGATGCGCGCCATGGCGAGGGTGCCGGGTGCCACCGGCCTCGGCGCCGGTGCGGCCACGCTGGTTGAGCTTAAGGCCGTCGATGATCTTTACCCACTCTATGGCGAGGTTGAGCTGCAAGGCGGTGGTGACTTCCGTGAGGCCGTGGCCCAACAGGCCGATGGCAGCTGGGGCGCTGTGGTTGAGGAGGGGGCGCTAATCCGTCTGAACCTCGAAATCGGCGACCGGGTTGTGCTGGGCCAGGCGGATATGACCATCACCGATGTCATTGCCCGTGAGCCTGACCGTGCCTCTGGCGGCACCTTTACCCTCGGCCCCCGGATGATGGTCGATCTTGCCGCCATGGATGACACCGGGCTGATGCAGGAGGGGAGCCTGATCTACTTCCTCTACCGCCTGGATCTGAATGATGGGGTTAGCGTTGATGAGGCGCGCCGGGCCATCGCCGACAATGTACCCGCCGCCGGTTGGCGGGTTCGCGACTTCCGCAATGCCTCACCCGCACTCCGCAACTTCATTGAGCGGCTGACCATGTTCCTGACCCTGACCGGGCTGACGGCCTTGCTGGTCGGTGGTGTAGGGGTTGGCAATGCAGTGAAGGGTTACCTCGATGGGAAGTCCCGTACCATCGCCATGCTGAAATGCGTCGGTGCGCCGGGCTCCCTGATTTTCCGCGCCTATCTGTTACAGGTGATGGCGCTGGCCAGTATTGGTATTGGCCTTGGCCTGGTGGTGGGGGCCATTGCGCCCATCCTTGTGGGCCAGGCGCTTGAGGGCATTTTGCCGATCCGTATCTCGATCGGGTTTGATGGTATTGGCCTGATCTTGGCCGGCCTGTTCGGCTATCTCGTTGCCCTGACCTTCACCGTTTGGCCGCTTGGCTATGCCCGGGATGTGCCGGCGGTGGCGATTTTCCGCGAGATGTTTGCCGATAACCGGAAAGAGCCGCACCGCCGTTATGTCCTGATGACCGGCGCCTTGGCCCTGACCCTCGGGGCCATCGCGGTGCTGACGGCGGAGCATCAGGTCTTTGCCTTCGCATTCGTTTCGGGGGCGGTACTAATATTGATTGCCTTCAATGCGGCCGGTGGTTTGATCACCAACGGGGCAAAGGCGCTGGGCCGCCCGCGCTCACCAACGCTTCGTCTGGCGCTTACCAATCTGCATCGCCCCGGCAGCCCGGCACCCACCGTGGTGTTGTCTCTGGGCCTCGGCCTGACGGTCTTGGTTACAATCGCCCTGATTGAGGGGAACTTCGCCCGCGCGGTGAATGATGAGATCCCGAAGGATGCGCCGACCTTCTTCTTTGTCGATATCCAGCCGGATCAGCTTGAGCCGTTCCGCAACCAGGTGGAATCTGAGCCTGGGGTGACCGATTTCCGGGCCACGCCGATGATGCGCGGCCGTATAGTGGAGGTGAATGGCACCCCGGCGCGTGAAGCGGTGGTGAATGAGGATGAGGCCTGGGTCCTAAATGGTGATCGCGGCGTCACCTACTCTGCTGAGCCAGCCAATCAGGGTGAGACCTGGGCCGGTGAATGGTGGGACCCGTCTTATGTTTCAGGCCGCGATGGTCCGCCGCTCGTCTCGGTTGAGGAGAGCATCGCCGAGGCATTCGGCATCGGCCCGGGGGATGAGATTACGGTCAATATCCTCGGCCGCGATCTCACCGCGACCATCGCCCATGTGCGGGAGGTGAATTGGGGCACGGTGCAGATCAACTTCACCCTGATCTATGCGCCTGGCCTGCTCGACAACGCACCGCAGACCTTCCTCGCCACCCTCAAGGCACCACCGGAGAGTGAGGCCGCAATCCAGCGCGGCGTGCCGGCCAATTTCCCCAATATCTCTATGGTTCGGGTCCGCGATGCCATCGATACGGTGAACACCGTGTTGGGTAATATCGCGACCGCCGTCCGGGTTACCGCCGCGGTGACCCTGGTTGCCGGAACGCTGGTCCTGGCTGGTGCTATCGCCGCCGGTCACCGCCGCCGGATCTATGATGCCGTCGTTCTGAAGGTTTTGGGCGCCACCAGATGGACGGTCCTGCGGGCCTTCCTCACCGAATATGGCGTGTTGGGGATCAGCACGGCGTTAATCGCCGGGGTTGCGGGCACCATCACTGCCTATCTGGTTCTAACTGGGACCATGGGCATGGCCTGGACCTTCCTGCCCATGGCGGTGATCAACACCATCCTGATCGCCAGCGTCATCACCATCGGCCTAGGCTTCCTCGGCACCTGGCACGCGCTAGGCCAGAAGCCAGCACCATTATTGCGGAATGACTAGTGGTTGGGCGCTTGCCAGCTCGATTGCCGCTATTTTAGCAAAAGCTCATGATTTCCCAGTGGTTTGGGCTTTGGTCACCACTGTCGAAATCGGTGCAGATCGCACCGATTTTGGTTGAAACGGCTTGTCTGTTTCACCATCTTGCTCGGTATCGATGGGTGCGTGTTAGAGACATGTCTTAATCAGAGGCATGAAGGACGACACCATCGCGCCTGCCCGCGCTCGCGGTCGGGAAGCATAAGTTTCAATGGAGGTATCTCGATGTCGACCGAATGGTCCAACGGGAGTCAATCCGTAGAGTACGGCCAAGCGGCCACCGGCGTCAGCTTTGACGAAGGCCTGCGTCAGCACATGCTGCGCCTCTACAATCTAGTGGGCGGCGGTATCGCCGTTGCTGGTTTTGCAGCCCTCGCCACCGCCTATACGCCTTTGGGTGGTTTGCTTTACAGCACCGGTCTGAACTGGGTCGTGGCCTTTGCGCCGCTGGCCATGCTGTTCTGGGCCATGTTCCGCAGCCACACCTGGTCACTGGGTAAACTGCACACCTTCTACTGGTCCTTCACGGTCGTGATGGGTGTGTCCATGGCCTATGTTTTCGCGGTTTATACCGGCGAGAGCTTAGCGCGGGTGTTCTTTATTACGGCGGCGACCTTTGCCGGTGCCTCGCTCTATGGTTACACAACCAAGAAGAGCCTGGCCGGTTTCGGTAGCTTCCTGATCATGGGCGTTATCGGCCTGATCATCGCCAGCATCGTGAACATCTTCCTGCAATCCTCTGCCCTGCAGTTTGCGATCAGCATCATCGGTGTCATCGCCTTCACTGGCCTGACTGCCTATGACACGCAGAACCAGAAGCAGGTTTATCTGCAGACCGGTGGCGGTGAGCTTGCACAGCGCGCGGGTGTGATGGGGGCGATCAGCCTGTTCATCAACTTCGTGAACCTGTTCCAGTTCCTGCTGATGTTGCTCGGCAATCGCGAGTGATTTGAAGCATCGACCAAATAGGATTAAGGCCCGGCATCGTCCGGGCCTTTTTCTTTGCCTGATTGATGTCGCCCATAGGGGCGCTTCTTAGGGAAGCGGGGTCTTAAGTGCCCACGCGGTCGAGGATTGGGATCGCCCGCAAGGCGAGGATCACCTGCTCGACCTCTTCCTCAATCTGGGCCGCCATCTCATCTGAGATTAGGCTCTTGTCCGGCTCTTCCGCCGGTTCTTCTGATTGGAGAAGTTTGGCGGTCTTCTCAAGGCTGGCGGTCATCGCCATAAGGCGCGGCGCGCCGAAGGAGCCCGCCAGGCTCTTCATCGCGTGGGCTTCCTCACCCACTGCCTTAATGTCTTCTGTTGTGAGTGCCAGCGCGATTTTGGCGCCGCGATCCCGCGCCTCCACCTCAAAGCTGTCGATCAGGTCATCAACCACATCATCGCCGATTGTCTCGCGCATGCCGTCGATTACCTGACGATCAATGGTCTCATCTGTCGGATCATCTTGCATGGAATGTCGGCCCCCGGCTGTGTTGGTCGCACGGTTGTCTTGGCTAGCATGACCAAGGTCGCCATCGCCACCCATACCATCCTCTGGCTGCATCGTATGGGTGATGAGCTCACTAATCTCCAACGCTTCGGCATCGCGCGGCATGCTGGCGGTCAGAAGGGAGACGGTGCTGGCATCCGGCAGTTCTTCTGGGTTGATCAGCCCGATGATTTGGATTTCCGCCGTTTCCGGTTGGCTTCGCAGGCGTTCAACCAGCGCCATACCGTTCACCGATGGTGTCATCAGGTCGATGATGGCGAGGTCGACGCCCAGATCTCGGGTCTGCTCCAGCGCGCCGGTGGCGTTACCGGCCGTAATGCTCTGCATCGATTGGCCGTCCAGCATCTCTGACAGCCGTTGCTGGTTGTAGAGGCTGTCATCGACAACCAGGGCCAGGGCACGTGGGCCCATTGCTTTGGCCGTTGCCTCATCCTCCCCGGATTTAAGCCGGGTGCGTTTGCGGGGGATCGGCTGGCCCTTGATCAGCGCCTCGATATCGCTGCGGTGGAATGGGACCGGCAGTATATCGGCAAAGCCACCGGCCAAATGCAGCTCCCGCTCCGCCCGCTGTCGGGGTTGATCGACCAGGATCACACGGCCAGCCGCCGGGCTTGCCACCGCGATTTCTTTCGGTAGGGTGGGTAAATCACGACGGAACAGCCGGGCATCGATCAGGGTCGCGCTGTAATGGAACTCCACCGGCAGATCCGACAGATCATCGGCCACCTCAACCTCACAGCCAATACCGTCGAGCTGGGCCACCAGGCTTTCCCGGATGATGGAGGGTGGGGCCAGGATTAAGTAGCGTTTGCCGCTGCCAGCGGGCGGCATTGGTGCCTCGGCCCGGGCCCGGTGCGGCAGGCGCAGCTTAGCGGTAAACCAGAAGGTTGAGCCGCTGTCAGGGCGGCTGGTAACGCCGATATCACCGCTCAACAGCTCGGTCAGCCGTCGACAGATGGCAAGGCCCAGCCCGGTGCCACCATGCTTACGGTTTAGGACGGGGCTGCCCTGGTAGAAATCACCGAACAGGGCCTCTTGCTCCTCAGGCGCGATGCCGATGCCGGTATCGCTGACCTCAAATCGCAAGGTGATGGTGGGGTCCGTGCTGGTGCCGTCGGCGCTCTCGGCATTGCCTAGGCTGGTCACGACCGGCTTCACGCTGATGCGGATGCCGCCCTCATTGGTGAACTTGATCGCATTGCCCAACAAGTTCAGCAGGATCTGGCGCAGGCGCCCAACATCGCCGCGCAGATAGCGTGGCACATCAAAAGGGATATCGGCGCTGATCCGGAGGCCTTGCCCCTGGGCCCGGGCGGAGAAGAGGTCAACCAGCCCCTCAACCTGCTCAATCAGGTCAAAATCCCGGTTCTCCAGGATTAGGCGCCCGGCCTCCATCTTTGAGATATCGAGGATATCCTCAATGATCGTCATCAGGCCGTTGGCGGCATCCCTCGCCGTTTCGGCAAAATCCCGCTGCTCTTCGTTCAGCTCTGAACTGCTTAGCAGGCTTAGCATGCCGAGCACCGCGTTCATCGGCGTGCGGATTTCATGGCTCATAACCGCCAGGAATTCGGATTTGGCCCGGCTGGCCCGCTCGGCGGCATCGCGCGCCTGGGTTAACTGCCCGGCGGCCCGCTCCCGGCGGAGGGCGGCCACCACCAGATCGACGGCGGTGGATAGGGTCTCAACCTCAATATCCAGCCATTCGCGCGGCTGATCTAACTGTAGGAAGCCAACAATGCCCCAGAGGGGGTCTAGCTCATCATCAAAGGGGCGGATTGGAAACAGGCAGAATGATTGGACACCGACGTAATCCATCAACTCTTGCAGCTCTTCATCGGCGGTCGAGAGTGCCTCAATCGCCGGGCGCCCACGGCGCAGATCGGCCATCTCTGCGAGGCCGCTCGCCACCGGGTCGAACTCTTCAAGCTTGTCCTGGAACAGTGGATCGCCATAGCCAGGCGCGGTCCAGGCCCAGCGCTCCGCCGCTAGATAATCCTTGGGCAGGAATACCTCGCCCTCATCAGCGGCGTCGCCGTTATTATTCTCGGGCCGCTGCAGCATATGGACGAAGACATGGCTGACCCCGGCGGCGGTGCCGAGGCGCTCCAACACATTGGTTAGAGTTTCCCGCCAATCCTCATCAGCCAGGAAGTTTTCGGCCGCAACACCGACGGCAGACAAGATCGCTTCGCGCCGTCTCAAGGTTTCTTGCACCCGCAAGCGTTCGGTGACATCGCGGAGTGAGATCACGCCGGCAATCCCGTCGCGGGTCGGAATACGGCGGGTTCGGGCCTCAGCAAGGAAGGGCGAGCCATCACCCTTCAGGCAGGTGATCTCGATCACATTGCCAGTGTCGCGGGCAATCGCCTCCATGAGGCGGCTGCGATCAATGCTGGCGACTAGTTCGCCGGGGTCGCGCCCGACCAGCTGATCCTGGGCGATGCCGAACAGATTGGCGGCGGCATTGTTGCAATCGCCGATCACCCCATCATGGTGCATCAATAGCCCTTCGAGTGAGGCGTCAGAGAGGACGCGCATGCGGCCCTCACTCTCACGCAGGGCCATGGCGGCCTGCTTCCACTCGGTTATGTCTTGGCGGATCGCGATACGACCAGCGGCAACCCGGCTGTCTTCAATGCGCAACCAACGATGCTCGGCGGTTAGCAGGTCCAGTGGATCGCCATCGGCATTGTCCATGACCCCCTGCAGCATCCCGCGCGCCAGCGCCTGATCGGCAAACAGGTTGGCATCGATGCACGCCTCAATCAGGGCCGCGTAGCCCATCCCCTCGGCTATGGTGACGGTGTCGTTATGCAGCTCAACAAACGGCGCGTTGTAGGCGACCAGTTTGTCATCTTGATCAAAGATCGCGACGCCGTGCGCCACGCCATCTAAAACCGCACCCAGCGCACCAGCCGCCGCCGTCAGGCTGCTATCAGCACTGGTCACAGGGCTATCACTTGCGGGTTTGGCGTCTTGAGAAGGGGTCACGTGTTGGCAGGTTTGATCAGGTCGGATTGATTGGGGTCGCGCGAGGCCTGCGCGCCCATCCAGAATTGTTGCGCCTGGGTGGCTTGATTGTGGTTCCCCAAAACCTGCCATCACCACTCCCCGACAGGGTAACAGGATCGTGGTATCAAGGCACCCTCCTTGTCCTTATGGCGAATTAGGCGATAGCGGCCTCAAAACGGGTTGAAACCATGATCATTACCTTTACCGATTTTGGCTTAAGCGGCCCTTACCTCGGCCAGGTTCGCGCCGTCTTTGCCGCTGAGGCGCCGCAAGTGCCGGTGATTGACCTGTTTGCCGATGCCCCGGCCTATGATCCCATGGCGGCCAGCTATCTGCTTGCTGCCTATGCGCCGTCGCTGCCCGATGGGTCGGTGTTCTTTTGCGTTGTTGACCCAGGTGTTGGTGGTGATCGTGACCCGATCATGGTGGCCGCCGGGGGGCGCCAGTTCGTGGGGCCCGACAATGGGCTTTTTGAGGGGGTCTTGCGGCAGGCGGAGCATGCGGCAAGTACACAAGGTGCCCGCCCGCCTAAGGCTTGGCGCATCGATTGGCGGCCAGAACGGGGGCTATCCGATAGCTTCCACGGCCGCGATCTGTTCGCACCGGTGACCGCGCGCCTAGCCAATGGGATGCGGGTTGATGCAACGCCCACCGCACCCGGTGATCTGTATCGTCCGGACTGGCCCGATCACCTGGCTCGAGTCATTTATATCGATCATTACGGAAACGCAATGATCGGCCTCTCGCAAGAGGATCTGGCCGAAACTGACCAGTTGGATGTGGGTGGCAAGCTGATCCAGCACGCCCGGGTCTTTAGCGATACGGAAACGGGCCATCCCTTCTGGTATGTGAACAGCAATGGGCTGGTTGAGATCGCGGTTAATCGGGGTCGCGCGGATGAGGCGCTGGGCCTATCCGTTGGGTTCGATGTGACGATAGTGAAAGCCTAGGCGGTACCGTTATCGGCGGGCGAAGAACTCGTGCATTTGCAGGTCTTCGCCAGTCTCATCATCAGCCCGCCAGCGGGTGGATTTCAGCCGGAATGGGCGTGATGATTTAAGCCCGAAAACATTCGCGATCTGCTTGTTCGGGAAGCCCTTAAGCCGCTCGTTATAGTCGCGAACATTGTCGTTATAGTCCGCTTCCGCTGCTTTGATGTGGTCGGTCGCCACTTGTAGCCGTTCCAGTGCTTCCCGATATTCCGGGTTGCCCATGACATCGGGATAGGTACCCGCAAGGTCGATCAGGGCGCGCAGGCGCTTGCTCAACTCATCCTCACGCTTGGCCCGTTCTGGTGGGTCAATCACACTGATATCGGTCCGGTTGATTGCCTGACGCACAGCGGCGGCGAAGTTTCGAACCCAGTCGATGGCCATATTCTGGCTGCTGGCGTGGTTTTCCAGGGTTTTGATCAGGGCCGGGATCCGATTGCGGCGGTCCAGCAGCCGGTTCTCAATCTCCCGCCAGGACTGATCGACGCGTTCTTTCTGGCGCAGAATGCGGCCACGGGTCTGCATGAGGTTCATGCCGGCCACCAGGATCGCGACCGCGACTAGGATGACCCACCACTCCAATTCGATCATCGGCCGCGCCCCCAAAACTGGGCCAATGCGCCGCCTGACATCGATGGTCTATCGCTCATTAGCAAATGCCTCATAACCCCATTCTATGCGGAACGGCGGAAAACTGCGCCAGTTGTTTCACGTTCCTGGCTTGCCGAGCCTGTTTTGGGCGTTACCTCAATGCCGCAAGAATGAATCACAATGCGGTCGTCTGATCCCAAATGAACAAGGTCTCTGAACCTAATCCGCCAATTGATGGGCAAAGCGCCAGTACCATTGATGCGCCAGCGCCGATTGACCTCGCCCCATTGGCCGCTGGCGATCTGGCTGCTTTGGCGGCTGCGTTCCCGCAGGCGGCGGCAAGGGACGACACCCTGGCCGACTGGCCACCCGGTTCTGATGGGGCTAAGGCACGGATTGAGGCCTTAGCACCCCAGGCCTATGAGAAGAGCCGAAACCATGTGGACGGTAAGGTTTCCCGCCTTTCCCCCTATATCCGCCATGGGGTTGTTGAGTTGGCGGCGATCCGCGATGCCGCGCTGGATAAGGTGGGCAAACCCAAGCAGGCCTTCAAATTCGTGCAAGAGCTGGCCTGGCGGGATTACTGGCTCCGCGTCTATGCCGAGATTGGCGATGGCGTCTGGGACGATCAGGAAGATTGGAAGACCGGCTTTACCGCCGGTGATTATGCGGATCAGCTGCCCGATGAGATCCCAGCCGGTCAAACCGGCCTGAAATGCATGGATGATTGGGCGGATGAGCTGCGGGAAACCGGCTATCTGCACAATCATGTGCGGATGTATGTGGCCGCCTATGTGGTTCATTACCGCCGGGTTAAGTGGCAGGCGGGCGCGCGTTGGTTCCTTATCCATCTGCTGGATGGCGACCCCGCCTCAAACAATCTGTCCTGGCAGTGGGTGGCCAGCACTTTTGGCCACAAGCCCTACATCTTCAACCGGGATAATCTGGTGAAGTACACGGATGGTAAGCATTGCCAGGGCTGTCCCCATGCGGTGGCCGGTACCTGCCCGTTTGATGCGTCCTATGACGCCTTGTCTGATCGGTTGTTTCCAAATGGCCAGGGCGGCTAGTAAGGGGTTGGGCGATGCTGATTTGGGTTCATGATGATGCGTTGGGGCCAACTCAGCTGGTGTTTGAGCGGTTTCCGAAGGCAGCCGCTGCCTATGTCTTCGATGATCAGGTGATTGAGCATCGGCATTATGGGCTGAAGCGTTTGCATTTCATTGCCGGTTGCCTGGCCACGCTGAACGAGCATCACCCGGTTGCGACCTATCATGGTGATACGGCGCAAACTCTCGCCAGCCTGGCCAAGCAATCTGGCACCGACATAATCGCCACCATGGCAACCCCTTGTCCGAAGCTTGGGCAGGTCATGGGTGACCTGGAGGTGCGGCATGGATTGTCACTCACGGTGGTGGAGCCGACGCCCCTCGTGCAGCTGGAAAGTGAGCCCGACCTAAAGCGCTTCTCACGCTATTGGCGGCAGGCTCAAAAGTCGGCGTTCAAACATGCCGATTTGCCGTTGTTCAAACGACCGCAACCTTGAAATCTGTTGGCAGCGCTGGTCGGTGATCAGCTCACTGGTCGAACACCATCTTTGTCGGACAATCAACAATAGGGCGCTCAGACGCCGCCACGCTTGGCCTGCCCCAGCCAGTGGTCGATGGGGTGGGTTGGGGTTGTTTCCAAATCGTTACTCTTAAGACGACATCTCAGCTTCCAGCACTCTGTCAAAATTGACGATTAGCGTCTATTTCTGCATTCTGAATTCGATAAATAGAATTCGGAATGCGTAAAAACGCAGTATATAAGCCGATTTCTGGTGATTGCGCCTAGCATAGGTTGAGATGTCGATCCGCGAGATTCCAAGCCGTTCTGACCTGGTTCATGAGGCTTACGACGCCATAAAAGCCGCGATCATGGCCGGTGATTTACAGCCGGGCGCCTATCTGGCGCAGGAGAGTCTGGCCGCCAAATTGGGGGTCAGTCGCCAGCCGGTTAGTCATGCGCTGATGCTGCTGCGTCATGATGGTTTGGTGGTTGAACGGGGTCGGAAGGGTCAAATGGTGGCGCCTTTGGACCCCCATCATTTGCTCTCGCTTTATCAGGTGCGTGGTGCCCTCGATCGGCTCGCGGCTGAGCTGACCGCGACGCGATTGGCGCGCCTATCTGAGGGCGCGGCGGCGGGTCCCGGTGGCGGCCTTGATGGCGGCCTCGGCACCGACCTCACCATGATGCTGGCTGATGGGTCGGGGGCAATCGCTAGCAATGATATCGCCCGATTGGTCGAGGCGGATCTCGCCTTCCATCGGTTGATCTACAAACTATCTGGTAACCCCGAACTTGGTGAAATGGCGGATGCGGCCTGGCCCCATATGGTTCGATCCATGCGGGTGCTGCTGACGGATATCGAGCAGCGGCAGAAGGCGTGGGATGATCACCGCCGGATCGTGAAGGCGATCCTTGATGGCGATGTGGCGGAGGCTGGCAACCGGGCGGCACAGCACGCCGAAGAGGCAGGGGAAGCGACCTTCGCCTGCCTGCTTGAGATTGCTAAGAACCGATAGACCCCGGTTAAGGTGGATTACGGCCTTGGTGGTGGGGTGGCCGTGGCTGCCTTTTCTGCTGCCCGCTTCGCCTTCACCACTTGCAGCAGGTGATAGAAGGGCGGGGTTGGTGGCCCGCTGACCTTTGGGCGCTCTGGCTTAATGCCGAGCTTGGCCGCTTGGCGATCCTCTTCCAGCGCATCGAGCAGATGCTGAAGTGAGCCGTGCTTAACCGGCGTGCCAGGTGTTGGATTGTTGGGGGTTGGCGTCATTGTTCTTGCTCTCCGTCGATTATCCGGCCCGTCGCTTACGGTGCGGGGGCAGCGTCAGCTTGTGAGGTTGGGCCACCCAGGGTTTGGTTCCGGGGCAGGGTTTCTGGACCAGGCGTGGTGGGCTCAACCGCGTCACCGGCAATTGGGTCGCCGGGCTGCAGGCCCTCAGCCTTCAGGATGGCGGCCAGGTCAGGGTTGCGGCGGATGGCAACAACGGCTGAGCTCATGCCCTCAAGCAGTTGGCGTGCGGTGATCCGGGTGCCCGGGTCGTCAGAGTCTTTCCACTCCTGATAATGGCTGCGGGCCGCCAAGATGCTCTCGACCGGGTTCTCACGTTGGTTGGTAATCAGCGCCCGCGATTGGGTGACCATGTCCAGCATGTTGGCCATGTAGTGCAGGTTGGTGCGGCCAATATCGCGCATGGCGGCCAGGGTCTCCGCCAGCTCACCCTCGGCGCGGGGCGGCTTGTCCATCGTGTCGTACTGGCGGCGTAGGCGGTTCGCCTGTCCGCGATGATGGGTGGCCTCGCGTGCCATGTTGACCAGGCCGGTCAGCTGGGTGCGGGCGTTCAGCCGCTCCTCATTCTCAGACCCGAAACCGAGATAGCGTCGGCCACCCTTCAGCTCGCCCAGGATCTCTGGGTTCTCTTCAACCTGTTGAGCGGCGGCTTCCAGGGCATCCTCGCCCAGCTCGCGGCGTAGTTCCGACCATTTACGGCGTGCCACGGCAGGCTCGTCATAGGCGCGGATGATCGCATTCTCGATGCTGCTTTCCGCAATGTTGGCGCGGCCGCCTTGCTCGCTCATCTGGCGGGCCACATGGCTGCGACGGGCCATTTGATCGCGCCAGGCAATGGCGGTGTCCAAACGCTCCGGCGTTAGATAGGTGCTGAGCCAGGCCGCACGTTCGGCAACCACCTCAAGGGCGCGTTGGCGGCTCGGCAGGCCATTCATGGTGGAGCAGGCGCCAATAATCACATGATGGCCCATGCTTTTGTTCAGCTCATCTGACTCATGCAGGGTTGGGGCATCGCGATCCGCCATCTTGCGGATGTCAAACATGTGGTTGTCGAGCTGACCCTGACCAAGGAAGGGGATCGGGTCGCGCCAGGCCGGCATGGCCGACTGATCAGGCGTGGCCTCCTGTTCATGCCCCATCGTGCTCAAACGCTCGAGCAGCGTCGCATAGGCGCCGGGTGAGCCGTCATACCGATGGGGATGCATAGGTTTCCTCCCTTGAGACAATGGGGTGCGTTTGATGATGTTTTGTATACTATATAAGTAACAATCGGGCCATAAAAATCTGCATTGTTTCCTTAAATTAGACAAAAAATCTGTCGATTGACGCGTTTTGGGAGGAAAAATGGCGTCGAAACCAGGGTTGAGCCAGCGTGATACCGGCTGGGTGCTGCGCCACAACGCGAAAGGCCCGCCAGCGGAGGATGGGATCGCTGGTCGAGCCTTTGCGGTAGGGCCTAAATTGTGGGGGTAATTAGGCCAGATTGCTGGGTCCGGTGCGCTCCGGGCTGCGGGCGGTGCCTGGTCGCTTCTTGTCGGCCAGCGGGTTGGTTGGCTCAATGCCCTGGGCGCGAAGGCTGGCCGACAGGCTTGGGTCGTCCATGATGGCGGTGAAGGCTGGGGCCAGGCCCTGCCTTAGGCTGCGGGCGGCGCTGCGGCTGCCCATGTCATCCTGGGCAATCAGATCATGGTACAGCTCTCTTGCCGCCACGACGGTGGTGACCGGATCGGTTTCTTGGCCGGCGATCAGCGCCTGTGCCCTGGTCACCTTGTCTGCCATATCCATCATGTAATGCAGGTTGATGCTGTTGATGTCGCGCATGGCCATGAGGGTGTCTGCCACTTCGGCATCGCCCCGGCCGGGCTTCTCCATGGCGTCGTATTGGCGGCGGATCTTGGTGATCTGCTGGCCATGATTGGCGATCTTGGCCGCTGATTGCGGCAGGGTGGCCAGGCTGTTGATCGCCTCTCGCCGTTCGGCATTGGGACCGCCGAGGCCAAGCCAGGTGTTACCACCTTTAAGGGTGCCAATAATCGATGGGTCCATCGACACCTTGCGCGCTGCCGCAGCGAGGCCGCCCGTCTCGGGGGCAGAGACCAGCTCACCCCAAGCCTGTTTGGCGGCATCGGGATCGGTAAAGGCATTGGCCACCACCCGCTCCATCGCTCTGGTGTCTTGATTGATGTGGTTGCGGTTGTCGCTGATCTGGCTGCTGAGTTCGGCCACCTTGGCGACCTGGTCACGCCAAGCAATGGCGCGGTCCATCTTCTCCGGCGTTAGGTAGGTAGAGAGCCAGGCCGCGCGCTCGGTCAGGATGTCGAGGCTTTGCTGACGGGCGTCCAGGCCGTCTTTAACCGAATGGGCGCCGATAGTGGCGTGGTGGGTCATCGGTTGATCAAGCTGATCATCAGGGTGCAGCGTCGCGCCATCCCGGTCTGCCATGCCTTTCAGTACGGGCATATGGGCGTCGAGATCGGCGGTGGCGATATTCGGCAGAATGTCCTGCCAGCCGGGCATCGGCCCTGCCAGATCGTGGGCTGATCGCTTCTCACCCATGGTCGCTAGCCGCTCAAGCTGGGCCTCATAAGGGCCGGGCGAACCGTTGTATTTTAATGGGTGCATTGATCTACTCCTCGACAACAATCTCTTATCTGAACACTTGTTTTGTATATCAAATACGTAACAATAATCTTAGAAAGAGGCCCATTGTTTCTGATTAGTAGACAAAAATAGCAGTCGCAATCCCCTCGTATGGCCGTGCTTGATAGAAGCAGCCAGACAAAAATTACCAATATTTTCCAATGTGTTGGCGGCTAGGTACTTATCCAAACACCGGTGACAAATGCCGAAAGCTAGGTCGCGGCGACGATCTTGCGGATTTGCTTCTTCGGAATCATCAAGCTTGTGCAGCAGCGCTCCAGGAATTTCTTCTCAGACTTGTCCACGGAGCCGTCGGCTGCTGCCAACATGCGGATACCATCAATGACCATTAGGCGTTGGGGTGGTTTAAGGCCGGCTGCGATCGCGCTCAGGTAATCGGTCAGATCTTTTTCTTCCAGCGTATGTGTGGCGATCGCATTTCTTATCTCGCCTTGCTTCACCTCTTGGCCGGTGATTTTCGACATATAGTCGGCGATTAGCGCCACCTCACGTGGGTCAATCTCACCATCTGCCTTGGCGGTCGCGATCAGCACCTCACGGAGAAGATCGGCAAATGAACTGCCAGCCTCGGCGTGAAACTTCTTCGTTGCTCGTTTGGCTTTTCTAACTGATTGGACAATCAATAAGATCAGCAGCAGCAGGCCCGGCCAGAAGGCATAGCCAAACACGTAGGTGGCAGCTGGGATCTCGCTCGGCGGTAGGGGATCTGGCAATACGCCAAGTGATTGCAGTTGCGCTATCTTCTCGGCATCCATCGGCCAGTATTTGTCGGTCCCGTTGGCTTCAATGACCAGGCCCTTATCAACCACGTAGACACCGAGGCCGAGCCAGAATGTCGTGGCTAAGTGTGACAGGCGCCCATTATTTGCCCATTCACTCGGCAGGCTGGATGCCAGCCCGGGGGGAATGGTGACCGACGCTACCTTGGTCGTGCTGTCGTCATTGCCAACTCGGATTTTAGCTTCCGCCTCACTTGGCATACTCAAACTTAAAACCAGCAGGCAAATCACCACCGACAGCAAACGCATCATGTCACGCCCTCATGACCTTCAAGAAACTGAGTATATGAGTATGTGCTTGTCGATGGAGTGACACAATCCTAAACCCAGTCATCAAGCGTGATTGCCTTCAAACCATGTTGTTCATGGCGAAGCGGGCCAGGCGGTTATAGAGCGGCGGCGGTGCCAGCTGGCCGGGCAGCTCTGGTAGGCGCAGCAGGTCTGGCCAGTGGGTGTCAGGCATATCGATGCCCCAGGCCCGGCGAAGTTTCTGCAGGCTGGGTGGCAGTAGGGCCAGGGCCTTGCGGATGCCCGCTGGGCAATCGGTGATGATGGTGCCAACCCCGGTGGCGATCAGGCTGGTCGCCAGGCGTGGATGGTTAATCGTCCAGGCCACCACTGGTAGGTTCGCCGCCCGCAAATCGGCCATCTGTGCCGTGGTGATATGCATGCCGTTCAGATGGATGGCTGACAGCTCCAACCGTTGATGCAGGCGCCGCCAATCTTTGGGCAATCGATTGGCCAGAAGGCCGCGCGGGTAGCCAGGCGCATCACGCCGTGCCGCCAACAAGGATTTGGCCGAGAAGCTGGAGAGTAATGGCGGTGGCTCACCCTTTGGCCAATAGGCCTTAATCGCCTCGGTCACGGCGAGGGCGGTCGTTCGCTCCCGCCCGATACAGGGCTTAATCTCGATATTTGGGGTGATACCCAGAAGGGCGCAGCGGGCCAGCGCTTCGGGCAGGGTGGGCACGGCCTCACCGGTGAAGCTGTCATGGAACCGGTAACCGGCATCAAGATGGCGGATGGTGCGGTAACTGGTGTCGCGGACCAGGGCACGATGACCGGTGGTACGCTTTAAGCTGACATCATGCATCAGGATCGGGATGCCATCTGCGGTCAGCTTAACGTCGAACTCGACCCAACTGGCCCCTTCCCGTGCCGCTTGATCAATACCGGCCAGGGTGTTTTCCGGGGCTAGTCTCATGGCCCCCCGGTGGCCGATGACACGCGGCAGTTCAAGCTGCATCGTCGCCTCCTCGGTGGCCACCTTGCCGACCAGCTGGCCAAACAGGGTGCGGGGTCCAATCTCTCGTTTTTGGACATGGCCGTTCCGATCTCACGCCGCTGGTCGAAACTTTGCCAGCAAAACAAAACTGGAACGCACACATCATTGCGGAGGTGTATGCGGGGGAAGTGTTACGGTTTCGCTAAAGTCCCTTGACGGAACTGTTAAATCGGTCGGGCCCGGTGGTTTTGCGCCAGTTTGTTACGTAAGCGTGGGTGATTGGCGCATGGTTGTGTCGCCCAAGACACGAGTGAGAAGGTGAAGAGCCAGGGTTTTACTGGCTCTGGACTAGGTTTCCCTAATGCGAGTCATTGAGGGTAATCTGCCGCCTGGGTTGGGCATCCAGGATCGGCTTCAGGGTTTTGGGCGTATCGGTGAACACGCCCTCAACACCCCAGGCTAGCAACTCATGCATTTGGTCAGTATCATTGACGGTATACACTAGCACGTGTCGACCCGTCGATTTGAATGCCGCCACCTCCTCGGCCGTGACGCGATCCCCGTTCACATTGATGGTTGCCACCGTTAGCCGATCCGCGATTTCCCGCCAATCATCCGGCTTGTCCCAGATCAGGTAGCCGCGCGGCCATTCGGGTGCCTCCCGCTTGGCAACCTCCAACGCCTCGATTGAAAAACTGGAGATAAAGGGTGGCGGCGCATCACTGGGCCAACAGGCCTTAAGGGTGGCCATAACCGCCATCGCCGTCTCGACATCCCTATTGGGGGCCACCTTGATCTCAACATTCGCCGTTAGCCCTAGGGCGTGGACCAGCTCGATGGCGTCCTCAAGTGTGGGGATTGGCTGGCCATTGCCTGCATCCAGCTCCCGAAGCGCTGCAAAGGGTGTTTTGTCCACCTGCCCAGTGCCGTTGGTCGTGCGGTCCAGGGTGTCATCGTGGAACAGGATGGTTTGGGGTGGGGTATCGCCGCTGATGGTGGCATCGAACTCCACCATCGGTGCGCCCTGTGCGCTGGCTTCGCGAATGCTGGCGAGGGTGTTTTCAGGCGCGTGGGCCGCTGCCCCGCGATGGCCGATCAGTAAGGGTAAGGTGAGGGTTAGCGGCCTCATCTCTGATCACTCGGTTTGGGTTACTCAGTTTGGGTTACTCGGTGGATTGAACCCCGGTAACCTTGCCATCAATCACCGTCTCGCCCTTTGGATAGGCGGTGGGCAACACGGCATCTAGCTCAACCGGCCATTTGACCGAGCTTCTACCAACCTTCCTGAACAAAACGGCGGAGGACAGGCTGCCCTCATAATGCTCATCAAACGCATTGGTCGGGTGGCACATGCGGGGCACAATAAACGCCTGCTCGCCAATCACCGCCTGCTCAATCACAAAGCCGGTCGCGGGGTTAAAGATCGCGTGCCAGGCCTGGTCTGAGAAACGCCAGAAATCCCAGGGCTGCTCATGCAGTGGCCAAGTCTGGTGGGTCATGACGAGGCCGATGCCGCCGGTCTTCATCACCTTGCTAAGCTCGATGGCCACCTTCCACGGCATCAACAGGTGTTCAAACACCGAGAAGGACATAACGGCATCAAAGGTGTTCTTGCGGAAGTGCCGGGACAGGGAATGGGCATCGCCGGTCACATCCACATTCGGCCCTTCCATGATGTCGAGACCGGTATACTGCCAATCCTTCGGTGCGAAGTGACGGCGGGCAATGCTGGACCGGGCCCGGGCGCCGATTTCCAACAGATGGCCGGGCTTACCCTGCGCCTGCATGGCGTTGATAAAGGTCTCTAGGGCCTGGTGGGTGCCATCGCCCTGGGGCTGTCCCGGATTGGTGATCTTATGCTGCTGCTGATCTTGCGTATCGATGACCAGCTCACCGCTGGCGAGGTCGCTTGCCTTGGTCTTTAGCTCAAAGCGTTGATCAAAGGAGAACCGGGTTGAGCCTTCGTCGCCCGTCTCGGTCTTCAGTGTCAGCGGAAACACCTGATCATCGGGCAGCACCAGCTTAACGCCAGTAATCGGGGCGCCCATCACCTGAACCCAGCCGGTAATGACCAGCGAGCCCTGGAACAGGGAATAGCGACCCATGCCGTATTTCACGGTGGGTATCGTTTCCGCGGGGGTTGGTGCTGGTTCGTTCATGCGAGACCGGTATCCGGATGGGCGCAGGATGTAAAGCTCTGGCAGAATTCAGCCAATTTATGGGTGCAAAAGCAAAGGGGCCAGCGAATGCCGGCCCCTTCTCAAAAATCGTTTCACCCTGTGGGTGTTACGCGTCTTCCATCTCTGGTTCGACTTCTTCGCCGGTTTCCTGATCGATGTTTTTCATCGACAGGCGAACCTTGCCGCGATCGTCGAAGCCGAGGCATTTCACCTTAACTTCCTGGCCTTCTTCCAGGACGTCGGTGACCTTACCGATGCGACGGTTGGCAATCTCAGAGATGTGCACCAGGCCGTCACGGCTGCCGAGGAAGTTCACGAACGCACCGAAGTCGAGGATCTTGACCACCTTACCGGTGTAGATCACGCCAACCTCTGGATCGGCGGCGATGCCTTTGATCCATTCGATCGCGCGGGTCGCGGCTTCGTTGTCGGTGGCGGCAACCTTAACGGTGCCATCATCGTCCAGATCGATCTTACAACCGGTGGTTTCGACGATCTCACGGATCACCTTACCGCCGGAGCCGATGACTTCACGGATCTTCTCAGGCTTGATCTTGAAGCTGGTGATGCGTGGGGCGAACTCGTTCACCTCTTCGCGGGCACCTTCAATTGCCTTGTTCATCTCACCCAGGATGTGGACCCGGCCGTCTTTGGCCTGCTCAAGCGCCACTTCCATGATCTCTTTCGTGATCGAGGTGATTTTGATGTCCATCTGCAGTGAGGTGATACCGTCTTTGGTACCAGCCACTTTGAAGTCCATATCGCCGAGGTGATCCTCATCACCAAGGATGTCAGACAGAACCGCGAAGCGACCGTCTTCTTCCTTGATCAGGCCCATGGCGATACCAGCCACTGGCTTTGGCAGCGGCACAGCCGCATCCATCAGCGCCAGCGAGGTGCCGCAAACGGTGGCCATAGAGGAGGAACCGTTGGATTCCGTCACCTCAGAGACAACCCGCATGGTGTAGGGGAAGTCTTCTTTCGATGGCAGCATCGGCTTAATCGCACGCCAAGCTAGCTTGCCGTGGCCGATCTCACGACGACCAGGTGAGCCCATGCGGCCAGCTTCACCGACAGAGTATGGCGGGAAGTTGTAGTGCAGCATGAAGTTCTCACGGTACTCGCCTTCCAGCGCGTCGATGATTTGCTCATCCTGACCGGTGCCGAGGGTGGCAACGGCGAGCGCCTGGGTTTCACCGCGGGTGAACAGGGCAGAACCGTGGGTACGTGGCAGGACCCCAACCTCCGCCACGATCGGGCGAACGGTTTTGGTGTCACGACCGTCGATCCGGACGCCGGTGTCGAGGATGTCACCACGCACGATGCTGGCTTCGAGCTTCTTGAAGCTCTCACCGACCATGTTTGGCTCAATCGCGTCGTCTTCAGCATAGAGGGCCATGGCCTTCTCTTTTGCTTCACCGACTTTGCCCTGACGCTCAACCTTGTCCTTGATCTTGTAAGCGGCTTTGAGGTCGTCACCGACTTCACCTTGCAGCTTCTCGAACACGGCCTTTTGGTCGTAGGTCGGCTCTGGCATTGGGCGAGGCTCTTTCGCGCACGCTTCGGCCAGCTCGATGATGGCGTCGATGACCGGTTGGAATTGCTCCATACCGAAGTTCACCGCACCCAGCATGACTTCTTCAGACAGCTCAGACGCTTCTGATTCAACCATCAGCACACCTTCGGTGGTGCCGGCCACAACCAGGTCGAGAATGCTCTCTTCCATTTGTTGTGAGGTTGGGTTCAGGACGTATTCGCCATCGATGTAACCAACGCGCGCCGCACCGATTGGGCCCAGGAATGGCAGGCCAGACAGGGTGAGGGCAGCGGAAGCACCGACCATGGCGACCACATCTGGGTCATTCTCAAGGTCGTGGGCCAGAACGGTGGTAACCACCTGGGTCTCGTTCTTATAGCCATCAATGAAGAGTGGGCGGATCGGCCGGTCGATGAGACGGGAAACCAGGGTTTCTTTCTCAGTTGGGCGACCTTCACGCTTGAAGAAGCCGCCAGGGATTTTACCGGCAGCGAAGGTTTTTTCCTGATAGTTCACGGTCAGCGGGAAGAAGTCCTGACCCGGCCGTGGTGAATGGGCGCCAACAGCGGTACACAGCACGGTGGTCTCACCATAGCTGATCATCACGGCCCCATCGGCCTGACGGGCAACCTTGCCCGTTTCAATGACGAGCTTACGCCCGCCCCACATCAATTCCTTACGGAAAACACTGAACATTACGTTCGTTCCTTACCTACGTGGATCGATACCACCAAAACCTGGCCCTGCCAGATCCGTGAACAGCCAAACAGTCCTACAGCCTATTCCCGGGTTCCCTTCAGGTATCGATCATGTGACGGCGCCCGGACCATCCGGACGCACATGAAAACAAGCGATCAGCCGTGCCAAAAGCTTGCGCGGGCCGACCCTTCGGCCCATCGGGAGATGCTGGCAAGAGGGAGCGCCAGCCTTGCGCCCGACCCTCGGTCGGACGAAGCCCAAATCCAAAAACGGGAAACGGCGACCGCGGGGTGCCGCAATCGCCGTTACCGAAAATCTTGTTCGTTTGATCGACCCCAATGGCAAAATCCGCAGACAGTAAGGGTGTGCTGGGCGTTCCCATCACCGCTGTCTGTGTCACCATCAAGCCGATACGCCTTCTACAATTAGCGGCGTAGACCAAGACGCTCGATCAGCGTCTTGTAGCGGTCATCGCTCTTCTTTTGCAGATAGTCGAGCAGACCACGACGACGACCAACCATGGACAGCAGGCCACGACGGCTGTGGGTGTCCTTTTTGTTGATCTTCAGATGTTCGGTCAGGTTGTTGATCCGCTCGGTCAGGATTGCGACCTGAACCTCTGGTGAGCCGGAATCATTATCACTTTGGCCATATTCTTTCATGAGCTCGGCCTTGCGCTCTAGGGTAATCGACATCGTCAAATCTCCTATCGATGAGTGTCAAAAACGGTTGCGTGGCTTAGAGGTTCAGGACACGGATCGGTTTGATCTCGGGTCCGTCCAACTGCGCTAGGGCCACCGGCTTGCCATCCGACATGGTCAAGATCGGCTCGCCCTCATCCTCCATTTCGAGGTTGTCTAGGCGGTGTCGATCCTGACGGGACAGGAATTTAACCGATTGGCCGAGGCGCAGTTTCTGGGCCTCTTCACGCGTTAAGGCGAGGGCCGGGATGTCGTCCAGCGCTGCCTCAACCGGGAGCAAAAGCTGCTCTCGGGCGTGGGTTATAGACGAATCTTCGATTTCGTCCAATGGAATCGCATCATCTGCCGTGAAAGGCCCGGCAGAAAGCCGCCGTAACTGGCTGACATGGGCCAATGTACCGAGCTCTAGCGCCAGGTCCCGGGCGAGAGAGCGGACATAAGTGCCGGCCCCGCAAGCGACCTCAAACTTGGCGTGGTCCTGATCGACGATCTCGATCAGCTCGAACTCAAAGATCTCCACCTCACGGGTGGGGATTTCGACCTCTTCCCCCTCACGGGCGAGATCATAGGCACGCTCGCCATTGATCTTGATCGCGGAGAATTTGGGCGGCACCTGGGTGATGAGGCCTTTGAAACTCGGCAGGGCGTCCAGGATCTCTTGCTCACCCGGGCGGGCATCGCTGGTCTTGATCACCTCGCCATCGGCATCATCGCTATCGGTTGCCTCACCCCAACGGACGGTGAAGGCATAGGATTTATCGCCATGCAGGGCGTAGTTGACCGTCTTGGTCGCCTCACCAAAGGCAATCGGCAGCACGCCGGTTGCCAGCGGGTCGAGAGTGCCGCCATGGCCTGCCTTCTGTGCGTTCAGATGGCGGCGGATGCGGTTCACGACGGTGGTTGAGGTAACGCCGATCGGCTTGTCCACGACCATCCAGCCATGGACCGGATCGCCCTTCTTACGGCGGCCCATTACTGGTCCTCACCCTTCAGGTGATCATCCGCCATCTCGTCGTCCTCGAGGCTATCGAGGTCAAAGCCTTGCTTATCCTGGTTGGCACGGTTCAGCAGGGCGCCAATCCGGTCCGCCTCTTCAAAGGTGTCATCCAGAATGAATTTGAGGTTTGGCGTGTATTTCAGATGCATGGAGCGGCCCACAAGACCCCGGAAATAGGGCGAGGCCTTGTTTAGTGCGGCGACAACATCCTCAACCGACGCACCCTCAACTGGCGCCTGGCCGCCCAAGGGCATCACATAGGCAGAGGCGTTTTTAAGGTCTGGGCTAACCCGAACCTCGGTCACTGTGATGCTGACATCGCGCAGTAGGGGGTCGCGTGCCTCATTCTCTTGAAGGATTTGTGCCAGGGCGTGTCGGATTTCTTCCCCGACGCGCAATTGCCGCTGGCTGCGCCCGGCCGCTGTGCCGCGCGCTGATGACCGATGGGCCATGATCTATCGTCTTTCACTCAATACGCATCAGCCCAGCACATGTTGTTTGGGCTGATGTCTTTGTCGGTTCAGCTCGGTCGATTAAAGCTCGCGGGCCACTTCTTCGACTTCGAAGCACTCAATGACGTCACCGGCTTTGATGTCGTCATACTTCTCAAATGCCATACCGCATTCGAAGCCGTTCTTGACCTCTTTGACCTCATCCTTGAAGCGCTTGAGCGTCTTCAGGGAGCCCTCATGGATCACCACACTGTCACGCAGCAGCCGGACCTTGGCACCGCGGCGAACTTCGCCCTCGGTGACATAGCAACCGGCAACCTTGCCGACCTTGGTGATGTTGAAGACCTCGCGGATTTCGGCATTGCCGAGGAAGGTCTCGCGCAAGCTTGGCGCCAACAGGCCGCTCAGCAGGCCGCGCACATCGTCGATCAGGTTGTAGATGATCGAGTAGTAGCGGATGTCCACGCCATCCTTCTCAGCCGTTTCACGGGCTTGCGGATTGGCACGAACGTTAAAGCCGACCAGCATCGCACTGGTGGAGCTAGCAAGGGTGACGTCGCTCTCGTTAATCGCACCAACACCGGAGTGCAGGACGCGGAGGTTCACCTCATCGCTGTCCTCGGCGAGTTTGGTGAGCGAGGTGGCAATAGCCTCAACCGAGCCATGGACATCGCCCTTAATGACGACGGCCAGTTCTTTCTGCTCACCCGCTGCGATGGCGCTGAACATTTGCTCAAGTGAGCCCTGACCAGCAGCAATCGTCTGGGTCTCGCGCAGCTTGCGCTGGCGGAACTCAGAAATCTCACGGGCCTTGGCTTCGTTCTCAACGACGGCGAACTCATCACCGGCATTTGGTGCGCCCTGGAGGCCGAGGATCTCGACCGGCACGCCTGGGCCAGCTTCTTTGACGTTCTGACCGCGGTCATTGACCAGGGCACGAACGCGGCCCCACTCAGCGCCGGCAACGAAGATATCGCCAACTTTAAGCGTACCACCCTGAACCAGGACGGTAGCGACCGGGCCGCGACCTTTATCCAGTTTGGCCTCAATCACGGTGCCGTTGGCAACGCGGTTTGGATTGGCCTTCAGTTCCAGGATCTCAGCTTGCAGGAGAATGGCTTCCTCCAGCTTGTCGAGATTGGTGCCCTGCTTGGCTGAGACTTCCACATCCAGAATGTCACCGCCCATGGCTTCCACGATCAGCTCGTGGGTCAGCAGCTCTTGGCGGACCTTGTCTGGGTTGGCCTCTGGCAGGTCGACCTTGTTGATCGCGACGATGATTGGCACCTCGGCAGCCTTGGCGTGGTTAATCGCCTCAACTGTCTGCGGCATGATCCCATCATTGGCGGCAACGACCAGGATCACCAGATCGGTCACGGTTGCACCACGTTGGCGCATCTCGGTGAACGCGGCGTGGCCCGGGGTGTCGATGAAGCTGATCTTTGCCCCATCTTCCAAGGTCACTTGATAGGCACCGATATGCTGGGTGATGCCACCGGCTTCGCCCGCGACCACATCGGTTTTACGCAAGGCATCGAGGAGGGAGGTCTTGCCGTGGTCGACATGGCCCATCACGGTCACGATTGGCGCGCGCGGCACCATATCGCCGTCATCATCTTTGGTCTCGGTGGTGAACAGGCCAAGTTCCACGTCGCTTTCAGAGACGCGGACCATGTTGTGGCCAAATTCCTCAACCAGCAGCTCAGCGGTATCGGCATCGATGGATTGGTTGATGGTGGCCATCACACCCATCTTCATCAGCGCCTTAATCAGGTCGCCGCCACGCTCGGCCATACGGTTGGCTAGCTCTTGCACGGTGATGGCGTCGGGCACCTTCACCTCGCGGGTGACCTTAACGGCCTCCTGCGGCTGCATGGACTTCATCCGCTCACGCTCACGGGCACGGCGTTGTGCGGCCAGTGATGGGAAGCGACCTTCGCCCACATCATCGTTAAGCGCCTGGGTAACCGTCAGCTTACCCGTGCGGCGGCGGTCGCCACCGGCACCACGGCGGGTGTTTGGGGTCTGTTTAACAGCGCCAGCGCCCTTGCCCTTTTTACGGCCACCGCGGGCATCTTCCTCTTCAACCGGGCCAGCAGGTGCGGCCGGACCAGCGGTGCGGGCAGTAGCGCGCTCACGCTCGGCCTCTTCGGCGCGGCGCTTGGCGGCTTCTTCTTCAAGGCGGGCGTCTTCGACGGCCTTTTGCTCGGCTTCGTCAGCCTGGATCTTTTTCAGCTCGGCCAGCTCACGGTCGCGCAGGCTTTGCGCCTCATCAACCGGTGCTTCTTCAGCCGCTGCTTCCTCGGCTGGCTCTTCGTCCTTCTTGGCCTTCTTCGCGCGCGTTGGGCGCGGTGGTGGGGCTGGACGCTCTTCGGTTTTGCGGTTGGCGGCTTCCTGCAGCGCCTTGATCCGGGCGTCGCGCTCGCTCTCGCTCAGATTGCGAAGGGCCTGGGTTTCTGGCGACTCTTCCTCTTTGACCTCGGCTTTGCCTTCGGTCTGGGGCTGCGCCTCAACCGGGTCTTCCTGCTCTTCCGGCTTGGTCTCGGTCGTCAGGCCTTCAGCGCTTAGGGTACGCTTACGGCGGACTTCCACCTGGACGTTCTTAGACCGGCCCTGGCTGACGCTTTGACGCACAGCACCGCTCTCGCCAGGCCGCTTGATCTCAAGCTTGCCAGCGCCGCCTAGGCTTAGCGTCTTGGTCTTCTTCGCTTCGGGCTTTTTGTCCTCGGCGGTCTTCTTGTCGGAGGTCTTCGTTTCAGTCATGTCGATCCGTGTCGTCCTATCCGGCGGCCCACCCCTAAGCTTCGTGTTCGAGCTCTCTGTTCGGGGCGCCGCCGTTAGCGGTGGGGTGTTGTGGCAAAAACCAACGGGTTAAGCAACCAAACTCGTGTTTTTCCGCCCTTTTTGGGCTGTCATGGGGATTAGGTTTCCGGCGGCTCCCGGCCAATCCCGCCAAGGCGGTCCAAATCACGAACAAGGCTTTCGGCCAGCGAGCCTGGGCCCACGGCCACATGGACCGCGATATCACGGCCAAAAACGGCGCCTAGTTCGGCAGCAGTAAAGGTGTCGTCATTGCGGGCAGTGGTGCGGGCGCCTTTGCCGTAGCGCTCAACCTTATCGCGGCCGGCCGGGCTGGCATCACTCGCCTGAATTAAGAGATAGGCATCATCGCGGCGCAGCCAATCGATAACTTTATCGGAGCCGGCGACAGCCTGACCGCCGCGCCGGGCAAGGCCCAGCCAGTTCAGGCAGCGTTGCGATAATAGGTTTGAAAGCTGTGACGGCAGCTCAGCATCCACCGTCACCGGCTGTTTGAATGCGCGGGAGAAGAGCTTCTTCTCAATCGCGGTTTCAAGGGCATCGTGATCAGCGGTTACCCAGGCACCACGGCCGGGTAGCTTTTCAGCGAGGTCGGGTGTGACCTGGCCTTCACCATCGAGGACAAAGCGGATCAGCCGGTCGGTTGGACCTGGCTGACGGGACACAAGACAGCGCCGTTCCGGCCCACTCTTTTTATTGCGGGCCGAATTGGCGGGACCGTTATCGAGCGTATCCTGCTCGAACTCCTGGTCCGTTGCGGTGTCTTGTGCCGTGCTCAAATGCGTCCTTTCGGAAGTGGCTGGGGCAGCGGGTAAATCCGTTACTGAATGGCTCGGCGTACATTACGCCGTGGCCTTTTCAGCTTCTTCACCCTCAGCTTCAGCCGCCTCGGCTTCGGCAGCTGCTTCATCAGCGGCTTGCCACTCTTCTTCAAATAGCTGGCTACGCAGTGCCATGATGATGGCGTTTGCGCTGTCCTCAGTGATCGCTTCTTCACCAACGATTTCAACGAATTCGTCACCAGCCAGATAGGCGATGTCTTCCAGGCTGCGAACTTCGTTCTCGCCCAGCTTCACCATCATTTCTGGGGTCATACCGCCGATCTCGGCCAGCTGATCTTCCACGCCAAGCTCAACCCGGCGGGCTTCAAACTCGGCATCACGCTTCTCGATGAAGTTGGCGGCGCGCTGCTGAAGTTCAGCGCCCAGCTCTTCCTCGATGCCTTGAATGCCGGTCAGTTCATCAACTGGGCTTTGGGCGATGTCTTCCAGGCTAGCGAAGCCCTCAGTGACCAGCAGGCTGGCCAGCATCTCGTCGCAATCCAGTGCCTCGATGAAGATCTCGGTACGCTTCTTCATCATCTCCTGGAAGCGGGCGGCTTCGTCCTCTTCGGTGATGATGTCGATATCCCAGCCGGTCAACATGGAAGCGAGGCGCACATTCTGACCACGACGGCCAATTGCCTGCTTCAGCTGCTCTTCTGGCACCACAACCTCAACCCGGCCGGTTTCCTCATCCATCACCACTTTGGAGACCTCAGCAGGGGCCAGCGCGTTCACCAAGAAGGTGGCGGCGTCTTGGGTCCATGGAATGATGTCGATCTTCTCGCCTTGCAGCTCGCCAACGACGGCCTGCACACGGCTACCACGCATACCAACGCAAGCGCCGACAGGGTCGATAGAGCTGTCATTGGAGATCACAGCGATCTTCGCGCGGCTGCCTGGGTCACGGGCAACGGCCTTAATCTCAATCACACCGTCATAGATTTCAGGCACTTCCTGCGCGAACAGCTTGGCCATGAATTCTGGGTGGGTGCGGGACAGGAAGATCTGTGGGCCGCGCTGCTCTTCACGAACATCGAAGATATAGGCGCGAACCCGGTCACCGTTCTTGAAGAACTCACGCATGATGGTCTCATCACGGCGCATATAGCCCTCGGCACGGCCAAGATCGATGATCACATTGCCATACTCAACCCGCTTGACGATACCGTTGACGATCTCGCCAGCGCGGTCCTTGTACTCTTCATATTGGCGGGCACGCTCAGCGCCGCGCACTTGCTGAACGATCACCTGCTTCGCGGTCTGTGCGGCGATGCGGCCAAAATCAATTGGTGGCAGTGGGTCGATCAGGAACTCACCGATCTCAACGCCCTCTTGGATAACCACAGCTTCGCGATGTGGAAGCTGGATGTTTTCATCTTCGATCTCAGCATCGTCGGCGACGACCTCGCGGTAGCGGGCCAGGGTGATCTCACCGTTTTTGCGGCTGACCTCGGCGCGGATATCGTGCTCTAGGCCGTATTTTGAGCGGCCAGCTTTTTGGATCGCCTGTTCCATGGCGACCAGCACTTCTTCCCGGTCGATGCTTTTCTCGCGGGCGACCGCATCGGCCACTTGCAGCAATTCGAGGCGTGGAGTTCCTGACATTTTTCCGTCCTTCGTTCTTCTGTCCGCTGTCTCTAGCTAGTGCGGCGCAGTGTTAGTCGCTCAATGTTGAGTCTCGGTAA
Source organism: Alphaproteobacteria bacterium SS10 (assembly GCA_019192455.1). NCBI lineage: Bacteria > Pseudomonadati > Pseudomonadota > Alphaproteobacteria > Alphaproteobacteria bacterium SS10. Next base: position 114,413 of record JAHCML010000009.1, read on the forward strand.
TCTCTAATTCGGTATCGACATCATCGCCGGCTTCATCCAACTCCAAGGCACCGCCCTGGGCGCCGGCTTTACCGCCCGCCTTCGCCTGTTCATGGGCGATCAGCGCATCGGTTAGGATCAGCTTGGCTTTCTGAATGCCGTTGAAAGGCAGGGCGATCTCACCCTCCTCCATCTCCAGCACCACGGCGTCGTCATCCTGGGTGCCGATAATCGTGCCGCTGAACTTACGGCGGCCGCCCGGCTCAGTCGTGGCGTGGTGGAACAGCTCCACCTTCGCCTGAAAGCCGGCGTAGTTCACATAATCCTTCAGCCGGGTCAGCGGCCGGTCGATCCCTGGTGACGATACCTCAAGGTGGTACGCGTCAGGGATTGGGTCTTCCACATCGAGCACGGCAGAAATAGCGCGGGAGATATCGGCGCAATCATCCACGGTCATCGATGCACCATCGGCGCGGTCGGCCATGATTTGCAGCACTGGGCGCTTACCGCCCTGCAGCTGCACGCGCACCAGCTCATAGCCCATATCTTCCAGGGCGGGCTCGATAATCGTCGCAACTTTGGTTGCCGGATCGGCCATGCTTTGCCTTGCTCGTAAAACTCTGTCCTGGCCCCATTCGGCCAACAAAAAAGGCGGACCGAAACGGCCCACCCATCCAACGCGATCCTGTCGCGCCGATTGTCGCTCAACCTCGTCTTCTACAAAGCGTCATCACGTACAATCAGGTATGGCCGCCAATATAGGGATTTTTACGACAGGCACAAGCGCGGATGATTGGGGGGCGTCCTGCTAGCCCTCATCAATGCGGGTGAAGTTCAGGAAGTAACCGCAGCGGCCCTGGGCCACCGCCTTCTCAAAATACCGCGTTGGCGACCAATCCTCTGGTGGTACTCGCCAATCACTCGCCTGCTCTGCCTGCCACTTAAAGGCGGGGTGGCGCCAGGTCCGTTCCATCATCCAATCGGCCAGTCTTGGATCATCGGTGGCCAGGCGCAGCTCGGCGCCTGGTTTCATGATCGCGGCAAACCGGTCCAGGGTGGATGGCTGTAGGAAGCGGCGGCGGTGATGCTTGGTTTTCGGCCAGGGATCTGGGAACTGAAGATAAAGGCGCCCAACAACTGAATTTGGAATGGCGGGCAGTAGCTTGCGCGCGTCATCGGGAAACACCCGCACATTCTCAATCTTGCGCGCATGCATGTGGTTCAGCATGGCGGCGACACCGTTCAGAAACGGCTCAAAGCCCAGAATGCCGACATTGGGATAGGTCTCGGCGATATGCAGGGTGTGCTCACCATTGCCAAAGCCGATTTCGAGCCAGAAATCCTCGATCTCGCGACCGAACAGGCCGTCCGGGCCGATCAGCTCATCCGCGGTGTAGGTTTCACCCTCTGGTGGGACTGGCAGGCCGTATTCGGGCAGGGTGGTCAGCGCATCGGCGCGGCCCGCCCGTAAGGGGCGGCCACGGCGGCGGCCATAGAAACGATCGCCGCGTCTGCGCGGTTGAGCATCGCTCTCCTGCATAAGGCCAGCAGTTAACCCCCGATCGCGTCTTGTGTCCCCGGCAGATCCCTAAAGTCGCTTAGAACGCGCTCTTCAGTTGGTCGACCAGGTCCGTCTTCTCCCAAGAGAAGCCGCCATCAGCCTCTGGCTCACGGCCAAAGTGACCATAAGCAGCGGTGCGGGCATAGATTGGGCGGCTCAGCTTAAGGTGCTCACGGATGCCACGTGGGCTTAGATCCATCACATCCTGCAGGATGGCTGGCAGCTTGGTGTCGTCCACTTTCTCGGTGCCATGGGTATTCACATAAACCGAGAGCGGCTTGGAAACGCCAATCGCGTAGGAAAGCTGGATCGTGACGCGGTCGGCCAGATCAGCGGCGATCACGTTCTTGGCGAGGTAGCGCGCGGCATAGGCAGCTGAGCGGTCAACCTTCGTCGGATCCTTACCGGAGAAGGCACCACCACCGTGTGGTGCGGCACCGCCATAGGTGTCGACGATGATCTTACGACCGGTCAGGCCGGCATCACCATCCGGACCACCAATCACGAAGCGACCGGTTGGGTTCACATAGAACTCAGCATCCGGGCACATCCAACCCTCAGGCAGGATCTTCTCGACATGGGTGCGAACATATTCGCGGATTTCTTCCTGGCTGGCGCCTTCGGTGTGCTGGGTCGACACAACAACGGAGGTGGCGCCAACAGGTTGGCCATCGCGGTATTGCAGGGTGACCTGGCTCTTCGCGTCTGGGCCGAGGAAATCGACATCTTTGGCGTGGCGAGCAGTGGCCAGTGACCGAAGGATTTCGTGGGAATAGTAAATCGGCGCTGGCATCAGAACCGGCGTCTCACGGCAGGCATAACCGAACATGATGCCCTGGTCGCCCGCACCTTCATCCTTGTTGTCAGCCGCATTGGCATCAACACCGATGGCGATATCAGCAGATTGCTGGTGCACCCGGTTCAGGACTTCCGCGTTCTTCCAGTGGAAGCCGTCTTGCTCGTAACCGATGTCTTTGATCGCTTCGCGGGCCAGCTGCTCCATCAGCTCATGGGTCACGCTGTCCGGGCCGCGCACTTCACCGGCCAGGCCGACAAAGTTGGTGGTGGTCATGGTCTCAACCGCCACGCGGGAGAGCGGGTCAGCGCCGAGGAAGGCATCGACGATGGCGTCGGAGATGCGGTCACACACCTTATCTGGGTGACCTTCAGAGACAGACTCACTGGTGAAAAGGAAATCGCCCTGGCTCACGCTACTACTACCTTCTGCGGAGGCGGCTGGCTTGGATGGTGGGACAACAGTCATGGGCCAGAACTCCGCCGTTATTATGAATTGATTAGATGATGCGACGTCATCAACGAACGCTGATGAGAGGGTGGCTGTTGTGGCAAGCGTAGCCGCCAAGGTCAAGCATCAGGCGCCTGCCCAGCATAAGCTGTAAAAATTTAGGGTTGATAACCACAAGACATAGCCGGTTTGGCCGGGTCTTAAGCGCCTGTTTAGTCAGCCTTCGCCAGGGTGCGGGCGAGGTCTAGGATCCGGCGACGGACACCGGTATCGCCAATGCTGTAATAGGCCCGAACCAGGTCCAGGGTCTCTTTACGCGCCATTGGGTCATTGTCGAGCCGCGCCTGTGGTTCCTCACCGAAGCCGGCGACCGGCTCGGTCGTGGCTTCCCCGGGCCCCTCATAGATCGCGAGGACGTCGGCGGGCATATCATCGAAGAAGTAGTTTACCGAGACGTCGAGCAGGCGGCTCAAATGGAATAGGCGGCTGGCGCCGATCCGGTTGGCGCCGCGCTCATACTTCTGCACCTGCTGGAAGGTGAGGCCCAGGGCATCACCGAGCCGTTCCTGGCTCATGCCCAGTAGGGTCCGCCGCTGGCGCAGTCGCAGGCCCACATGCATGTCCACCGGGTGTGGACCGCTATCCTGTTTACGGGCACCACCAGATTGGGCTTGTCCTGGTTGATCCTGATCGAAAGGCATAAACGGCTCTATTGGGCTATTCGACGGGCGAATATCTGTTTGGTTTCCTACACTAACTGGGTTGCCCGTTGGCTTGCCGACCCCGGTACCCGGTCATGTTTTGGTTGGCTTAACTGATCGATACACGCTTTGCGTTAGGTCGCAGTTTTATTGGTGCTGCGTACCGTCACGACCGTTATCACGATCCAACCAATCAGCAAGATATAGAAAAACCACATCGGGGTGAAGTGAGATGCGTCATTCAGCTCACTCGATCCGTCTGGGGTGGCCCGATTGACCGGCTTTGGCAGCGGCATATCGAGGACATCGGCGGTGTTGATCGCACTCTGAACCAGCACCCGGCCATGGCCGTCGATGACCCCAGAGATGCCGGTATTGGCGACCCGAACAACCGGCAACCCAGTTTCAATCGCGCGCATTCTAGCGCTGAAGAAATGCTGATGTGGGCCAGCTGTGGCGCCGAACCAGGCATCATTGGTGACCGTCACAATCCAATCAGCCGACGATACGGCACCGCTGAAAAGCCCTGGAAAAATAACCTCATAGCAGACCATGGGCAGTGGCCGTGGCAGGCTGGGCGGCAGTAGCGGTGGTAGGTAGGTGGCGTCCAGGCGCTGGCCCGGGCTGAAATCAGAAGACCCAGCGGCAATCGCGTCCATACCCAGCGGGCGTAGGATCGAGCGGAGCGGTAGGAACTCACCAAACGGGACCAGCTTGACCTTGTCATACCGGCCCAGCGCATCCCCTGCCGCGTTCAGGGTGATCACACTGTTGTGATAGCGGAAGCCCCCTTCCTCATTATCGTTCTCTAGCGGCTCCCGATGTGGCGTGCCGGTGAGGAGGTAGCCGTCATATGGGATTGCCAGGGACACGGCGGTCCGTGCCGCCTCATCAATGCCGAGGGCATAGGGCACCGCCGTTTCTGGCCAGATAATTATTGGCGGGATCGTATCGCCGTCATCGTCCGGTGGCTGGGTGGATAGGGTGATCAGCCGGTTCAGGATCTCACGCCGGTTTTCCGCATCCCACTTCTCAGTCTGCTGAACATTGGGTTGGATCAGCCGAACGGTGGTGCTGGCATGGTAAGTGGTTGGATTGTCGGACAGGCGTGCGGCACCCCAGGACCACAGGGCCACGGTGCCGATGATCGCCAACAGCGGCAGAGCCAGGCGCAGCCGCGCCTCAACCTTGCCCTGGCAGAGGGTCGCGAGGGCTAGTGGGACCGCAATCGCAAACAGGCTTAAGCCATAGCTGCTGATCAGGGCCGCCCCTTGCAGCAGTGCCTCACTACCGGCGAGGCCATAGCCGACCAGGTTCCAGGGAAAGCCAGTCAGAACCGTGCCGCGCAGGAACTCAGCCAGGGTAAAGGCGGCGACTAGCGCCAGAAATCGACCGGTACCCTTAGCGCCAGAGGCGGTGACGGCGAGACCGGCCAGGCCCCAGAATATCGCAAGTCCAGCGGGCAGCAGGGTCACGGCAAACGGCACCAACCACCAATACTTGCCAATATCGGTGAACAGGGCCGCGCTGATCCAGTAGAGGCCAAAGGCCAGATAGCCAAAGCCAAAGGCCCAAGCGGTCGCAAACCCGCCCCGCTTTGTCGTTACCCCATCAAACAACCAGGCAAAGCCGATCCAAGCGATAGGCAAAGCAGGCAAGAAGTTGAGCGGGGCGAGGGATAGGACGGCCAGGGCACCCAGCAAGAACGCCAAGCCCATCCGCTTCCAAGGCTTAAGCGCCGCGCACCAGGCGGCGGGCCGCTCAAGCGGGGCAAGCCAGGCATCAAGCTGGCCCGGTACGCCTTTCAAGAAGAGGGGGCGCAGGGAGATGGGTTTCGGGACGGCCCAGGGCGCCTGACTGACTGCCATAAGCTGACCAGTTTCTAACTTTGGTTGGAGGCGCCGGTAACGGTCGCGCCTTGTCCCTCATCGGTACGGCCTGCGGTCCGGTAATGGTGCACCCGCAAACGGCGAATGCGGCGGGGATCACATTCTAACACCTCAAACTCAAGGCCTGAGCTATGGGGGATTAGGGCGCCGCGATTTGGCACCTCACCGGCCAGGGCGAAAACCAGGCCGCCCAGCGTGTCGATGTCTTCCCGCTCTTCCTCGGTCAGCAGGTGGCCGACATGGGCCTCAAAATCATCGATATCCAAGCGGGCATCGACGATCAGGGTGCCGTCTGGCTGTTCCACCAACTGTGGTGCCTCATCCGTCTCATGCTCATCGCGGATTTCACCGACGATCTGCTCAACCAGATCTTCAATGGTCACCAGGCCATCAATGCCGCCGAATTCATCAACGACAAGGGCCAGGTGGGTCTGCTTCATCCGCATCTCAAGCAGCAAATCCATGACCGGCATTGAGGGGGCAACAATCATGGGGTTGCGGACCAGATCAGTCAGCACGAGCGGCTTACCGGCTGCCAGGGCCGCCAGCACATCCCGGATGTGCAGAACGCCGACAACCTCATCCAGGCTCTCGCGATAAACCGGCATCCGGCTGTGGGTCTTGTTGGCCAGCAGCTTCAGCAGATCACTTTGCGGGGTGTCGACCTCAATCGCATTGATGTCCACCCGCGGGACCATGCAGTCTTCGGCTGAGAGGTCGCGCAGCGCTAGCACGTTCTGGATCAGCATCCGCTCATGCGCGGCGGCGGCGTTATCAGCCTCGGCGCCATTGCGACCATTGCCGTTCTTGCCGCCGTTTTTGCTGTTGCCGGTCATCTCGCCATAGATGGCGGCATCGACGCCGATATCATTGCCGTCATCGCCACCAAACAGGCGTTTGATCCGCGCCATTAGGCCATCGCCGCCGTTGTTATCAGCGGGGTTGTAGGTTTTCTGGCTGATCGGTGCCCCACCCGTGTGGGGCTTGGGACTAGATCCCGGTGGTTCTTCACCCGCGGGCATGCTGGATTTGGTTGGTTGCTCACTCATTGTGCTGAGGCCTCTTCGTCAACGGCCAAACCAACACGATCAAAGCGATAGGGGTCATCGAGACCCAACCGGCGTAACGCCAACACTTCCAACTGCTCCATAAAAGCGGCCTGTTCGTCATCTTCATGGTCCAGGCCGACCAGGTGATACAGCCCGTGCACCACCAAATGGGTGACGTGCTGCCATATGGGAATATCCCGCGCTTGGGCCTCGGTTGCAACCACATCCTGGGCCAGGATCAAGTCACCGATGGGCAGCGCCTCCATCCCGGGCAGGGCGGACACAGTTTCGCCCGTCTCAAATTGCGGGAAGGACAGCACATTCGTCGGCTTATCCTTGCCCCGATAATCCCGGTTTAGCTCACGTACGGCATCGTTATCCGTCAGGACAACTGAGACTTCCCAGCCAAGCTCACTCGGCCAGTCGGCGGGTTTGCCATTGGCGATCAGCTCTTCGTGACCAGCATTCAGGGCATCTTGGACCACTTGCACAGGCGTTTTGGGCGCGAGGGCAGCGGCCCATTGGTCATCCGCGACCTCTAGGATCAGGGCAGGCTGGGTCATTCGGGCTGTTTCTTTGTTTTATCAGCCCGGGCATAGGCACGGACGATCCGGGCCACCAGCGCATGGCGCACCACATCTTCAGCGGCGAAGCGGACAATATCCATATCCTCCTCCTCGCCGAGGATATCCAACGCCTCCAACAGGCCAGAGCGGACATTGGGCGGCAGGTCGATCTGGCTCGGATCGCCGGTCACAACCATGCGGCTATTCTCACCCAGGCGGGTCAGCACCATGCGCATCTGCATCGTGGTGGTGTTCTGCGCCTCATCCAGGATCACGAACGCATTGGCCAGGGTACGGCCGCGCATGAAGGCAAGCGGGGCCACTTCGATCTGCCCACTCTCCAGCCGTTTGGCCGTGCGTTCTGGGCCCAAAAGATCAAACAGCGCGTCATAAATCGGGCGCAGATAGGGGTCGACCTTGTCCCGCATATCACCGGGCAGGAAGCCAAGGCGCTCACCGGCCTCAACCGCGGGGCGGGTGATGATGATCCGGTCCACCTCTTCCGCCAGAAACCGGCGCACTGCCTCAGCGACGGCGAGGTAGGTTTTACCGGTACCGGCCGGGCCAACGCCAAAGACAAGGGCGCTATCGGCCATGGCCTGAAGGTAGCGCGCCTGGGTTGGGCTGCGTGGCATCAGACCGGCGGCATTGCTGTGCCCACGGCCAGGTTTACCGCCCCGCTCAACCACCGGGGTTCCGGCACCGATGGCGCGGAGGGCGGCAGCCCGTGCGGTTTCATCAAGATTGCCCATGGCACTCCTCAACACGGCATCAATCTCAGCCGGTCCAACCTCAAGCCCGTGCTTCAACCGCTGCCAGATCGTTTCCAGCGCGGTGCGGGCGGTTTCAACCGACTCTTCTGGGCCGATCAGGGCAAGGCGATTGCCCCGGCTCGCGATCTGCAGGCCCAGCTGGTGTTCGATACGCGCAAGATGGGCGTCATGCTCGCCGCAGAGAAGGGCGAGCAGGTGGTTATCGTCGAATTCCAGGGTGATCTGATTGTTCAGATCCGATGGTTTTGCGGTCTTGCTATCGCTCAAGACGCAACCTCCAGCTCGCTGCCCATCACCTCATCAGCAACGGTGACAATGTCACCGGTGACGCTGTTCGCGTGGGCGCTGGCGATCTTCACATCTACCACCTGGCCAAACAGCCGCTCATTCGCCGTCACGTGGACCGACTGCATGTAGGGCGAGCGGCCATGCAACTGGCCCGGGATCCGGCCCATACGGTCCAGCAGTACTGGCACGGTCTCGCCGATCATCCGGCGGTTGAAGGCATCCTGCTGGGCATTCAGTAGCTGCTGAAGTGCGCTCAGCCGCTCGGACTTCACGTCTTCAGGCACTTGGGTCTTGGCATCGGCCGCTGGCGTGCCCGGGCGGGTGGAGTATTTGAACGAGTAGGCTTGCGCATACTCAACCTCTTGAACCAGGCGCAGGGTATCGGCGAAGTCCTTATCGCTCTCACCTGGGAAGCCGACGATGAAGTCAGAGGATAGCGCCAGGTCGGGGCGGGCCGTCCGCAGCCGGTCAATGATCTGGTGGTAGAACTTGGCATCATGCTTACGGTTCATGGCCGCCAAAATGCGATCAGAGCCGGCTTGGATGGGCAGATGCAGGAACGGCATCAAGCCTGGGATCGCGCCATGGGCCTCAATCAACGCATCATCCATGTCGCGCGGGTGCGAGGTGGTGTAGCGCAGGCGCTCAATGCCATCGATCTCCGCCAGCTCATACAGCAGACGGGCGAGGCCCCAATCGGAACCATCCGGCCCCTCACCGTGATAGGCATTCACGTTTTGGCCCAGGAGGTTCAGCTCTTTCGTGCCGCCAGCCGCTAACCGTTTCGCTTCCGTAATAAGCTGGGCGACGGGGCGGGAGTATTCGGCACCACGGGTATAGGGAACAACACAGAAGGCGCAGAACTTATCGCAGCCTTCCTGAACCGAGAGGAACGCGCTGGGGCCTGGATTACTGGCGTTCTTCTCTGCCTCGCCTTGCAGTTGATCGAACTTCTCATCCACCGCGAAATCGGTGTTGATCAGCCGCTTGCCGCCGGTGCCCTTCTCAACCGCCGCCACCATCTCAGGCAGGGCATGATAGGCCTGGGGCCCGAACACCATATCGACATAGGGTGCGCGCTCGGTGATCTCTTCACCCTCTGCCTGGGCGACGCAGCCAGCGACAGCGATAGCCGTCTTCTTGCCCTTAGCGGCGCGGGCATCCTTCACCTTGCGTAACCGGCCAAGGTCGGAGAACACCTTCTCCGTCGCTTTTTCCCGGATATGGCAGGTGTTCAGGATAACCAGATCCGCATCCTCTGGTGCCTCCACGGGCTTATAGCCCAGCGGGGTGAGGAGGTCGGCCATCCGCTCACTGTCATAGACATTCATCTGACAGCCCCAGGTACGGATCAGCACGCCCTTGGTGTCTGGGCGCTCTTCGGCTGGGTTTTCGGGCGCGGTATCAGGCGCGGTTTTGGTTTGGCTATTGTTCATGGCAGCGGGGATTTACAGTGGCTGCTTGAAGGCTGCAAGGCAAGTCTGCCGGAAATTAGGGCAAAGCGCCTATGCGGCAAGCGCTTCCGGGCTTGGATCAGGCGTTCTCTCTGGCACGCCGGCAAGGCCATCGAGGGGCAGGCCGCCATTGATCTGGTCGATAGCCCCGCGCACCGCATCCTCGGCCTGCTTTGCCATGTCCTTACGGCTCGCCCCCGCAACCTTGATCGGCTTCAGAAAGGCCACCGTCACCGTGCAGTGGCCGAGGCAGGCCAGGCGCCATAGATGGGGCATCAGGTCCATATCGCCGTACCAGGCATAGACATGGCGCATATCCCGGCCAAGCGGCAGGTTATCCAAATGGGTGCAAAGAACGGCAATCGGCTGGATGGTCAGCTGGGTATCGCCCTCCCCATTCCCCGCGGCTAAATCAGCGACAGAGAACAGCGCGGATTTGAACGGCAAGACGCCAAGGCTGTCGGATGATGTGCCCTCTGGGAACAGAATCAGATCGGTGCCATCGGTCACCCGGTCGGCCATGTTGCGCCGCTGGTTGTCCAGGTCGCGGCGGTTCCGCTCAATGAACACGGTGCGCTGTAGGCGGGCCAGCGTGCCAAAGAGTGGCCAGCTCGCCACCTCAGCCTTGGCAACAAAACTGCCAGGGATCAGCGAGCCCAGAACCGGGATATCGAGATAGGATGTGTGGTTTGAGACGAACAGCAATGGCTTTGTCTCCACCGGCTTGCCATGCAGTTCAATCTCAATGCCAAACACCTTACAGGCCAGCTTGTGAAACATCAGCGGGATGCGATGCTCATGGGCGCGGCGAAGGGATGGTACGGCCAGAATGATGGCCTGGATCCCACCGACCAGCAGGACCATCAGGAGGAAGGTCAACAGGCGGACGGTGCCAAGTATGCGGGAGCCGGTGGGCATATCAGTCGGGGCGTTCGCTAGACGTCAGTTGGATGCGCTACTGGCGTCGGCGTCTTTCTCGTCATTAATCCGACGGGTGTAGTGGTCGTAGTATTTGGAGGTGACCGTATCGGTCTTCACCACCACACAAACGTCGGTTGTGTGGAACTGCGGATCAATCACCGCGCCGTCTCCAAACTTCGCACCCAGGCGCAGATAACCCTTAATCAGGGGTGGCATCTCATTCAGCGCGCGCTTGGGGTCAATCTGATCGGCGGGTAGCCGGTTCATATCGACATAACGGTCGCGCACGGCCACGGGCCGCAGTTCTTCCGGCGCCATGTGGTGATGGTGCAGGTAGGAAAACGCCATCGCATGTTCATCCGGATCAACGCCGGGGAAACTCGCACAGCCAAACATGAAGCCGATATCGTAATGGAACACGTAAGCGGCCAAACCGCGCCATAGCAGCTGCATGGTTGGGCGGTCGCGATACTCGGCATGAACGCAAGAGCGGCCGAGCTCCAGGATGTCGCCCGGCTGCTGAACCAGCGGGTCGATATCGTACTCATCAACCGAGTAGAATTGGCCAGCCTTCTGGGCCAGTTCACGGCGCATCAGGCGGTAGGTGCCGACGATCTGATTACGCTCATGATCCATCACCATCAGGTGGTCGGCATGGTCATCGAACGCATCCATATCCTTACGCTCGGCGGCCATGGCCTCATCCGGCTTTGCGGCCATTTCTTCATAGAAGATTTCGTAGCGCAGGCGCTGAACGGCGGCCACATCCTCCGGCCCCGTGGCTAGTCGTGCGCCGAGGCGGCCAAGGCGCAGGCCGTCCCCTTGCAAAAGCTCCAAACTCACCGGTGCTATCCCCGCTACTCTCAATGCCCGGCGGTATAGGGTCCGGGCTGATTATTCTGTGCCTTGGTTGTACCCAACGATGGTCCCAAGGGCTGGCGCTCACGTCGCCGTGCGATTGGCCGCAATATGATGTCGAGCTTTGTTATTGCCAAGCATAACCGGCCCGCAAGAAACAAAAATTGATCTGGGGTGGCCTTAGAACGGGCGCCTAGAGCGTAAAGAAAAAGCCCGCCTCAGGCTTGGGACGGGCTCTTCTATATCAAATCTCAGCGCTTGGAATTACTTCCGGCGACCACGCTTGCGGGTGGTTTTGGTGCCAAGACCAATGTCTTTCGCCAGTTGGCTACGCTGCTTGGCGTAGTTCGGCGCGACCATTGGGTAATCCGATGGCAGGCCCCAACGCTCACGATACTCCTCAGGGGACATATCGTAGGCGGTTTTCAGGTGACGCTTGAGCATCTTCAGCTTCTTACCGTCTTCCAGGCAGACGATGTAATCAGGCGTGATCGACTTTTTAATCGGCACGGCTGGCTGTGGACGCTCTGGCTCTGGCTCAACCGTCTCACCAAAACCGGCGAGGGTTTTGAACACGTTCTCAATCAGGCTCGGCAGTTCAGCCGGTGCGACAGAGTTGTTCGACACATGGGCCGATACGATTTCACTGGTCAGGGCCAGTAGGTGGTAAGTATCGGGCTCTTCCATTGCGAGTGCGTCGTCGGTCATTTGGCTCATATTGGGGTCTAAGTCCTCAGTTCTAATGATGTGCTCGATTACTGCCGGTCTTTGGTTGCCTTTGAGGTTTGAAACCTTCTCGTGAACTCTCTTCGACCGGCTTGCGTACCGATCATTCCGAACAGCGCTAGATGATATCGGCCCTTCATTGCCGTGCCATTTGTCCCAATCATTGGGGTGGCGGGCATCGATCAAATTACGGGCAGAGCTCTATTACCCGGCACTTTGGCCGGTTTTGCTGTAGAAATAAAAGTAATATTTTGAACAATTAGCAAAATTTGCTGGGTGAATGCTTTTATCTGTGTCGAACAATCCCCAGGTAATTAAGACCCAGAAATTCTGACATCAGTTCTGATCGACAATCCCGCCAATCTTGCGGGTCATCAATATCGCATCCTCATTGCCATAGTATCGCGGCCGTAACCCGGTCTGGGTAAAGCCAGTTCGCTGGTAAAGGGCAATTGCCGCGCGGTTGCTGGCTGCGGCCTCCAGCATGATTTGTTCGCATCCTTTACTGGCGGCGTCAGTGGCCAGGTGGTTGATCAGCGCCACACCCAGCCCTTGCCTCCGCGCGTTGGCAGCCGTGGCAATCAGTAGGATTTCAGCCCTATCGGCGACGGACTGAACCAAGATTACACTGGTCAGTGCACCCCCATCCGCGCCCCTATGTCCCCAAGCCTGGCTATGGCCGGCGTTCAGTTGTTTGGCCAGGCTATCCGCCGACCAGCCACCCGCGACTGCTTGACCATCATTGGCGGCCACCTCTTCCAATAGCTCGGCGATCTCACCTGCCGCTTCGGCGGTAAGTGGCCGGGGGTCGCCAATGTCGCTCATTGTTCCGCGAGCCAGATGCGGGATGGCTTGGCGGGTTTGGCATCTGGAGGGCGGGCATATACCGGTTCAAGTGGCGCAAGCTCATCCCACTCGTATCGTTCTTGGGCCAGCCTAGCCAGTACGACTGGGTCGGGTCGGGTCTGGATGACACTAATCTCTGCATTGATGGCATTCGCAACCATGTCTGCTGCATCGCCGATAACCCGAAGTCCGGTGACGTCACCACCCAGCCAATCGACAAGCTGGTTGGGAGCCAGGGCCTGTTCTCGAGCGTCACCGTTAATTGTGAGATACCTAAAGAACAGGTCAGCACGACGGCTATCGATGGCGATCAATAGCGGTTTGGCATCATCTGGTACCAAGGCGTGGAAGGCATCGAAGCTGCTAATTCCCATACCGGGAATACCCAGCGCTAGGGCAAGCCCCTTTGCGGCGGCTAGGCCAATTCGAATGCCAGTGAATGCCCCGGGCCCGGTGGTTGCGGCTACTAAATCCAGATCACCGGGCTGCAACCCTGCCTCGGCCAGCGCAGCCTCAATCCAGGGCAGCAGGACAGCCGCTTGCCCATGGGCCATGGCTTCCCGGCGGTCGACCAAGACTTGGTCGCCATCCAGGATCGCCAGGTGACAGCCTGCAGTGGCGGTATCGAAGGCGAGAACGCGCATTATCGGCCCCCTTTAACGGGGCTGATCTGATCACGCGATGGTGCAGGCCTCACCGAACTCAAAACGTGGGCTGCGTGGGTGCATGTTGACCGGGTCGCCATAACCGAGATTGCAGAGGAAGTTGGATTTGATCGTCGTGCCAGCGAAAAAGGCCTCATCCACCTTGCCCTTGTCAAACCCAGACATCGGACCGCAATCCAGACCGAGGGCCCGGGCGGCCAACATCAGGTAACCACCCTGCAGGGTCGCGTTGCGGAACGCTGTCTCTTCAATCGCGGCGGGTTTGCCAGCGAACCAGGACCGGGCATCGGTATGGGGGAAGAGCTGCGGCAGCTTCTCATAGAACTCCATATCCTGGGCAATAATGGCACAAACCGGTGCGCTCATCGTCTTATCCAGATTGCCGGCGGCAAGGCATGGCTTCAGCTTTTCCTTCGCCTCGTCAGACTTCACAAAGACGATCCGGGCGGGGGAGCAGTTGGCGCTGGTCGGCGCCATCTTCATCAGGTCGAAGACCTGGTGCAGCGTCTCATCCGCAACGGGTTTGTCCTGCCAATCATTGAAGGTTCGTGCCTCGTTGAACAAAAGATCGAGAGCTTGTTGGTTTAGGGGTGTCTTTTCGCTCATGGTTTTCTGCTATCCTTGCGATCGAGGCGTTTAGTGGAACGTGAGTATCGGGATGACCGTGGCAACTTATCGCTGCAGATCGTCTTGGCAAATCACAGCTATGGTTGTCGCGCGTTTTGTGCGGGGTTACAGGTCAATCAACCGCATGAACCGACAATTCTTTTCACTATTGCCAGCCATCCTCGTGATGTTGGGTGGGTTGCTGACCCTCCCCGCGACGGCATTTGCCCTGACATCGGAGGCTAACCCCGCCGGCGCCGGTCGCAGCAGCACCGTGCTCGCCTATTTCCGGTTTGGCGAGGATGCATTCCCAGGGGCCAGCATCCGCCTCGACCAATTTGAGGGGCATCTGCGTGCCCTGACTAACCCCAATATCGATGTAATTGATCTGCCCGCCGCCCTGGCACTGGCCGGGCAATCTGCGGCGCCAACCCCGGCGCAGCCGGATCGACGCCGGGTGGTGATCACGGTCGATAATGCCTATCGCAGTTTCTATGAGCATGCCTGGCCACGGCTGAAGGCGGTTGGGCTACCGGTCACCCTGTTTGTTGCCACTGATCTGGTCGATGGCGGCGCCTCCCAATACATGAGCTGGGATCAGATCCGCGAGGTTGCAAGCGAGGGTGTCACAATCGGCCTGCGCGGTGCGGCCCATGCCCATTTGCCGGGCCTGACAGATCTGGACCTTCTCAAAGATATTCGCCACGCGCTAAGCCGGGCGGAGGCTGAATTGGGGGCGACGCCGCGCTTGTTCTCCTACCCCTATGGTGAATTCAGCAATCGGGTGATCAATGTTCTGGCGGGACACGGCTTTGTTGCCGGATTTGGCCTGCATTCCGGTGCCCTCGACCCCAACAGCCTGCCCAGCGGCGGCAGCTTCTCCCTGCCGCGGTTCCCGATTACTGAGAAGTTTGGCGATGCCGACCGGTTCCGGCTGGCGATCAATGCCCTGCCGCTCAGTGTTGAGGGCATGACGCCCAGGGATATGGCGCTCTCCGATCCGCAGCCACAGATTGGCTTTACCGTGGATGAGGCGATGGGCCGCCTCGATCGTCTGAACTGCTTTGCCAGTGATCAGGGCCTGCTTGGCATGACCACCATTGGGCGCCGGGTTGAGCTGCGCTTGGCGGCGGGGTTTGAGCCTGGCCGGGCACGGGTAAATTGCACCATGCCGGTAACCCAGGCAGGTGCCGCAACCGATGGCGAGCCAGAGCGCTGGCGCTGGCTGGGCCTTAATTTCTACTTATCGCGACCGGCGGGTGATCGGGCGGTACTAGGCCCCCGACCCTAAGGACAGATGATGGGGCCAGCCTGGCCTCACATCGTCTGTTCGACTTCCTCAACCTCAGGAATGTAGTGGCGCAGCATGTTCTCGATGCCGTGCTTCAGGGTCATGGTTGAGGATGGGCAGCCAGCACAGGCGCCGCGCATCTGCAGATAGACCACGCCATCTTCAAAGCGTTCGAAGACGATGTCGCCGCCATCTTGCGCTACGGCTGGGCGGACGCGGGTCTCGATCAGCTCACGGATCTGGGCTGATACCTCATCCTCATCGGCCGGTGCCTTTGGCGTGTCGTCGGCTTCCTCGGCCTGTTCTTTGGCCAGGACGGGATCGCCGCTGTTGAAATGCTCCATGATCGCGCCGAGGACGGCGGGTTTCAGTTGGAACCAGTCAGCCTCATCGGTTTTGGAGACAGAGACGAAGTCATAGCCAAGGAACACACCCTCAACCCCATCAACGCCCATGAGGCGGCTGGCGAGGGGGGAGCGACCGGCGGCCTCGGCATCGCGGAAATCGGCGGTGCCGTCGCGGCCCATGACTTCCCGACCGGGCAGGAACTTAATGGTCGCTGGGTTTGGTGTGTCTTCGGTTTCGATAAACATGGTTGCGGCCCTTCTAAGTTAGCCGTGGCAATTGCTTAACGGAGGAAATGGTGAACCAGCGCCGTTAGGTCAACTGATCAATATCGGCAATGCTTAACCCGCCAGGGATCACCACCACTGGAATCCGTAGGCGGCTCAGCCCCTTTTCCATCACGTGGCTGACCAGCGGCCCGGGGCCGCTATCGCTGGCGGCGGCGGCCAATACCAGGATCGACAGGCTCTCCTCCGCCTCAATCAGCTTCAGCAGCTCTTCGCGCCGCTTACCCTCGCGAACATGGATGATTGCCATGCCGCCGGTTTCGGTCTGCACCTGGCGGGCGAGCTTATGCATCTTCTGCTCGGCTTCCTGCCGCTTCTCGGCACGGATCATGTCTTCCACGGCGGCCCATTGCTGGACCTCGCCGCTATCGATCACATGCAGCAAGGCAACCCGGCCGCCGGTATGCTTTGCCCGGCGGCAGGCGTAATGCAGGGCCACTTCCATCTCTGCACTCTCATCCGCCACAACCAGGAAGGTGCGGGGGTTGCCGGCCGGGCTGGCGGGGTCGGGTGCGTTATCGGCGCCGCTGCTGCTCTCTTCCGCGGCTTTCGCCTCACTTGGCGCGGCATCGGCGGCTGGTGCTGGGGCTTCTGCGCCGTTATCTGTTGGACTGTCGGACATTAGTTGCCTCCCTTGAGGGTGCTGGGCTGTTGCCGCCCGGTCGTTAACTCGTTGTTATGATTTGCGGAACATGAAGGCGGCGAACCATCCCGCCGCTGCGGCGATCAACACGGCGGCGAGGCCGAAGATCGCGGAATAATCATGGGCGAAGTCGAAGACATCCGCGCTGATCCCCACCTTCTCAATCGTCAGCGGGGTATCAACCTCGGCCACCACCTCACCACCCCGGATCAGCATGACCCGCACGGTGTAGTTCCCGGTCGGTACATTGGCCGGGAAGAAGATATCGGCCCGGAATAGGCGGCTGCCGTTAAACGTAACGTTGCCAATCTGGGCAGCGTAGAGGCCAGCCGCCTGCCGATCTTCAATCAGTGCCTCCCGAAACGCTCTTTCCGTCGCGTTGTCGAGTTGGTTTACCTCGGTCGGCAGCGGCAGGTTTTCCAGCCCGATCCGGTGGATCTGCCGTGGCGTCTGGCGCAGGAAGTTATCCGGCTCCCGGGTTGCGGCGGCGTAATAATAGGTCGGCACATCGTTGAAGCGTAGGCTCTCGGTGTTGGTCCAGATACCGGCAACCCGGGCCTTCTTCCGCACGGTTAGCGTGGCGCGGGGCCCCTCAACGACAACGGCGACATCACCCTCCCCATCCGTGGCGCCAAACAGGGTCAGTTCTGTGCCGGTGAAGGCAGTGTTGATCGCAATCAGGTGGTCTGAGAGATCAGCGCTCAACGCCTGTGCCTTGGCCTGGCTTAGGGGCAACATCATAAGGGCGAGCAGGATTATGAGGCGTGCAATCATCGGCCTGCCTCCGCCTCTGACACCACGGCCGTGACGCTATAGATGCTTTCCGGCTCGCTAATCAGCTCCCGGGTCAGACCACCGGCGACCAACAGCAAGATAATCGCCAGCATGGCCCGTGAGGCCTCAGCTGGGACCTTGCCCGCAACCTTGCTGCCATACTGGGCGCCGAACACGCCGCCAGCCAACAGGATCAACGCTAGGAACACATCTACCGTCTGGTTGGTAACGGCGTGGAGGAAGGTGCTGACCGCCGTCGTAAACATAATCTGGAATAGCGAGGTGCCGGCAACCAGGCTGGCGGGCATGCCAATGACATAGATCATCGCCGGGATCAGGAAGAACCCGCCACCGATGCCCAAGACAGCGTTCAACAAGCCGGCCAAAAAGCCGATGCCACCCGGCAGTAAAGCACTGATATAAAGACGAGATTGTGGGAACCGCATCTTCCACGGCAGGCCATGAAGGCGGCTATGCCGTTGCCGTTTGGTGGCCGCACCAGCACCCCGCCGCCGTCGGATCAGGCTGCGAATACTCTCCGTGATCATCAACCCGCCGATCAGGCCAAGGGTGATCACATAGGATAGGGAAATCACCAGATCGATCTGACCCAGCACACTCAAAATGCGGAAGATCGTGATGCCGACAAAGGTGCCGAGGACACCGCCAGCCAACATGACCAGTCCCATTTTGATGTCCACATGCCCGCGTTTTAGGTGGGCCAGGACACCGGAAACAGAGTTCGCGACCAGTTGGTTTGCCTGGGTACCCACGGCCACCGGGGCCGGGATGCCGATAAAGATCAGAAGCGGCGTCATCATGAAGCCACCGCCAACCCCGAACATGCCCGATAGGAACCCGACACCGCCGCCAAGCAGCAGCAGCATGAACGGGTCGATCGAGAGTTCCGCGATCGGCAAATAGATCTGCATCAGCGAGAAACAGGCATAAGGGTTAAAAATCTCGACAGCTCAGGGCCTTACCCCCGGTTCTGCGCCGCGGATAAGGAATTGGCAAGTCGAAACCGGGTTTTACCCCGATATCAGCCGAAAACGCGGCCTGGCCCAGCGATCTGGCTTAGCGATCTTGGCGATCCGGCAGGCTGGTCGGCTCACCACCCAAATCGAGGTCGAAGGCGGCACCGGAAGACGATGCTGGGGCCGTGGTAAAGCCCTCTGGCAGGCGGGGCTCATCCGGCTGTGGGCGGGCCTGGCGCTGCTGGATCACCGCGGGTTGCCCCGCTTGCGGTGCGGTGCGGATCTGTTGCACCTGGCTGTTAGGCAGGGGCTCACAACGCTGAGCACCAGTGGCGTCATTGATCAGCCGCCCGGTTTGCTGCTGGATCAGGAAGACCGAGCTGATGCCGCCGCGGTCACCATTGGTTAGCGGGGTCAGGGTAACCGTGGCTTGCTGGCCCACCTGGAACAGCCGGTCGAGGCGGAAATCAGCAGCGGGGATAATACGCCGCTTACCACCCAGGATCGGCACATTCTGGCCCTTATAGGTGAACGGCTCCACATGGCCGAGGCCGATAATCTGTTCCCGGTCACCCTGCTCAAGCTCCACAATCATGAAGTTCTCAAGCTGGATTGGCGCGGTGCCATCGGGGCTGCCAGCCAGATACATCGCCTCACACGCGCCGGGGGTTACCTGAACCTGGGCGGGTGGGGTGATGAAGTAGGGGCGGCGGCTATAGCCACGGGTCTGAACTTCAACGCCCAGGTGAGGCTGGGCCCGAAACTCGGTCACCGGGCGGAAGGAGACAGCGGCGATCATGGCCACGGTCCGCTGCTGAGGTGCGCTCAGGGCGGCAATGCTGCCGGAAATGTCCGGTGCCTCCGGCAGGCTAAACTCAGGCGCCTCAACATCAACACCGAGGGCGCGCAGCTCAGCACAGGCGCCGGGGGCCAGGGCGGCGGTCGCGATCAAGCAGCTGCGGGTGAGGGCCTTGATCATCACTCAGCGCAGCTCCGCGGTGTCCAGGCCGTCTCGGGGAACTCAACGATCAAATAGACCGGTGTCGATTGCGCAATAACGCCCAAATCCATCGGTACGGCGCCAACCAGGCGCGTTTCGCAGGCGGGTAGCAGATCGGTTAAGTCAATGGCGCCCGCCGGGATCGGCATGCCCTGGTACAGGTTTTCGACCGGCACCTTCTGGCGGCGTACCTGGCCGATATCACCGGCGGCGAACTGGCCAATGCCGCTTGGCGTTGATGGGTCCTCAATCTCCAGGATCAGGAAGTCATCAATCTCAATCGGTGCGGTGCCATCGGCAGATCCCGCGAGATAAACGCGCGTCCCTGGTGCCCGGCGGATTGGCAGGGCGCCAGGCTCAATCAGCGGGGTTGGGGCGATCCGCTCACCATCTTCCATCTCAACTGAGAAGCGGAGATCAGCAGCGAAGCCAAGCTGGGTTGAGCCTTTTTGTTCCACAGCCGGAATGAGCTTGGCGCGGCCCTCATCATGAAGCGTCCCACCACAGGCGGTGAGCAGCAGAAGCGTTAGGATAAGGGCGGCCGCGCGTTTGATCATCAGCGAAGCCCCATGATCTTCTGGGTTTCGGCCAAGACCGGTGCCGCCAGGTCATTCGCTTTCTCAGCACCCAGATCGAGGATCCGGTCGATCTCTGCCATATCGCCGAGCAGGCTGTTCATCCGCTCGGTAATCGGCGCTAGCTTCTCAACCGCGAGGTCGGCCAGTGATTGCTTCAGGCCCGAGAATTGCCCACCGCCAAACTCACCCAGCACGGCCTCTTTACTCGAACCCGCGAGGGCTGAGTAGATTGTCACCAGGTTATCCGCCTCTGGGCGTCCTTCCAGCCCTTCAACCTCGCTTGGCAGGGCCTCAGGATCGGTTTTCGCCTTGCGGATCTTGAGGGCGATGTCGTCCGCCGTGTCGGTCAGGTTAATGCGGCTGTAATCCGATTGGTCGGATTTGCTCATCTTCGATGTGCCATCGCGCAGTGACATAACCCGGGTTGCCTCGCCCAGGATCTGTGGCTCGGGCAGGGGGAAATGCTCAACGCCATAGCGATGGTTAAAGCTGGTCGCGATCTCGCGGGTCAGCTCCAAATGCTGCTTCTGATCCTCACCCACCGGCACGTGGGTGGCCTTATAGACCAGGATGTCAGCGGCCATCAGCACAGGGTAGGAGTAGAGGCCAAGCGGCGCCACATCGCGCTTCTTGCCTGCCTTTTCCTTGAACTGGGTCATGCGGTTCAACCAGCCCATCGGCGTCAGGGTTGAGAACAACCAAGACAACTCAGAATGGGCGGCAACCCGGCTTTGCTGGAAGATAATGCATTGGGCGGGGTCGATACCGGCGGCGATATAGGCGGCGGTCAGCTCACGCACATTGCGGCGCAGCTCTTCCGGGTCTTGCGGCACGGTGATCGCGTGCAGGTCGACGATGCAAAAGATGCTCTCGTAATCGCTTTGCAAATCCACCCAATTGCGCAGCGCCCCAAGGTAGTTACCAAGGTGGAGGCGGTTGGTCGGCTGCATGCCAGACAGAATGCGGCGGGTGGGCTTAGACATGGATTGCTTAAAGACGAAAAACGGATAGGCGGGCCGCTGTTATCCCCGCTGGTATCCGGGGGGTCAAGGACGGGTTTATGCAGCCGGTTCAGATGGCCCGCTGAGGCTGCGTTTGATCTCCCCCAATCGGCCCGCACCGGTGGCCAGGCAAGCCACAAAATAGGTGACAGCACCAAGGCCGATAAGGCCAAACATCCAGCCGACCCGGCGATAGGCATCACTCAACACATCAATGCCCAACTCGCTGGTAACAAACAGCGCGATTAACAGCGAGGCAGCCATCACCGCCCCGGCAATGACAATCCGCGGCAGACGGCTTCTAAACCGCTCATCCAGCGTGAAATGCCCGGCCCGCTTAAGCCCCCGCGCCAGCAAGGCGAGGTTCAACCAGGCAGTGATGCCGGTGGCAAGTGCGATGCCCGCATGGCCCAAGACCTGGATCAACGCGATGCTAAGCGCCGTATTGATCATGGTTGAGATGATCGCGATTTTGACCGGGCTCGCCGTATCCTGCCGCGCGAAATAGGCCGCGTTCATAACCTTCACCCCAACATAGGCGGGGATGCCGATGGCATAGGCGGTAAGTGCGGCGGCGGTGGCAATCGTGTCCTCTGGTCCGAACCGTCCATATTGGAACAGGCCGCCAATGATCGGCCCAGAAATGAGCGCAAGGCCTAGGGCGGCCGGCAGCGCCAGCAGCAGGCCATATTCCAAGGCGCGGGACAGCAGATGGGTTGCCTCGCCGGTCCGCTCCCCCTTCACCGCGCGGGATAGGCCGGGCAGTAGGGCAGTGCCGATGGCGATGCCAATAACGCCGAGCGGCAGCTGGTACAGCCGGTCGGCGTAGAACAGCCAGCTAATCGCCCCTGAGGGGAGCAGGGAGGCGAGGATGGTGTCGATCATCAAATTGATCTGCAGCACCCCGCCGCCGATCAACCCCGGGCCCATGAGCTTGAGCAGCTGGCGCATATCGGGGCCCAGCTGTGGCGCGATCAGCTTAGGTGCCACGCCTGCCTTGGCACTGGCCGCCAGCAGCAGGATCAGCTGCAGCACCCCGGCCACCGTGACCGCGTAGGCCATGGCAATGGCGGGCTTCCCCTCACCAAACCAGGCATAGAGTAGGGCGATAATCAGTGCGCTGTTGAACAGGATGGGGGCGGCGGCAAAGGGGGCAAACCGCCCAATGCTGTTCAGCAACCCACCCAGCAGGGCAACGATTGAGATCAGCAGCAGATAGGGAAAGGTGATCCGCGCCAGATCGACGGCAGCCTGAAACTTATCCGGCTCATCCACGAAACCGGGCGCCAAAACGGTCACCACGGCGGGCATGAAGACCAGACCCAACACCACAAAGGGCAGCAGGAATGAGATCATCAGGGCCAGGGCCTGTTCTGCCAGTCTGCGCCCGGCCTCTGCGCCCTCATCCTCAATCTTGCCGGAAACGAGCGGGACGAAGGCGGCGCTGAACGCCCCCTCGGCAAACAAGCGGCGGAAGAAATTGGGCAGCTTCAACGCCACGAAGAAGGCATCGGCCAGGGGCCCAGCACCCAACACAATCGCGGTCAGCAGATCCCGGGCAAAGCCGAATACCCGGCTGACCATGGTCAGACCGCCAACTGTGAAAATGGCACGGGCGAGGGACATTCTGTGTGGCTTAGCCGAGGTGTAGCTGGGGGCGATTGGGTCTTTACTGCCCAACCAGCCCTAACGGAATTCAGCGGCGCTGATAAGGCAGGCTGGGTAAAGCCCGCTATATCGCGGTCACGCTGATGAATTTTGGCATGCCTTAACGAAGGGCCTGATTAGCCCGCCCGCTCCAGCGACCCGCGCTCTTTTCGACGCGTGCTGGCCTTATAGCTGCCGGGCTGATCAGGCGGCTGATCGCTATCGTCATCGCCTGGGTCAATCACTGCCAAGAGACGTTCACGCAGCTGCGCAAGCCGATCTGGGTGGGTGATTTTCAGGCCGCCCGGATCACGCAAGTAGAAGACATCAATCGCCTTCTCCCCATAGGTGGTGACCTTCGCGGCGGAAATCTGCAGCCGTTCATCGGTCAGGGTGCGGCCTAGATCATAAAGCAGACCCGGTCGATCCCGGCCATTTACCTCAATCACCGTGCTGCGGTTGCTGGCCTGATTATCGATCAGCACGCGCGGTGGCACGGTGAAGACATGGGTGCGTGATGGCAGGTCATGGCGATGGCGTGCGATCTTCTTATCGAGGAAGCTCTGATCCTCAAGCGCGCGGTGGATGTTGATTGAGAGCTTGGCGAGTTTGTCCCCGCTGCCGATTGGGTTGCCCTGCAAATCCTGGATGGCGAACACATCCAGCACCCAACCATGGTTGAAGGTGAAGATCTTCGCGTCCAGGATGCTGGCGCCGGTGGCGGCAATGGCCCCGGTCAGGGCGGCGAACAGGCCCTTACGGTCCTTGGTAATCACGGCAACCTGGGTATAGCCCGCCGCCACATCGACCCGGGTGTCGAGCGCCAGCTCTTGGTTCTCAGTTTGCGCGCCATGCATCAGCCGGGCGAGATGGGCCAGCTGCTCCGGTGGGAAGGCATGCCAAAGCCCGGCGGGTGCCACCTCAATGAACCCGCGAATGCGATCGCCAGACCAATCGCTGAGTTGCTCGCGCAGGCCCTCAACCAGCCGGGAATCATAGGTAGCTGGTGGTCGCATATTGTCGTCGGGCGTCAGCCGCTGTTCGGTTACGAAGAACAGGCGGCGCAGCAACCCGGCCTTCCAGGCATTCCAGCGATCGGGCCCAACCGCCGCGATATCGACGGTGGTCAGGACATGCAGCAGGCGCAGGCGTTCGGTGGATTGGATCAGATTGACGAAATCATCGACTGCCTTGGGGTCATCCAAATCTCGTTTCAGCGCCGTGCGTGACATGGCCAAATGCCAGCGAACTAGCCAGGCGACGGTTTCCGTTTCCTCAGGTGTCAGGCCGAGGCGCGGGCAGACCTTGAGCGCCACCTTCTCGCCTAAAATCGAGTGATCACCATTGCGGCCCTTGGCGATATCGTGGAGCAGGACCGCCACAAATAGCGCGCGGGTTGAGCTGATCTTGCCATAGACCTCAGTCGCCAGGGGGAAGTCCTCTGCCCGGCTGCCATCGGCGATACCGTGGAGGATTTCCACCGCATGCAGCGTGTGCTCGTCCACCGTGTAGACGTGGTACATGTCGTACTGCATCTGCGCCACGATCCGCGCCCAATCAGGCAGGAAACGACCAATCACGCCGGTATCGTTCATCAGCTTAAGAATGCGGATCGCGTTCTTGCCGGTCAGGATGTCCAGGAAGACCGCATTACAGGCGGGGTCGTTCTGGATCTTCCGGCCAATGCGCCGATGCTCACGACTAATCCGCTGTAGCGAGGCCGGGTGAATAAACCGACCTGAGGTTTGGGCCACCCGGAAGATGCGGATCAAATCCTCCGGCTGTTTTCTCAAATGATCGTCGCTCGGCAGGTGCAGCCAGCCGCCCTGAACCGGGAAGCCCTCAATGTCAAATGCCCAGATGGCGCGGCCAATGCGGGCGATCCGCCCGGTGAAGACCCGATCCTGGAACAGTGCCGTCATGTTACGGCTCAGCGCACCAACCTCCTTTGCGACCAGGAAGTAGTGCTTCATGAACCGCTCAACGCCTAGGGTTTTGCCGTGGTCGACATAGCCGAGGCGTCGGCTCAACTCTGGTTGCAGGTCAAAGGTGAGGCGGTCTTCACCGCGACCGGTGAGGTAGTGCAGATGGGCGCGTACAGCCCAGAGGAAGTTCTGCGCCCGGTCGAACGTCTCGGCCTCTTCCTCGCTGATCTCACCTAGATCGACCAGATCATGGACCCGGTCGACCCGGTGGACATATTTCGCGATCCAGAACAGCACATGCAGGTCGCGCAGGGCGCCCAGGCCGTTCTTAACGTTGGGCTCAAGCACGTAGCGGCTGTCCCCCACCTCATGGTGGCGTGCATCGCGCTCCTCCATCTTCGCCTGGATGAAGGCGGGGGCGGTCCCGGCCATCACATCGTTCTCAAACTTGCCCTGAAACTCCTCAAACACCTCGGTATCACCGGCGAGGAAGCGGGATTCCAGCAAGTTGGTGCGGATCGTCATATCCGCCTTGGCCTGGCGGATACAGTCATCGACGCTGCGCACCGCCTGACCAACCTTCAGGCCCAAATCCCAAAGGAAATAGAGAACGAATTCAACGCTCTGCTCAATCGTCGGCGTGCGCTTATAGGGCAGGATGAACAGCAGATCGATGTCGGATTGGGGCGAGAGTTCGGCCCGGCCATAGCCGCCGGTGGCAATCAGGGCCAAGCGCTCACCGGCGGTGGGGTTGGCAATCGGGTGGGCGACCTTAGTGCCCAGATGATAGATCGCCTGGATCACCCCATCGGCTAGCTGGGCGTGTTGGCGCACACAGATGGCGCCGGTCGCATCGCCGGCGCGGCCATTTTCGAACTGGTTGCAGATCTCGGCATGACCATCGGCCAGGATCTTCTTCAGATACTCCAGCACCGCCGGGCGGCCCTTGCCATCGGCCCATTTGGTTTTGAGCGTCTTGTTTAGTCGTTCAGCAGGCGGCAGGGCGGCGAGGCCCGGCACAACCAAATCGCCCAGATAGTTGCTGGCCGCGCGCTTGGCGGCCGCCTTTGCCTGGCCTTTTGGTGCTGGCTTCGCGGCCTTCCTACCCTTCGGCTTTTTCGGGGTGGGTTGCTTACTCAATTTGGCTGCTCTCGCTCCTTCGCCAGCCGGTCTAGCTCATAGACTAGCTCAAGTGCCTGGCGGGGGCTCAAATCATCTGGGGTGATCTCAGCGAGGCGCTGCTCCACCGGTGAGGGTTCTTGTTCAACCTCTGCTGATGGTTCCGGGATCGCGTGAAAGAGCGGTAAATCCTGCGCCAGATTACTGGCCTTGCCGCCCTGACGCTCCCCGGCCTCTAAGGTCTCAAGCACGGTTTTCGCCCGCTTGATCACCGGCTTGGGCAGGCCAGCCAGTTGCGCCACCTGAATACCGTAGGAACGATCGGCGGCACCGGCGCCAACACTGTGCAGGAAGACCACATCGCCCTGCCATTCCTTCACCCGCATATGGTGGTTGGCGAGGCCATTGAGCTTGGCACTGAGGCCCGTCAGCTCATGATAGTGGGTGGCGAATAGGCCCCGGCACTGGTTCTTATCGTGCAGATATTCAACGCATGCCCAGGCCAGCGACATGCCGTCAAAGGTGGCGGTGCCCCGGCCGATCTCGTCCAGAATAACCAGGGACTTGGATCCTGCTCGGTGCAGGATCGCGGCGGTCTCTAGCATCTCAACCATGAAGGTTGAGCGACCCTTGGCCAAATCATCGGCGGCACCAACCCGAGCAAATAGCCGGTCAACAATGCCAATCTTGGCCGCCTCGGCGGGCACAAAACCGCCCATCTGCGCCAGGATAACGATCAGCGCGTTCTGGCGGAGGAAGGTTGATTTACCGGCCATGTTCGGGCCGGTCAGCAACCAAAGCCGCCCCGTATCCTCAAGCTGGCAATCATTGGCGACAAACCCTTGGGGTCCCGTCTCGGCCAGTTGTTCCACCACCGGGTGGCGGCCGCCGGTGATCTCAAACGCCATATCCTCGCTCATTTCAGGGCGGGTATAGCGTTCGGTGACGGCAAGGTTGGCAAGGGCGGTGGCCATATCAGCCTCAGCGGCGGCAGCGGCCAGGGCGCGCAGCGGCTCGGTCTGGCTTAAAATACTGCGGCGGAGGTCTTCGAACAGCTCCAGCTCAATCGCCAGGGCGCGGTCGCCTGCCTGGCTCATCTGCTGCTCAAGATCCGCCAGTTCCGTCGTGGTGAAACGCACAGCATTCGCTAGTGTCTGGCGGTGGATGAACTGCTCGTTATGGGCGGGGTCGCGCAGTTTATCGGCGTGAAGGGCCGTCACCTCAATGAAGTAGCCCAACACATTGTTGTGCTTGATCTTCAGCCGCTCAACGCTCGTTTCGGATGCGTAACGAGCCTGCATCTCAGCGATATACTGGCGGCCTTCGGTTTGAAGCTTGCGGTATTTATCCAGCTCTTCGGTATAGCCGGTGGCGATAAACCCACCATCGCGGGCCAGCAGCGGGGCCTCATCAGCCAACGCCCCAGTTAGCAGGGTTGGCAGCCCCTCAGGCGGGGTAAGTGGGTCAATCAGATCAGCGAGGTTGGTCGGCAGATCCTTGGCTTTGGATAGCTGGGCCGCCAACGCCTCTGCGGTTTCCATAGCCTGCCTGATGGCCAGCATGTCGCGTGGGCCACCACGCTCGAGGCCAAGGCGGGATAGCGCCCGTTCAATATCCGGCATGGCCTTGAGGTGATCGCGCAGGGTTGCCTCTTCCCCACGCTCGGCAACTAGCCAAGCAACCGCATCATGGCGGTTGGTGATGGCGGTCAGGCTGGTGCTGGGGGCGACCAGGCGCTGGGCAAGGGCCCGTGCGCCGGCGGCGGTAACCGTGCGGTCAATGGTGGCAAGCAGACTGCCGCGCCGTTCCCCGCTCTGGGTGCGGGTCAGTTCAAGAGCACGGCGGGTGACGGCATCGATCTCCAGGCTGCCATCATCAACCTCCCTTCGTGGACGTTCCAGCGGGGCATGCTGACCACATTGGGTCAGGGTGATGTAATCGATCAGCGCGCCAAGGGCGGTTAGCTCGGCGGTTTCAAACCCGCCAAAGGCATCAACCGATCCAACCTCATAGAAGTCGGTGAGGCGCTTGCTGGCGTTATTGGCATCAAACCGGGCATTTGGCTGAAACGCGATCAGGCCACGCCATTCGTTCAGCAGCTCGCGGGTGGCCGGGTGCTGCTCCAATCGTTGTGGTGCCAGGATCTCCGACGGTTCAAACCGGGCGATAGCACCGTTTAGCCTCGCGGCATCAAGCCACTGGGTCATCACCGTACCGGTGGAGAGATCAGCGGCGGCGAGGCCATAGCGGCCCGCCTGCTCAACCACCGCGATCAGGAAGTTATGCTGACGGGCATCCAGCAGCGTGTCTTCGGTTAGGGTACCGGGGGTGACGACACGGATGACGTCACGTCGGACCAGCGCCTTTGAGCCTGCGCGTTTCTTGGCCTGCTCTGGTGTTTCGGTCTGCTCGCAGATGGCAACCTTATGGCCCTGCTTGATCAGCCGGGCGAGGTAGCCCTCATAGGCATGGAAGGGCACGCCGCACATGGGGATGTCATTGCCACCAGCATTGCCGCGCCGGGTCAGGGTGATGTCCAGCGCTGCCGAGGCCGTTACCGCATCCTCTAAGAACAGCTCATAAAAATCGCCCATGCGGTAGAACAGCAGGCAGTCAGGATGCGCCCGTTTGATGCCGGCATATTGCTGCATCATTGGGGTATCCGGCAGGTCGTCGAGGCCTGGGATCTCGCTGGTGTTATGGGTGCTGCCGTCGGGCATTTGGTGTCGGCGTGGGTGTGGGCGCGGGCGGAGTTTTACGGAAGCAACGTCGATAACACGCTATTCAGCCGTTGGCGACCCGCTGCGGTCAGTGAAAGGCGCTGTTTATCCCAAGCCTGTGCATCGATTAGGCCAGCCTGCGTCAATCGTTGCACTTCCGAAACATCCAAGAGCTGGTCGATGTCGCCGCCGCCAAGTTCCTCGATCCGCAGGATTGGCAGGCCCTCGACCAGGCGCAGGCCCATCATTAGCGCCTCGGTCACCTGATCAATCGGTGCCACAACCTCAAACGGCTTGGCGCCATGGCCCGCATCCTCAACCTGCTCCAACCAGGCCTCGGGCGCCAAATGGGTGCGGGTGCCAACGCGGCTGCCGTCCGCCAGGCTAAGTCGCCCATGGGCGCCGGGACCGACACCAACATAATCGCCATAGCGCCAATAGGTCAGGTTGTGGCGGCTCTCCTCCCCTGGCGCGGCGTGGTTTGAAATCTCATAGGCCGGCATGTCAGCGGCACTGGTGATCGCTTGCGTCGCCTCAAATAAATCCCCGGCCAGCTCATCCTCCGGGATCTGGAAGACGCCACGATTGTGCAGGGTGAAGAATTGGGTCCCTGGCTCAATCGTCAGCTGATAGGCGGAGAGGTGATCACAACCAACCTCAAGCGCTTGGGTCAGCTCTGTCTCCCAGGACCCAACGCTCTGCTCGGGCCGGGCATAGATTAGATCGAAGGAAACACGGGCGAAGTAACGCTTGGCCAAGGCCACGGCGTTAAGGGCCTCCGCAGCTGAGTGCTGACGGCCGAGAAACTGAAGGTCAGTGTCGTTCAGTGCCTGTACGCCCAGTGACACCCGGTTCACGCCAGCGGCACCAAAGCCCTCAAACTTCCCCGCCTCAACTGAGGTTGGGTTGGCCTCCAAGGTGATTTCCGCCCCCTCGGCCATGGGCCAAAGCTCGGCGATTGTGTCGATTACGGCGGCGGTGGTCTGTGGGGCCATCAGTGATGGCGTGCCGCCGCCGAAGAAGATCGAGGTGACGGTCTGGCCCGGGGTCAGACGGGCGAAATGTTGGAGCTCTGTGATGAGGGCCCGGCGCCAGCGATCATGGTCCACGGCCTCACGGACATGGCTGTTAAAGTCGCAATAGGGGCATTTCTTGGCGCAGAACGGCCAATGCACATAGATGCCAAAGCCGGGCGTGGCCTTGGTCTCGCTATCTGAACTAACCGGTTTGTCCTGGACGTTTTGCCGGACCATCAGCCACCACTTCACTCTTCGGGTAGATGGCCTGAACCATCTTATCCACTGCCTTTGGTCGTGGGCTGTACTCGGCCTTTTGCGAGCGATCAAGCTGGGCAAAGGTCACAGGGCGACCGCGAGGGCCATCGACCTCAAGGATCGCATCGAAGCCAAAGCCATTATCACCGCGCGGTTTCTCGGCAATTCGGCCAACCATTTCAGCGGTATAGAGGGTTGGCTTGGCATCCATGCCATCTCGCCGAACCTCAGTCACTGCGAGTGTGGAGGTGAAGACCGCTTTTCGGTCTGCGCCAGGTTGGTCGGCAAGCTTGGCCAAGACCTTGGCATTGCCCATCTCATCATCCCGCTCACCGCCAGGGGTTTTCTCGGTCAGCAGTGCGTAATGTGGGCCGGGCCATCCGCCCAGGCTGGGGATTTCCAGGCCGGTATCTTCGGCAGCGACGATCACTTTGCTAACTGGGCGGCCAACCTTCGCCTCCACCGCGCTGAAATCGAAACCTTCTGCTGCGCCAGTGGATTTCAGGGAAGCATTTTCAGCCGTTGAATCGCCGGTCTCGTCGGCTTGTGGCAGGTCGAGGTCTTTCAGCGTCAGAACCGTGACGCCGCTGCCTTCCAGGCGCTTTTGCATCTCAACCAGCTTGCCCTGATTGTTGGAAGCCAGGACGAGAACGGAATCTTTATCGAGTGTCGGTGCCATGCGTGTTTCCCCAGAACATCTTAAGCCTGCGCACGCTTAACTAGATACGTGCTGGTGGCCTTTCTTGCAATCAGGCGGCCAGCGCTTTGGCAGTCAGTGACCAGTCAATCAGCGTCGCGGGCGCCTTGGCGACGGTGCCGCGTCTGGCTTTGCCACCCGGTCGGCCTCGGCATCTGAGGCGATGCCCGGCATCACCCGGTTGACCAGCTGGTCCAGGGCCCGCGCGGTGGGGCGGAACTGGCTGCGCTCCTCCGGCTGCATCTGGGCCAGCGTGGTTAACAGGCCAAACGGGCGGAAGATGGGGTCAAAGCCAGCGCTGATCGTGCCCTGTGGGATGATTGAGATGACGCCGTCGATGGCTGCCCGCTCATGCACCACCTCACCATCAGGCCAGGCAATGGCGATATTACTGACCAGCTGCGCGCCCCGATCCGGAAGGATAGAGGCCCCGGCATCCAGCAGGCTTTGTAGGATATGGGCGTTGTTATCGTCGTTTTTGTTCGGGCGGTTGATGTCCAGCATGCGGACACCGGGGTAGCCACCCAGCGCCTCAACTTCCAACCCCTTGGCCTCGGCAATGGCGGGCAGGCCGGTTGAACGGGCAGCCGTGACGGCCCGGGCGATCGCCGCTTCTTGAAGGGTTTTGCCCAGATCCTCTGGTGCCTTGCCGCGCTTATCCACTAGTCTGTGGACGCGGTCGATGGCGCCAGCCGTCGGGCTTTGCACCTCAAAGAGGAAGCCATAATGGTTGCTGGCGATAACCAGTTCGCGATGTTCTAGCTGTCGGGTCATGTCCCAAGCGCCTGAGCTAGCGCCGCTGTTGCTAAGATCATGGCGGCGGACGCTACGCCTGGTTCATGAAAATGGGCAGCAACCAATGGCCGCCGAAAACGCATAACAGATCGGCTGAAAACTCAGGCGTTTGCACATGATTAGGGGGCGGGTGGTCGCCTAGCCGGGAAAGCAGCGTTCCCGGAGCAGGGCAAAGGCGTTGGCGCGGTGGCTGATCGCTTGCTTTTCCGTCGGGTCCATCTCAGCGAAGGTGACCTCATAACCATCGGGTATGAAGACGGGATCATAGCCAAACCCCTTCTCCCCGCGCATGGGCCAGGTGATGCTGCCCTCGCAGCGCCCCTCAACCACCTCCACATGACCGTCCGGCCAAGCGAGGGCGAGCGCGCTGATAAAGGCGGCTGATTTATCGGCATTACCGCTGGCCTGCATGCGGTCATGGACCTTGGTCATGGCCATCACCCAGTCACGGGCGGGCAGCTTCTCACCGTCGGGCCCTTCCTCAGCCCAATCGGCGGTGTATACGCCGGGCGCACCATCCAGGGCGGCCACGCTTAGCCCGCTATCATCGGCGAGGGCTGGTTTGCCGGACGCGCTGGCGGCGGCGAGGGCCTTGATCGTGGCATTGGCCATGAAGGTGGTGCCAGTTTCCTCAGGCACATCGAGGCCAAGCTCACCGGCGCTAGTCATATGGGGCACCCGGCCCTCAAGCAGGGCCGCAATCTCTGGCACCTTGCCCTTATTGTGGGTGGCGATCACCAGGGTATCGCCATCGAAAAGCCTTGGGGTCGCCCTTGGGGTTTCGCTCATCCGCTTAATCCTTGGCCCGGTTAGCGCTTCAACGCTTGGGTCTGAAGGGCGGCAAGCTCGGTGCAGCCCTGCTCGGCGAGGCCCATCAGGGCGTTAAACTCGTCCCGGCTGAACGGGCGCTCCTCGCCCGTGCCCTGGATCTCAACAATCCCGCCAGAGCCGGTGAGCACGAAGTTGGCGTCGACCACGGCGTTGCTGTCCTCTGCATAGTCCAGGTCCAGCACAGGCATGTCGCCATAAACCCCGCAGGAGACGGCGGCCACACTATCGGTCAGGGGAATTGCATCGATGGCCTTAATCGCCAGCAAATGCTGAAGCGCCAGGTGTAGGGCCACATAACCGCCGGTGATGGCGGCCGTACGTGTGCCGCCATCGGCCTGAATGACGTCGCAATCGATCTTGATCTGGATCTCGCCCAGCTTCTCCAAATCTATGATGGAGCGTAAGGCACGGCCAATAAGACGCTGAATCTCTTGGGTTCTGCCCGATTGCTTACCACGGGCGGCTTCCCGGCCCGTGCGGCTGCCGGTGGAGCGGGGAAGCATGCCGTATTCTGCTGTCACCCAGCCACGGCCGGAATTGCGCATCCAGCCCGGCACCCCATCCTCAACACTGGCGGTGCACAGCACATGGGTGTGGCCAAACTTAATCAGGCAGGAGCCTTCGGCATGGATTGAGACATCGGTTTCGATCTCAATCGCGCGCATGGCGTTGGCCTCACGGCCAGAGGGGCGGCTGGTGCTAGTCATGGGTAATTCCGCTGTCATCGGTGATGGTTTGATTGGTGGCGGGCTCTATAGCATAGGGTTGATTGCTTCCCCACCCTTGCTGATCGCCGCTGTCGCTTTTAAATTCAGCCTATGACCGACACGATCAAAAAACCCGGCTTTAGCCTGAGTGAAGGCGCGGAAACCCGCCCAGAATCACCGTTGAATGCGTTGAACGAACGCTCACGCGAGGTGCTGCGCATCATCGTTGATAGCTATGTTGAAAGCGGCGAGCCGGTGGGATCGCGCACCATTTCCCGGTCTATGGAGATGGGGCTATCCCCTGCCACCATTCGCAATGTGATGTCGGATTTGGAGGAGGCGGGCCTGCTCCATTCCCCCCATACCTCGGCCGGTCGACTGCCCACCGATGCGGGTTTACGGCTGTTCGTTGATGGCTTGCTGCAGGTGGGTGAGGTTGGCACCCATGAGCGGCAATCGATTGAGGCGCTAGGCGGTGCCGCCGGCAAAACCATGCCGGAGATGTTAAGCGATGCCACGGCGATGCTGTCCGGTTTGTCCCGGTGTGCTGGGCTTGTTGCGGCACCGAAACGAGAAATGCCGCTGAAGCAGATTGAGTTCGTTCAGCTCGGCCCCGGTCAGGCCTTGGTGGTGATGGTCACCCAGGATGGGTTGGTTGAGAACCGGGTGCTGGACATCCCGCCCGGTGTGCCGCAATCGGCCCTGCGTCAGGCGGCCAATTATCTGAATGCGCGCCTTGTCGGCCGTTCTATTGAGGATGCCCGTACTGAGATCCTGGCTGAGATTGAGACCAGGCAGAGCCAGCTGGACACCCTATCCTCCCAGATTGTTGAGGCCGGGCTCGCCGATTGGTCCGGTGATCAGTCCGGCACACTGATCATCAAGGGGCAGGCCAATCTGCTCGATGATATTCAGGCGTTGGAAGACCTCGAGCGGGTCCGCCAACTGTTTGAGGATTTGGAGAACCAGGAAACGGTGATGCGGGTCCTGGATGCAACCGACCGCGCTGAGGGTGTGCAAATTTTCATTGGCGCCGATAACCGCCTGTTCTCCAGCGCGGGCTGTTCCGTCATCGTCGCGCCCTATCACAACAGTGCCCAAGAGGTGGTGGGGGCAATCGGCGTGATTGGCCCAACGCGGCTCAACTATGCCCGGATCATCCCCATGGTCGATTACACGGCCAAGGTTATCGGCAAGATGATGGGCTAAGTTTATCGATCAGGCGGTCTGGTCGCGTTCCCAGGTCGACTTCCCACCATAAAGACCCTATATCCGCCTCAGGCCGATTTCGGTCGCGCCCATACCTGTCCGAGATACCAATTGAGAAATCGCAATATGGCGAACAACAAACCGAAAGCCGAACCAACCGCTGATGCGCCGCAGAATGGCGAGGATACGCCCCTAGCTGTTGACCCAACCCTGGGTGAACAGGGCGAGGCCCAACCCCAGCCAGGTCAGGCGAGCGATGCCTATAAGGCGGCAGAGCAAGCCGACCCGCAACCGGCCGATGCGACCCCGCCGTTCCTCCGTGATGATGAACAGCCAGCCGATGGTGAGCCGGCCCAGGCCGCGCCCGACAATGTGACGCCGTTTGTTGATCCAAGTGAAGAACTGGCCGCTCTGCAGACCCAGGTTGATGATCTGCGTGATCGCTTACTTCGCTCTGCTGCGGAAACCGAGAATGTGCGCCGCCGGCTTGAGAAAGAGAAGACGGATGCCAGCAAGTTCGCGGTCGGTAAGTTCGCCGAAGACATGCTGAGTGTGGCCGATAACTTCGCCCGTGGCCTCGATGCCGTGCCACAGGATGCGCTGGATGCTGCCGATGATCGGCTTAAGAACCTATTCGACGGTATCCGTGCCGTTGATAAGGAGCTGCAATCCGCCCTGAAGCGCCATGGCGTCGTGCAGATTGAGATTGCCGAGGATGAAATCTTCGACCCGAACAAACATGAAGTGATGTTTGAGGTGGAAGATCCGTCCAAGCCACGGGGCACGATCATGCAGGTTCTGCAACCCGGCTATATGGTGCATGAGCGGCTGCTACGCCCTGCTCGCGTTGGGGTCACCAAGGGTGGCGCCGATGGTCCGGTCAATCAGACCGCATAAAACCAGGCTTTGTTAGGCCGACCGCAAGATTTGGAAATAGGCTGATTTCTGCGCTCTTGTTGGTTGGCGAATGGGTAAAAGCTTTCCCGGCAGCCGCAATTACGCCACTTTTCCTGGCGTTGCCGTGTTGCACCACCCGTCGGGACTGCCTATATCCGCTATGGCTGCTTGTCGGTTCGGTGTTTGCGCAGTATTCCAGCGCCCCAACCGGACACCCCATTAAGGGGTGGGCAGCCAGCTAGATGATAATTTTTGGAGGCTGGCAGGGCCGCTTTAGATTTTAAGGACTGCTAGTTTTCCGCCGCCATATGGCCCGACAGACAGATGTAACGGGCCGGTCCAACAAGGGGCATGAGTGAGAGACGATGAGTAAAGTTATTGGCATTGATTTGGGCACGACCAATTCCTGTGTCGCCGTTATGGATGGCGGCCAAGGTAAGGTGATCGAGAACGCCGAGGGCGCGCGCACGACCCCCTCGATGGTCGCCTTCGGTAAGGATGGTGAGCGCCTCGTCGGTCAGCCGGCAAAACGCCAGGCTGTGACCAACCCAGACAAAACCCTCTATGGCATTAAGCGCCTGATCGGCCGCCGCTTCGATGAGAAGCAGGTCAAAGAGATGGTTGAGAAAGCGCCGTTCAATATCGCTGCTGGCGATAATGGCGATGCTTGGGTTGAGGTGGGTGACGAGAAATATGCCCCATCCCAGATTTCCAGCTTTGTCCTGTCCAAGCTGAAAGAAACCGCTGAGGCTTATCTCGGCGAAGATGTGACCCAGGCGGTCATCACTGTTCCTGCGTACTTCAACGACAGCCAGCGCCAGGCCACCAAAGACGCCGGTAAGATTGCTGGTCTTGAAGTTCTGCGCATCATCAACGAGCCGACCGCGGCCGCACTCGCCTACGGGCTCGAGAAGAAGGGCACCGGCACCATCGCCGTTTATGACCTTGGCGGCGGTACCTTTGACGTCTCAATCCTCGAGATTGGCGATGGCGTGTTTGAGGTGAAGGCCACCAATGGTGACACCTTCCTCGGCGGTGAAGACTTCGACAACAAGATCATCGACTACCTGGCCGAAGAGTTCAAAAAGGAGAACAGCATTGATCTCCGTAAGGACAAGCTGGCCCTGCAGCGCCTGAAAGAGGCCGCAGAGAAGGCGAAGATTGAGCTGTCCTCCACCACCTCCACCGATGTGAACGAGCCGTTCATCAGCGGTGACCAGGATGGTCCAAAGCACCTGAATATCACCCTGACCCGCTCGAAGCTGGAGGCGCTGGTCGCCGATCTGGTTAAGCGGTCGATCCAACCTTGTAAGGCTGCGCTGAAAGATGCTGGCCTCAAGGCATCTGAGATTGATGAGGTGATCCTGGTCGGTGGTATGACCCGGATGCCTAAGATCATCGAGGCGGTCGAAGAATTCTTCGGTAAAGAGCCACACCGTGGTGTGAACCCGGATGAGGTTGTGGCCGTTGGTGCCGCGATCCAGGGCGGCGTTCTGAAGGGCGATGTTAAAGACGTCCTGCTGCTCGACGTGACCCCGCTTTCCCTTGGTATTGAAACCCTGGGCGGTGTGTTCACCCGTTTGATTGAGCGCAACACCACCATCCCAACCAAGAAGAGCCAGACCTTTTCAACCGCTGAGGACAATCAGAACGCNGTGACGATCCGCGTCTTCCAAGGTGAGCGTGAGATGGCAGCGGATAACAAGCCGCTGGGCCAATTCGACCTCGTCGGTATTCCGCCAGCACCCCGTGGCGTGCCACAGATTGAGGTGACCTTCGACATTGATGCCAACGGTATCGTCCAGGTCTCCGCTAAGGATAAGGCCACCGGTAAAGAGCAGCAGATCCAGATCCAGGCTTCTGGCGGCCTCTCTGATTCCGATATCGACCAGATGGTGAAGGACGCAGAGAGCAACGCGTCCGATGACCAAAAGCGTCGTGAAGTTGTGGAAGCCCGCAACCAGGCCGATGGCCTCGTCTACTCAACTGAGAAGTCGTTGGAAGAAGCCGGTGACAAGATCTCCGTTGAAGAGCGTCAGGACATCGAAACCGCCATTGCCGCCACGAAGGAGGCAATGGAAGGCGACAACCCAGA
The DNA here is from genome assembly GCA_019192455.1 of Alphaproteobacteria bacterium SS10. NCBI lineage: Bacteria > Pseudomonadati > Pseudomonadota > Alphaproteobacteria > Alphaproteobacteria bacterium SS10. The sequence goes on from JAHCML010000009.1 coordinate 151,353, forward strand.
AGCCATTAACGAGGCCCGCGAAGAGCTGCAAAAGGCAGCGATGAAGCTGGGTGAGGCCATGTACAAGCAGAGCCAGGAAGAGGCCGCAGCCGAGGGTGGTGACGATGCCGCCGATGCTGATGCCGCTGACGAGGCCGCGCGTAAGGCCGAGGCCGATGAGGGTGTTGTCGATGCCGAGTTTGAGGAAGTCGACGAAGACGAGCAGGGCGATAAAAAGGCCAGCTAACCCGGTCTTTTGTCCTTTGGTCCGCTAATGGGCATGGCTTAAAGGCCGGGTGTTTGGCAAACAGCACCCGGCTTTGCCATTTCCAGATCACTTGTTCCGCCAACCCTCTTACTTGCTGTTTCGGATTAGCCAAGCATGTCAAAACAGGATTACTACGAACTGCTCGGTGTGGATAAAGGCGCCTCGGCTGATGAGCTGAAGAGTGCCTACCGCAAACAGGCGATGAAGTATCACCCCGACCGCAATCCGGGTGATGAGGCGGCCGAGCTTAAGTTTAAGGAAGTCAGCGAAGCGTACGACATACTGCGTGATGATGATAAGCGCGCGGCCTATGACCGTTATGGTCATGCGGCGTTTGAAGGCGGCGGCGGTCCAGGCGGTGGCGCTGGTGACTTCGGCTTTGGCGCCAACTTCGCCGATATCTTTGATGAGATGTTTGGCGACTTCATGGGCAGCAAGCGCGGCGGCGGCAAGGCCTCCAGCCGTGGCTCAGACCTCCGCTACAATCTAGAAATCGATTTAGAACAAGCCTTTAAGGGCGATAAGGTTCAAGTACGCGTCCCAACCTCGGTGATCTGTGAGGCCTGTGATGGCACCGGCGCTGAAGGTAAGAGCGAGCCTGAAACTTGCCCAACCTGTGGTGGCGTTGGTCGCGTACGGGCCCAGCAGGGCTTCTTTATGATTGAGCGTACGTGCCCCACCTGTAGTGGTGCCGGTAAGATCATCAAAAACCCCTGTCGGGTCTGTTCTGGCTCTGGGCGCGTACGCAAAGAGAAGAGCCTTAGCGTCAATATCCCCTCAGGTGTTGAAGATGGTACGCGTATCCGCCTCGCCGGTGAGGGTGAGGCAGGGCTACGCGGTGCGCCAGCCGGTGACCTCTATATCTTCCTGACCGTACAGCCGCATGATTTCTTCATGCGCTCCGGTTCCGACCTTGGTTGCCGGGTGCCAATCCCGATGACCACGGCGGCCATGGGTGGTCAGATTGAAGTCCCAACCATTGATGGTAAGCGCGCCCGGGTGACGGTGCCGGCGGGTACCCAGACCGGCCAAGCCTTCCGCCTCAAAGGCAAGGGCATGTCGATCCTACGCTCCCAAACCAGGGGCGATATGATGATCGAAACGGTTGTCGAGACACCGCGCAATCTGTCGGCCAGGCAGAAAGAGCTACTGAAAGAGTTCGATCAGGAAGGCAAGCCAGGCGCCAACAGCCCGGAATCAGAGGGCTTCTTCTCCAAAGTGAAAGAGCTTTGGGAAGATTTGAAGGACTAGGTCAAACCGGTCCGGTGATTGGGTTGATGACCCCCTTGGGCCGCGCCTCATAGCCCAGTCGCTCCAGCAGCTCTTGATAGCTTGGTTGCTGCTCAAAGAATGTCAGCATCGGTAGCGGCACATCTTTTGCTGTACCTTTGGTAATGCCGCTGGACGTACGCCCGCTACGATCCCCGGTCAGAGCGGGCGCAATGGCCAAGTCAGTCGCCTCGCTCTCATCCGCTCGGCTTAACCCTAGACCGCTGATCATCTCTCTGTCCACCTGATCAGGTGCCTCGATAAAGGCTTCATGCTGGAAGATTGGGGTGGTCTCAATCGCCTTGGCAAAGGCCAGGTAGCCAAGCAGGAAGTGATTTATCTCTTGTGGATTCAGTAGCTTATCCTGATATCGCTGCATGCCGATCAGGCTCATAAACATGGCAAGCGGATGCCGGACCAGTGTAACCGCACGGATGCTGTAGTGTTTGGCCAGCAGGTCCCTGGTAACCATGCGCTGGTCAGCCCGCTCTGCTTCCGGCCAGCCATGGAAGTCCAGATGCGGCCAATCACGGATAACAACGGGTCGGCCTGCTGATTGAAAATGATCGATGACTTGGCAAAGCCAATGCTCATTGTTCTCCGCCTCATCAAGCGCGGCGCTGGGTGGGCTGTCAGGCATGGTGGTGCCGTAATACTCTTCCGCCTGATGCACGATATGGAAAAGGTGCCCGCGCCCTGGCTCCATGCGGTTAATATAGGCCGGGCCTCGTGGGTGGATCTCACTAAATGTGGCGGCGCCCGTGGCGGCGGTCAGGTAGCGCGCGACGGCGGTGCCACCAGACCTGGAGAGGCAGTGGAACATGGCCACTGATTTGTCGCCAGATTGGCTCATAATCACATCGCGATGTCTTTGGGGTGGCCGATCTCTACCGGCACGATGATCTGTCGTGCTATAGCCTGCTGAATGCTGGAGGTCAGTCAACTAGAACTGTCCTAAGCACCGAAAACTTCAGGGCTGGAGGTAACCCCCATGCTGAACACATCACAGGGCCAAGGCCAAGCCACCGCGCGGGTTGGATTGATTGGTGCTAAGGGCCGCATGGGGAAAAGCATTGCGACGGAGCTGTGGTCGCTTCAGCAGGCGGGTTCCGGTCCATCGCTTGCTGGCCTCGCCGTTCGGGCGGGTGATGGGTTGATTGGCCAGCCTGCCAGTGATGCGCTGGGCTTGGCTGGTTGTGATGCGGTGTCGATGAGTACGCTTGCGGCACTGCCTGATGGGCTCGATGTGCTGATCGACTTCTCCTCCGCAGCGGCATTGGCTGATAACCTTGCCTTCGCCCGTGAGAAGCAGTTGCCAATCCTTATTGGGACAACCGGCTTGGACGATCAGGCCTTGTCCGCGATTGATGCGGCTGCTGCTGATATCCCAGTGATACTGGCGGCAAATACCAGTCTTGGCATCAATCTGCTGTTGGACACGGTTGCCCGGTTGTCAGCTACTCTGCCCGCTGATCTTGCCGATATTGAGATTGTGGAGATGCATCATGGCGGGAAGCGGGATGCCCCTTCCGGCACTGCGCTTGCCTTGGGAGAGGCCGCCGCTGCGGGGCGCGGGCGGTCGCTTGCTGAGATACAGAAGCTCTCAAGAGAGGGTGACACAGGCATCCGCCCAGATGGCCAGATTGGCTTTGCCACCTTGCGTGGTGGGGATGTGGCTGGCGAGCATACAGTTATCTTCGCCACGGCCGGTGAGCGGATAGAACTTACCCACCGTTGCACTGACCGTGCCGTCTTTGCCAGGGGTGCCGTACGTGCCGCAGTATGGCTAGCTGCCAAGCGGGGCCAGCCTGGCAGGTACACCATGTCTGATGTGCTCGGTCTGGTGTGACCTTCGCTTGTTCTACACGACCGTGAACAAGCTTGGGTCGCGCGCTTCATAGCCAGTTTCGGCCAGTAAGGCTTCATAGGCTGGTGAAGCCTCAATCAGCGCCATTTGGGCAGCGCTTACCTCAATCGGTGCTTTGGGCTCGATTGCCTTGGCTGCCCGGGCATCATTATCGCCGGTGATCTTCACCGGCTCACTCTGCAGCTTCTCAGCATAGTTGGGGCTGAAGGCCAGGCCGAGCGCGTCGCACATGGCCTTAACAACCTGATCCGGTTGTTGGACGAAATCCTCATATTTGAAGCGCGGGGCATCGCCTGCGGCTTCTAGGAACCGGACATAGCCTGCGAGGAAATCCTCACAACCCCGGGCGCTTTCCAAGAACTCCCGTGTGCCCTCACCCTGGGCCAGTGACCGCAAAAGGGTAACCGGGTGCCGAAGGATGGTGATCGCCGTTGGTTGATAGTGCTTGGCCAGCATTTCCGTGGTTACCAACCGGTTGCTGCGGTTACTAGTAAACTGCCAGCCGAGGAAGTCTAGATGGGCCCAATCCCTAACAACTGGCCGTCGCTCCCGATCAAAGACCTGGTCGAGTACGGCAATTGTCAGCGCCTCATCATTATCGCCAGCCTCTAGGGCCTCTTGATTTTCAGGCAGGGTGATGTCGAACCACTCCCGCGCCTGATGGGCAATGTTGAACCGTTCTGGTGATTTGGCATCCAGCTTGGCGGTCATGGATGGGCCAAGTGGGTGGATCTCGCTAAACAGACAGGTCTGGGGCATCGCTGCCAAGCAGCGGGACATGATGGTGGCGCCGCTTCGCGCCAGGGCATGAACGACACGTACAGTCCGTCCGGGATGGCGGGATTCAACCGTAACGCTGGGATCGGCCGATCCGGTGATATCGCGGAACCGCTTACCGAAGCCACCACTCCATAACTCGGCATTTCGGTGATCAGGTTCCCGGGTCATTAGGCGATTGAAAAAGCCCGGAACATCACCGTCGATGCTGACATTACCCCGGATAATCACAAGCATTGCCCGGCGAAGCACTTCAATCGGCATATGCTGTGTTTTAACAATCTCCTGAAGCGAATTCAGGGTCTGTGCCGAGGTCATAAAGAAGCCTGAGAAGGCGTTATCGGTTAGACGCGTACACAGCATTGTGCACACCAACCAATCATTGATTGGGCCCTTTAGCGGTAGGGCATCATAGGCGGGTGCCGGTGACAGGAACGGCATCTGGATCGATGCCTCGCCCGTGCCCAATATGTCGATTGCCCGGCCAATGATTTTTAACTGTGCGCTTCGAAGTGCCAAATCACGCGCAATACGTGCGGCACTGATCAGCGCCGATGGATCTTCCTGCTGGTATTGTGGGCAGGTGGTCATCAGCTGCCAGGCTTGCTGCAAATGGGCAAGGCGCAGTGCTGTTGCCTCGCTATCTGGTGGTGTGGTGCCATCACTGGTCGGTTGGGGACCGATAAGGCTGGCTGCCGCCCAATGGCTGAGGGCATCTCGATACTGACCGGCGCCTAGGTCATCCGCCTGCTGGCCCCATTTAAGCCATACGCCGCCAATCATAGTGGCCCATGGCTGCTGTCGTATAACGAGGCTCCAATCCGGGGCTTGGGCGGGCAGGGCGGACAGTGTCTCCACCAGTAGGCCACGCTTGGCCAGCTGCTCTGCCCGGTCCGGCTTACAGCCAAATAGGTTCAGCTGGAAGCCATCAATCTCTTCCGACAAGTCGAATGGACGAAGTGCCTGGATACCGCGAATGCTGACATAAGCTTTGTATCCAATGTCCTCAAAGGCGGCGATCAGGGATTTGTTGACCTCACCACCATGCTTCAGTTCGAACATGACGAGCGGTGAATGCTCGGCGAAGAACTGCTTGCCGCCACGAATAATCGATTCCTCTGCGCCTTCAGCGTCCAGTTTGACGAAATCAATCTGCTCATCAGGGAAGGCATCACTCATCAACTGATCGAGGGTCGAGAGCGCCACCTTCTCGGTATTCTCGCTAGCCTCTTCCGCGAGGGCATTGAGTTCTGGGCTGTTCGAAATCGTCAGGAAGCCATCACCGGTACTGTCGGATAGGGCCAGTTGATGGACAGAGATGTTTTCAAACCCATTTGCCTCAACAGACTGGCGCAGGTAATCGGCGGTGGTGCTGGCGGGCTCTACCGCCCAAAACTTGCCAGACGGGCCCGACGCTTTGGCTGCTGCAAGGGTGTAGATGCCAAAATTTGCCCCGATATCCAGCATGCGCATGTTCGGCGCGCTCAGCTTTCGAACGAAGTCTAGCTCATGCTCAAACCAATCTTCCTGCTCCAGCAGGACATAGGGCGTAATCTGGGAAAGGTCATTGGGAACAACGGTTAAGGCACCGTCTTTCGACTCAATCGTCAGTTTCTCGACCGCGGGACTCGGGTCAAAGGGGGCAAGAGCAGCCATCGGAGAGGATCCAGGGGCGGGGTAGGGAACAGTTTTTAGCACTGCCAACGTCGCGCGCCAGTGCCACGATGTCCACTGTAAAGCCAGGAACCAACCAGATGGTTAAAACCTAGTTGATGCTCTACGAGGCCGCTGTGACGGCTGGGTTGCTGGCGAACTCCTGGGCCAGCAGCAGCCGCTTACGCCCAATGCCCCAGCGATAGGCATGGATCATCCCGGTTGAGGTGATGGCCCGATGGCATGGAACTAACCAACTGATTAGATTGGCACCACAGGCACTGCCGACCGCCCGTGTCGCTTTCGGTGCCCCGATGGAGGCCGCCAGTTCGCCATAGCTGGCCACTTGCCCTGGCGGAATACGCAGGAGGGCATGCCAGACCTTAAGCTGGAAATTCGTCCCGCGCAGCAGCAGTTTTGGCGGGCTGTCTTTGGCTTTTTTGCCACCCGGCATAAGCCAGGACAGGGCGGTCTGTGCCGTCTTCGCAATCGCTTCATCATTGCGGAGTCGGGTGGCCCGCGACCACTCCTCATGGAACTGGGCTTCTGCGCTGCTCGGGTTGTCGGGATCAGCAAAGGCCAGCCAGCAAATACCCCGATCGGTGGTGCCGAGTAGGACCGGGCCGAGCGGCGAGATCGCCCAACCATAGGTAATCTCAAGCCCTGCGCCTAAGTCCTTGTATTCACCGGGAGTCATCGCCTCCGTCGCGACGAAAAGATCGTGCAAACGGCTCGGTCCGGACAGCCCAGTCTCCAAAGACGTCTCTAACAGGCTGACTCCATTATCTAAATACGACCTCGCATGGGCGAGGGTGGCGAACTGTAAGAACCGCTTTGGGCTGACCCCCACATGTTGGGTAAAGGCACGCTGGTAATGTGGCGCGCTCCACCCGGCCCGGTTGGCCAGCTGTTCCAAGCTTGGCTGGCTCTGCCAGTTTGCCGCCAGATATTCCAGGCTGTCGCCGATGGCGGCGCTGATGGCGCTGTCAGGTTCGGGATTTGGGGGTAGTGGCTCTGCCATGGCGGTAACTTGTGCGCTGCTGGGCGACATGACCAGCCTCCTTCAATTCTCTCACGTTTGAAGCAGGGTAGTCATCGGCCCAATCGGCCGACACCCGATTATTGCGATTTTAGTTCTACGGGCGGAGATGGCGGCCTATTCGGCGGCAAGGGCAGCTTGGGGACGACGCCAGCGATCAAGGGCGCGCTGCAGGGCGGCGGCAAAATCAGCCCGTTCTTCCGGTGCAAGGAAACTGCCAATCGTGATGGATTTGCCGTGGCTGGTCAGGCGGATCTGACTGTCATGTTCCACCGGTTCGGCGATATGCACATGCAGCCAATAGGGCTGGAACGTCCAGCGGGTGTGCTTGCCCCAATGGTCACGCCGATCCACAACCAGGCGGCTCTCGGTTAATTTCACCGTCTCGTAAGTGCGGCCGGATTTGTAGTTTGCCCGGAACAGGCAATAAAGCAGCAGCACATCAAGCCCAAGGAAGCCAACCACAGGCCAGGCGCCAATGGCGAAGAAGAAGCTGCCAACGGTTAGCGACAGCATCACCACACCCGCCATTAACAGGCGAAAGCCACGCGGCGACAGGCTGCGATTGGGGTGCAGGATGGCGTCGAAGAACACCGCCTCGGCTGCCCGATCATCGCCCCGCTTTGGCTGCTGATTGTGGTTGCTGTCCATGCTCATGGCCTAGCAATATGGCGTCGCTTCGGCTATCGGGAAAGCGCCAGCTTGCCGCGCCTGCCCGTCGGTATAGCTATCGGTATTGATCTTGGCGTTCAGCATGACTGAAACCGCTTAACCTACCCTTCACGCCAAAGCGCAAAGCCCGCACCATGAAGCCAGAGCAGATTGACGAGTTCTTTGCCCGGTTATCGGCCATCGATCCGGAGCCGCAATCCGACCTTGAATACACCAATCCCTATACGCTGCTGGTTGCCGTGGTGTTGTCAGCGCAGGCCACCGATGCCGGGGTGAACAAGGCGACGCGGAACCTGTTTCCGCTGGCCGATAACCCCCATGACATGCTGGCCCTGGGCGAGGCAGTGGTACGGGACAAAATCAAGACGATTGGCCTGTTCAACGGCAAGGCCAAGAACGTTATCAAGCTCTCAGAGATCCTGGTTGAGAAGTATGGCGGTGAGGTGCCAAAGACGCGTAAGGCACTGCAGGCCTTGCCCGGTGTTGGTCGCAAAACCGCCAATGTGGTCCTGAACATTGCCTTCGGTCAGCCGACCATCGCGGTCGACACACATATCTTCCGCGTGGGCAACCGCACCAAGATGGCGAAGGGTAAGACCGTCGATGATGTGGAGCGGAAGTTGGTGCGTAAGGTGCCAGCGAAATGGAAGCTGCATGCCCATCACTGGCTGATCTTACATGGACGCTACACCTGCAAGGCACGGAAGCCAGACTGCCCATCCTGCACGGTCCGGGATTTGTGCCCCTATCCGGACAAAACCCCAGGCTGAGATCGGGGAATTGGGCGTTAACCGGCGCTTTGTTCAGCGGCGGCGACCTCGGTTTCCTTCGCTGGCGCTTCGGCTGGGGCCTCAACCAACACATCGACGCTGGTCTTCATCACGCCAACGGCGGTGCCGAGAATGGCGCCCATGGTGCCGCAACCGCTCAAGCTAAGCAGGGCAAGGGCTAGGAAGGTGGTGCGGGGCAGGTGCTTAATCATGGGCGCCAGCCTGGGGCTCCGATGCCCATCAAACAACCCGTTTCAAGCTAAGTCGCTGTTTATGCTTGCCGATGTGCCCGGCCAGCGACGCGTTTTGTTGATGGTCTAGGCCGTTGGCGTGCCCAGATCGGGGCCCGAGTCGGTGATTTGTGGCGGCTTGGTTGTCGCTAGTTCATAGATATCGGTGCGCGATAGCCAGTGGCTGACCATGGCGGCCGCAATGATCGGCGCAATCAGGTTTAGCACCGGAATGGCGAACAGAACGGCGATCAGGCCGCCGCGAAACATAACCGCCTCTCGGTTACGGCGCCGCCATTCATCCACCGCCTTTTCTGGTACCCGGCGCATGGCGACCATGGTCACAAACTCGCGGGAGAGCAGGTAACTATTGATGACCCAGGCGACAAACACACTGATCCCGGTCCAGAAGAACAGCATCGCGAAGAGGGAGAGCGCACCGGCAATCAGGATCAGTTTTAGGGAACTGATCAGGGCGGTTACGATTGGCACTGGTTGTTGCGGTGGCAGGTAGGCCTCGTAATCCGCCTCAATCGGGTCGAGCACTGGCTCGGCGGCGAGCCCCACAATCGCCGTCATCACCACCGGAAATAAGAGGAAGGCCAGGACGGCACTGCCGCCGACGGCGAGGGCGCTGATAACGCTGTCGATCCAGGCAATCTCAAAGGTCTGAATGCTGCCGAAGATCAGCCAGGCGAGACCGGGAATCGTGAATAAAACCACGAGGCCGGTGACAATACAGACCACAAGCGCCAGTAGGACCTGGGGTCGGCGCAAATCGGCGAAGGCGGAGAAAAGATCATGCAGCATGGCGCCGACGATAGCCGTCTCGACACCCGTCCTTAAGCCTTTTTGTGCCATAACCGCTCACCCGGTTTGACAACTGTGTGCCACCAGGGCCAGATGCCCCCGATTCTATCGCCCGCCCAACGGAATGCTTGTTAGCGCCATGACCAACACCCAACCAAAAGTCGTCGGTATCGGTAACGCCGTCGTTGATATTATTGCCGAGGTCGATGAGGCCTTCCTGTCCAACCATGACGTGCCTAAGGGCGTAATGAACCTGGTTGATCAGGATCGCTCGCGTGAGTTGTCTGGCGCCATCAGTAACCCAACCATGGCATCTGGTGGGTCGGTCGCCAACTCCATGGCCGGCATTGCCTCCTTTGGTGGCTCCGCTGGCTTTATCGGTCGTGTACGTGATGATGAGCCGGGCAAGTTCTACGGCGCGGATATGGAGCGTGAGGGTGTTTATACCCCTATCGCCCCGGCCCAAGATGGTGGTGATACCAGCCGTTCGATCATCCTGGTAACCCCGGATGCCCAGCGCTCCATGAACACCTATCTTGGTGCCTCAACCGAGTTGAATAAGGACGATATTAATCACGCCCTGATCCAGGAGGCGGAGTATCTGTTCCTTGAAGGTTACCTCTGGGATAGCGAGCGACCACGCGAAGCGATGATGGAGGCCGCTGATGTGGCCCTCACCGCCGGTACGGTTGTCGCCTTCTCCATGTCTGACCCATTCCTGGCGGACCGGTATCGCGATGATATCCGCAACTTCCTGCCCCATTCGGTTGATCTGCTCTTCGCGAACGAGGCGGAGATTACCTCACTCTACAAGGTGAATACCTTGGCCGAGGCACTGGATCTGGCCCGCAATGATGTGGATACCGCCGTCATCACCCGCTCTGAGGCTGGCTGTGTTGCCATGCATAAGGGCGAGACCGTGCGTATGCCGGCCGTCCCGGTGGCCAATGTGGTTGATACCACCGGCGCCGGTGACCAGTTCGCGGCCGGTTATCTCTTCGGCCTTAGCACCGGTCGATCCATGGCGGATTGCGCCCAGCTTGGCGTGATCGCGGCAGGCGAGGTGATCAGCCATATCGGCCCACGCCCCGCCCAACCGCTGAAGAACCTGATCCCGGGTTAATCGCCTGCGCCGGTTAGTCGGCGATAGCGATTACCACCTTGCCCAGGGGGCGGCCATTTTCGGCATGGGTCTGGGCCTCAGGCACCGTTTCCAGGGTGAAACGCTGATCATCGATCAGTGGCTTAAGCTTGCCCGCCTCAACCAGGGCCGTGGCACCGGTCAGAATGCGCTGGTGCTCTGCCCCGCCAATACCGGCCAGCAGGTTCAGTGGCATAAACACCAGATGCAGGCTAAGGCCGCGGGCGTGCAGAAGGCTTAGGTCATGAGTGAACAGGCTGACCAGCGCCACCACATGGCCATTTAGGCGCGCGGCACTGAAGGCGGGGTCCAGTTGATCGCCGCCGGTGCCGTCAAAGACAATGTCGAACCCGGCGCCATCGGTCAGTTTGGCCACCGCCTCATCCCAATCCTCATCACGGTAGTTGATGATGTGATCGGCACCCAGATCGCGGGCGATCTTGGCCTTGTCATCGCCGGAGACGGAGGCGGTCACCTCCGCACCCCAGGCTTTTGCTAGCTGGATGGCGATATGGCCGACACCGCCAGTACCACCGCGCACTAACACGGTTTTCTCGGCGCCCCGGCTCTCAGACAGCCCGGCGCGTTCTAGCCCTTCCCAGGCGGTAATCGTGACCAGTGGCATCGCCGCCGCCTCAACCGGGCTGATATTGCTTGGCCGCTTGGCGATCACGCGGGTCTCCGCTGCGATCAGCTCGGCATAGGCGCCGCCCTGGCCCTTTACCCCGCCCGCCGCACCGTAAACCGCGTCACCCACGGCGAAATCGGTCACATCGGGGCCAATGGCGGTAACAATCCCACTGACGTCAAAGCCAAGAATGCCGGGGAACTCAGGCGCAATGTCACGCCCATCGCTGCGCAGCTTGTAGTCGACGGGGTTCACGCTGCTACCCTGCTGACGGATCAACACCTGGCTGGGACCTGGGGTGGGATCGGGCACATCTTTCAATTGGAAAACTTCTGGGCCGCCAAAGGCCTCAATGATCTGGGCGCGCATTGCGTGTCTCCATGGCTATAGGGTCTGATCGGCAGATTGCCGTTCCCAAGGAAGATGCGCCCAACAGTATACTTTGATAATAGGATATATATAGAAGGCTATATTCGGATATTTTTGATAATGGACACGCTTTCCCTCCGGCTCTTCATCCGCATTGCCCAGCGCGGTGGCCTCAGCCCGGCCGCCCGTGACCTTGGCCTGTCGCCAGCAACGGCGAGTGCCAGATTGCGTGGGTTGGAAGAAACCGTAGGCGTTCGTCTGTTCAATCGAACCACCCGGGCCCTATCTCTCACCGCCGATGGTCAGGCCTTTATGCCCTACGCTCAATCAGCGGTGGAGTTGCTAGAGGAGGGGGTGGTGGCCGCCGCTGGCGTGGCGCCCGGTGCCCAGGGGGCTTCGGCCGTACGTGGGGTATTACGGATGGCGGCCTCGGCCTCTTTTGCCCGGATGCATATCATGCCCGCCCTTCCAGCCTTCATGGTTCGGCACCCGGCCATCTCGCTGGATCTGCAGCTCTCTGACGATATGGAGGATATGGTGGAGGGGGCCTATGATCTGGCCATTCGCAATGCGGAGTTAAGCGATAGCACGATGATCGCACGGCAGTTGGCGCCCGATGATCGGATATTGGTCGCCTCACCGGCCTATATTGCTAATCGCGGTATGCCGCAGACGGCGCAGGAACTGGCGGCCCATGACTGCATTGTCACCGGGCAGGCTGATCACTGGCAATTCGCCAGCGGTGCCGCGTTCAAGATCAGACCCCGGCTACGCGTCAATGATGGGGAGGCCGCCAGGCTGGCGGCGGAGGCTGGCCTCGGCATCACCTTAAAGTCGCGATGGAATGTCTATCGCAGCCTGGCAACCGGCGCCCTTGTTCCGGTGCTGGTTGGGGATCAACCGGTAACGAAATCAGCGATTTGGGCGGTGGCGCCCTCGGCCCGCCTGATGCCGCCTAAGGTGCGGGCGATGATCGATTTCCTGGTCGATCGTTTTGGGCCAAAACCCTATTGGGTCACCTGATCCGCCCACCATGCCTCGATAACCAGGCCATAGAGCGGCGTGTTCTCTGGTCTTTGCACCGGATCCCAATAGGCCACTAGGTCATGGCCCAGGTGATAAAGCAGTACCGCATAGTGATTATGGGTCAGCACCCGATCCAACGCATGGGCATGGGTTATCAGGTCTTCCCGGCTCTCGGCATTGGCGATCCCGGCGGCCAGGGCATCCACAGCCTCTGAGCGTACGCCCGCATAATTTCTTGAGCCCTGCTGATCGGCAAACTCACTGCCCCAATAGAGCCGCTGCTCTAACCCGGGTGACAGGGTATTGATCCAGCGATAAAGCACCACGTCATAATCAAAGGCATTGAGGCGCTGCCGAAACTGGGTGGCGTCCACACTTCGAATGCCCGCCTTGATGCCAAGCCGGGCAAGCGTACGCGTCCACTCCAGAACGATCCCCTCTTCAGCGCCGGTCTGGATTAAGATCTCAAGCTGCATCTGCTCGCCATCCGCATCCACCAGCTTGCCGCCTTTAAGCTGCCAGCCGGCCTCACGCAGTAGGGCAATCGCGTGGCGCAGATTACCGCGCCTTCCGGCCATGCCCGACCCATCCGTTTGGGGCGCCGAATATGCATCGTTGAACACCGCCGCCGGTAAGGTATCGGCAAATGGCTCAAGCAGTGTTGCTTCCCCAGCTGTGGGCGTACCCGTCGCTGCCAGCTCGCTATTGGGGAAGTAGCTCTCAATCCGTTTATAGGCGCCCCGGAACACCGCCCGGTTTAGCCACTCAAAATCAAAGGCTAGGTCTAATGCCTGGCGTACGCGTAGATCATCAAGTGGCGTACGTCTTGTGTTCATGATCAGGGCGCGGGCCCAATCTGGCCGTTGATGCGCCAGCTCTTCCAGGTTCAGTGCCTGCCCGGCCGAACCCGGGACGTCATAGCGGGTGGCCCAGGCGGTTGGGTCACCCTCCCGTCGGAAGTCGGTTTCCCCGGCCTTGAACGCCTCGAGTGCCACGTCATTGTCGCGGAAGTATTCGATCTGCACCCGGTCAAAATTGTAATGCCCCCGATTAACCGGGAGATCCGCACCCCAATAATCATCAACCCGCTGATAGATGATTTGCCGCCCCGGATCGATTGAGGCGATGCGGTAAGGACCGCCACCCAAGGGTGGTGTCAGCGTGGTGTCGCCAAACTCCTTATCCGCCCAATAATGGGCAGGCAGCACCGGAAGCATGGCGAGAACTAAGGGCAGCTCACGCTCCGCCGCCGGGTCCAGGTGGAAGATGACGCTGTGATCATCCGGGGTCTCAATCTTATCGACCAGGCCATAGGTACGGCGGGTATTGGGTCGCCCATGGGTACGCAACGCTTCGAGGGAGAAGCGCACATCCTCTGCCGTCACCGGATGCCCATCATGGAACCGGGCGGCTGGGTTAAGGCGGAACTCCATCCGCCGCCGATCTGGTGACAGCACCACGCTTTCGGCAATCAGGGCATAGACGCTGAACGGTTCATCCCAGACCCGGCGCATCAGCGTGTCATAGGTGAGGTTAAGCCGGGCCGCTGCCTGACCGGTGATCAGAAACGGATGCAAGTTATCAAAGGCGCCGGTTGCCGCCTGCCGCAGAGTGCCGCCCTTAGGGGCCGCCGGATTGGCATAGGTTAGATGCTGAAAACCCGGGCCATATTTCGGGTCATCGAACAGGGCCAGGCCGTGTGTCGCGGGCGCTTCTTGGGTCGGGTCCGGTAGGGTATGGTCTGAGCCATTGGCAACTGCCTGGCTGTTGATCAGGATCAACACCAGAAAGGCGATAATTGGTGTACAAACAGCTTGCGCAACGCTGTGGCGCGCCGGTCTGCGCGCGCCGCCATCTCGGACTGTAACCGAAGGGCCTGACATGAGTATCCGTAACCTCGATGCGGTGTTTCGGCCGAAATCTGTCGCCTTGATTGGCGCCAGCCGCCGGGAAAATTCGATCGGCCAGGTTCTGGCCCGCAATCTCACCGCTGGTGGCTTTGCCGGGCCGGTCCTGCCAGTTAATCCCAAATATGACAGTGTTGCTGGCATCCTTGCGTACAAAAGTGTCGAGGATTTGCCGATTACCCCCGATCTGGCGGTGATCTGTACCCCAGCGCCAACGGTTGCCGGTTTGGTTGATCAATTGGCGGCGCGCGGAACCAAGGGCGTGGTGGTTATCACCGCTGGATTCGCCGAAGGCGGCGAGGCTGGGCAAGAGCGACAGGCGGCCCTGCTAGAGGCGGCGAAACCGCATCTGGTTCGGATTGTGGGGCCCAATTGTCTGGGTATCTTGGTGCCTGGCCATGGGCTAAACGCCAGCTTCTCCCACCTGTCGCCGGCGGATGGGAATATTGCCTTCCTCTCCCAATCCGGTGCGGTTCTGACCTCGGTGATTGATTGGGCTGGAGGCCGTAACATCGGCTTCTCCCTCATGGCGTCCATGGGCGCCATGGCGGATGTGGATTTCGGCGATATGCTCGACTACCTCGCCCGTGATCCCAAGACCCGCGCAATCATGCTGTATATCGAGGCGGTAACCGAGCCACGGAAGTTCATGTCCGCCGCCCGGGCCGCCGCGCGGACCAAGCCGGTGATCGTTATCAAATCGGGCCGGACCGCAACCGGCGCCAAGGCGGCGTCCAGCCATACCGGCGCCCTGGCTGGGTCGGATGAGGTTTATGACGTCGCGTTCCGCCGGGCGGGCATGCATCGCGTGGCCGATATGGACGAGTTGTTTGATGCGGTTGAGACCTTGGGCATGCGCCTCAAGGTGGGTGGTGAGCGTCTTGCCATCCTGACCAATGGCGGCGGTCTAGGGGTGATGGCGGCAGACACTGTCGCCGATCTTGACGGCCGTTTGGCCGAGCTTAAGCCCGAGACGATTGAGGCGCTGAACCAGGGCCTGCCACCAACCTGGAGCCATGGCAACCCGGTGGACATCATCGGCGATGCGCCGGGCAGTCGTTATACCGCCGCGTTGGATGCCCTGATCGGTGATCCCGGCGTGGATGCCATCCTGACCATAAATTGCCCCACTGCCATTGCCGATAGCGGCGATGCGGCCGAGGCCGTGGTAACGGCCGCGGGTAAAACGTCGAAGCCGATCCTGACCAGCTGGCTGGGTGAGCAAGCGGTTGCCCCCGCCAGAAGCCTGTTCGCCGAGAACAGTATCGCGACCTATGACACGGCCGAGCAGGCGGTGCGGGCCTTCATGCATTTGGTCACCTACCGTCGGAACCAAGAAACCTTGATGGAGGTGCCGGATAGCCAACCGGAGGAGGTGACGGCACACCTGCCCCATGCCAAGTCGATCATTGATGGCGCCCTGGCCGAAGGACAGCGCTGGCTGACAGAGTATCAGGCGAAGCAGGTGTTGGAAGCCTACGGTATTCCCACGGTCGAAACCGTCATTGCCAAAGACACAGCCGAGGCCGTTGCGCAGGCGAAACGAATTGGCAAGCCGGTGGCGATTAAGATCCTGTCCAAGGACATCACCCATAAATCCGATGTGGGCGGGGTGGCGTTACACCTCACCACACCGAAGGAAGTTGAGCAGGCCGCGAACGCTATGCTGGAACGGGTCAGCGCCCAGTATCCCGAGGCGGATATCGATGGCTTTACCGTCCAGGAAATGGCCCAGATGCCGGGCGCCCATGAGTTGATCATTGGGATGGTTGAGGATCAGGATTTTGGTCCGGTGATCCTGTTCGGCCAGGGCGGCACGGCGGTTGAGGTCTTCGATGATAAGGCGCTGGCCCTACCGCCCCTGAACATGAACCTGGCCCGGGCAGCGATTAAGGAGACCCGGGTCTATCGCCAGCTGGCCGGTTACCGGGATCGACCGCCCGCTGATCTGGATGCCATCGCGCTCACCATGATCAAGGTGGCTTAGATCGTTACCGATTTTCCCGCCATTGATGAGCTCGATATCAACCCGCTTTTTGCCAATGAAAACGGTGTCTTGGCCCTTGATGCTCGGATTGGAGTTAAAGAGCCAAGCGTCGATATCGGCAGTAAGCGCCTGGCCATCCGCCCCTATCCAAGGGAGCAGGAACGGGTGATCGAGGATGGCGGTGGGGCGCAATACTTCCTCCGCCCGATTAAGCCCGAGGATGAACCCGCCATGCATGACATGGTGGCGGATATGGAGCCTGAGGATCTGCGTCTGCGCTTCTTCTCCCCGGTGAAACGCCTGACCCATGACACGGTCGCCCGGCTAAGTCAGATCGACTACGACCGCGAAATGGCCTTCGTCGCGTTTGAGCAGGGGGATGATGGCGCCCCCAGCAACAAAATCGCCGGGATCGTCCGCATTGCCGCCGATCCTGACCGGTTGCGGGCTGAGTATGCGGTGATTGTCGCCTCACGCCTGAAGGGCAAGGGGCTGGGTCGCCGCCTGATGGGGGAGATCATTAGCTATGCCCGCAAGCGGGGCATCGGCGAGGTGTTTGGTGAGGTGCTGCGCGAGAACAAGCCAATGCTCGCCTTATGTGAGGAGCTGGGCTTTACGCGGAAGGCCAATGCGGACGAGCCCGAGATCGTCGAGGTGACCTTGGCGCTGTCGTAATCCGCTTGTTCGGTCGGTTTAGTCGTCGATGCCTGGTAGTACGCGGTCTGGTGGCCGGTGGCTATCGGTGAAGGTCTTGATGTTGATGATGACCTTATCGCCCATGGCCTGGCGGCCCTCCCGGGTGGCTGAGCCCAGATGCGGCAGGACCACGGCATTCTCAAGCTCACGCAGGGCTTGCGGCACTTCCGGCTCATTCTCATAGACATCGAGGCCAGCACCGGCGATCTCACCGGTTTGCAGGGCGCGGATCAGCGCCTCTTCATCCACTACTGGGCCACGGGCTGTGTTCACCAGCACGGCATGGGATGGCAGCAGGGATAGCCGCTTGTCGGAAAGCAGGTGGTGGGTCGCCGGCGTATGTGGGCAGTTCACCGAGATGATGTCCATCCGGGCCAGCATCTGATCCAGATCCTGCCAGAACGTTGCCTCCAACCGCTGCTCAACATCAGCAGGGGCGCGGCGGCGGTTGTGATAATGGATTGAGAGGCCAAAGGCGCGGGCGCGGGTGGCAATCGCCTCGCCGATGCGGCCCATGCCGATAATGCCCAGGCGTTTACCCGCCAGTTTCAGGCCCAGCATCTGGGTTGGGGCCCAGCCGGTCCACTGGCCGCTGCGGACCAGGCGTTCACCCTCGCCCATGCGGCGCGCGACGGCCAGCATCAGGGCCATGGCCACATCGGCCGTATCCTCGGTCAGGACGCCGGGTGTGTTGGTAACGGTAATGCCCTTCGCTTGGGCTGCTTTAAGGTCGATATGATCAACCCCGGTGCCGAAGGAGGCGATTAGCTTCAGGTCGGGGCCTGCTGCCTCAATCACCTCGGCATCGATTCGGTCGGTAACGGTGGGAACCAGCACATCGCAGTCAGCGACAGCGGCTTTCAGGCCCTCGGCGTCCAGCGGGGTATCGTCGCCATTCAAGGTTGTGGAAAACAGCTCCATCAGCCGGGTTTCCACCGCCTCTGGCAGGCGGCGCGTGACCCGAACCCGGGTCGTCCGACCATTATTTGATACCGCGGCCATCTGGCGTTGCCTCCCCGTCTTTGGCTAGTCTTCATCTGCCTCTGAGGCCCATTGCCAGCATCCTGACGCCTTGATCGGCGACTTATCGATCTGCGCTGGCACAAATAGGCTAGACGGGGCACATAGCGCTGGCAGGGCGCGCTTGTCCAGATTGATTGGCGCATGCCTGCAGCGTTTCAGACCTGCCTCGCGGGTTTTTGACAGTTCGGAACGGGAAGTGACGATGGGTTTTACCCGGATTAATTGGGTTGTGGCGGCGCTGGCGACCGTTGGTGCGCTGGCCCTCTTTGTGCCCGAAGCCTCGGCCCAGAACGGTGGCCGTGGCGAGGTGCTGGGCGCCATCTCTGATGGGGATGCCGCCGCGACTGCTATCGCCACCGCCCAGGTTGCGCGTGGTCCACAGACCGGTTTGCGCCTGCCGCGCTTTGTTTCGCTGCGCCGGGATAAGGTGAATATCCGCACTGGCCCCGGGCTCAGCTATCCAATTGATTGGGTTTATCAGCGCGCGGGCCTGCCGATTGAGGTGACGGCCGAGTTTGAAACCTGGCGCCGGGTCCGTGATTTTGAGGGCACTGAGGGCTGGGTCCATCATTCCATGCTGTCAGGCCAGCGCAGTGCCATGATCCGTGGCCAGGATGCCGATCAAATCCGCATGCTTCAGGCCGCCCCAGATACCCAAGCAGAGCCGGTTGCCCGGGTTGAGCCGGGGGTGATCGGGGTCATTCGCCTCTGCGATGGTGCCTGGTGTGAATTGGATGTGGCTGGCCATGTTGGTTGGCTGCCGATTAGCGCACTTTACGGTGTGCGTGACGGTGAACAGGTTCAGTAATTTGACCTGATTGACCAGCGGCGGGGGCACCGACCTAGCTTTCCGTATACGTCCGGTTTTCAATCGGGGTTTGCGCCGCTCAACCGAATTGCCTAAAACCCGCCCATGGTTTGCTGCGGCGTGTCCCGCCCCGGCCCCCCGAATTAAATGGTATGACTGTCCATGACTGCCTCCAGCATCGCGCACCGCAACAGCTTCGACTATGACGATCTGATCGCCTGCGGTAACGGCACGCTGTTCGAAACCCCGTATCCAAAGCTGCCACTGCCGCCGATGCTGATGTTTGATCGCATCACCAAGGTTGCTAGTGAAGGCGGCGCCTATGGTAAGGGCGAGCTTGAAGCTGAGCTGGATGTGAAGCCAGACCTTTGGTTCTTCCAATGCCACTTCAAGGATGACCCGGTGATGCCTGGGTGCCTCGGCCTTGATGCCCTATGGCAGCTGGTTGGCTTCTTCCTTGGCTGGTCCGGTGGCGTTGGTGCCGGCCGCGCCCTCGGCGTTGGTGAGGTTAAGTTCACCGGCCAGGTCCTACCGAACATCTCCAAAGTCACCTATCGCCTGGATTTCCGCCGGGTGATGAAGGGCCGTCTGATCATGGGCATCGCCGATGGCCAGGTTAAGGCTGATGATGAAGTGATCTATGAGGCCAGCAACCTGAAGGTTGGCCTGTTCGATAACGACGCCAGCTAAGCCCTAGAGAACCAGGCTCTGGTAGATAATCACTATGCCTGGACCGGCAGTTCGCCGGCCCATGGCGGTTGAGGCAAGCACCTCAGAGGCAAAAGAGTATGTCTGCAACAGCAATGCCGCGTCCGCGCCGTGTCGTCGTCACCGGCCTTGGTATCGTCTCCCCCATCGGCAATGACGCCGATGAGGTTGTCGCGAGCCTTAAGGCCGGGAAATCCGGGATCGTTGCGGCCCCGGAATATACCGAGTATGGGTTCCGTAGCCAGATCCACGGATCGATTAAGCTGAACCCAGCGGATCATATCGACCGTCGCTTGCTGCGCTTCATGGGCGATGCCGCTGCCTATGCCTATATCGCGATGGGCCAGGCGATCGAGCAGGCGGGCTTAAGCGAAGACGAGATCAAGAACGAGCGGACAGGCATCATTGTCGGCTCTGGCGGTGCCTCCACCAGCAATCAGGTCGCGGCCACCGGCCTGACCCGTGAGCATGGCGCCACCAAGAAGATGGGGCCGTTCATCGTGCCGCGCGTGATGGGCTCCACCGTCTCGGCCAACCTATCAACCGCCTACGGTATTCGCGGCATCAACTACTCGATCACCTCGGCCTGCTCGACCAGCGCCCATTGCATCGGTAATGCCGCTGAGATGATTGCCTGGGGCAAGCAGGACCGCATGTTCGCCGGTGGCGGTGAAGAGCTGCATTGGACCATGTCCCAGCTGTTTGATGCCATGGGTGCCATGTCGTCGAAGTTTAACGACACACCCGATAAAGCCTCACGCCCCTATGACAAGGATCGCGATGGTTTCGTGATCGCTGGCGGCGGCGCTGTCGTCGTTCTGGAAGAGTATGAAACGGCAAAAGCCCGGGGCGCCAAAATCCTGGGTGAGCTGACCGGCTTCGGCGCTACCTCAGATGGTGCCGATATGGTTGCACCTTCGGGTGAGGGTGCTGTCCGTTGCATGCAGCTGGCCCTCGATGAGCATGCGCGTCATGCCAGCCAATCCAACAAGCCAGTTGGTTACATCAACACCCATGGCACCGCGACCCCAGTTGGGGATGGCCGTGAGTTGGCGGCGATCAAGGAAGTCTTCGGCGACAGCATGCCGGCGATTGCCTCAACCAAATCCCTCACCGGCCACAGCCAGGGTGCCGCCGGCGCCCATGAGGCGATCTACTCCCTCTTGATGCTGAACAACCAGTTCATCGCCGCGTCGGCGAATGTGGAGAGCCTGGACCCCGATTTTGAGGGCTTCCCGATCGTCACAGAGCGCCAGGATGACGTGCCACTGCAGGCCGTGATGTCGAACAGCTTTGGCTTTGGTGGGACCAATGCCAGCCTGATTTTCACCACGGTTGACGACTAAAACATTCGATTATTGCTGAACCGAAACGATCAGATAAAAACCGACCCAGCGAAATAAAGCCATGTCCGCAGCACCTGAAACCAAGACCCCAACCAATGATGACGCCCGCCCTGCTAGCCTGCCGATCCTGGCCGGTAAGCGTGGCCTAATCATGGGTGTGGCCAATGAGCGCTCAATCGCTTGGGGTATCGCGAAAAGCCTGCATGAGGCGGGCGCTGAGCTGGCGTTCACCTATCAGGGTGATGCGTTCATGCGCCGGGTTGAGCCGCTGGCCCAGTCGGTCGGCGCCGATATCCTGCTGCCTTGCGATGTGATGGATGAGGCCTCAATCGATCAGACCTTCGATCAGCTGAAAGAGCGGATGGGCGAGATCGACTTTGTCATCCACGCCGTCGCCTTCTCAAACAAGGAAGAGCTTAAGGGCCGGTATGTCGATACTACCCTCGATAACTTCCTGATGACGATGCAGATCTCCTGCTACTCCTTCACCGCGACGGCCCGCCGTGCCGCGGCCATGATGCGCCCAGGTGGCAGCCTGATTACCCTGTCCTATATCGGCGCTGAGCGGGTGATGCCGAACTACAACGTCATGGGCGTTGCCAAGGCGGCGTTGGAAGCGTCTGTGCGTTACCTGGCTGCTGATCTCGGCCCCGATGGCCTGCGGGTGCACGGTATCTCTGCCGGGCCAATGAAGACCTTGGCAGGTTCAGCGATTGCCAATGCGCGTCACACCTACCGGACAAGTGAGCAAACCTCGCCACTTCGCCGGTCGGTCAGCTTGGATGAAATCGGTGGCACCGCGACCTATCTGCTCAGCGATATGTCCGCCGGTACCACGGGCCAGATCCATTATGTGGATGCCGGGTTCCATGCCATGGGCATGATCCCACCGGGTGCCGCTGAGTAACCCTTAAATCAAGCTTTACAGCACTGGCTTAAGCGCCGCGCATCTTTGGTGTTGCGCGGCCTTTGTCGTTTGCGGCATCGGCGGCGGCAGCCGTTTTCGACGAGGGGTGCGGTTCTTCCACCGGCGCGGGCGCGGTCCCGCCGGCCAGTGCCTTTTCGGCGGCAACCTTGGTGCGGTTGCGCCAGCGGATCGGTCGCTTTGGATCGCCGGTAAACTCTGCAACTGGGCCCTTGCTTGGCCGCTTGGTTGGATCCTTGGCGGCAGCTTCCTGCGCGGCCTTGGCGTCATGGGTCGCCTGGATCGCCTCAACTTCCCTTAGGAACTGGCCACCAGAGATTGGCTCAACCTCTGCATGCTCTCCAATCCCGGTCATCTTCAGCACCCGATCACCACTGAACAGGGCGACCTCACGGGCCCGGAGATGCCGGGCACCGTCAACCGCCGCTTCTTTGTCGTAGCGGACATAGGTGGTCTGGCCGTCGGGCGCGTGGTCAACCTTCACCCCATTGGCATGGCGCAGGCTGACGATCCCGTTTTTGCGGATCCGGGCGATGGTGCCGTCAGAACCGACCATCGCACCTAGAAGGCGGCTGTGGGAGAACTGCTCATGGATCTCTTCGATCACCGGCTCGCCCACTGGTACGGCCTCAGATTCCACCGCATCGGTTAGGCGGAACTTTTTAATCGCCTCCGGATCCACATCGCGCAGAAGCGCATCGAAACCAGGGGCGGTGCGCTTGTACTGGGCAAGGTTGTCAGTGACATCGAGGGGTGACGTCGTCTCGGCCACCTTGTCACGGATCTTGCCAACGAAGTCTTTGACCTGGCCCTTGGCCCACCCAATCGGCCCGTCAATGACACCGAGAGTGAAGACCAGGGCATCAAGCGCGATGGTGTGGGGCTTATTCTCGCGGAAGTAGCGCTTGGTCTTCTGCCAGGCACGGTTGGCGAGCCAGATTGGGCGCAGGCCCTTCTCCTTGATTGAGACGGGGTCATCGCCCATCGCCTCACGCCGGACGCGCTCAGCGAAGTCAGACTGCATCGCCTTGACCGCCTCGCCCCGCTCAAACTGGCCAAGCTTGGCGCCAAAGGTCAGGCCAGCTTCCAGTAGGTTCTTTGGACCCTTGGTGCTGATCTCGGTGAACTCGCCGGCATTCTCGGTGTTTGAGAACATCCAGAGATTGAACTTAGGCGCCTCGCCCTTCTTGGTTCCCTCAACGGGATAGAGGGCATAGCCGACCTGGTCAGAGCGCCAGACATCAGTGCTGGTCTGATAAAGGGTAAAGTTCGTTAGCGCCCGCTCTTGCAACTGATGCTGGTGGCGCACGATTTCTGGAAACGCCCAATGTGCCGGGCTCTCTTCCTTACGGGCGGCGACCACATGCAGGCGCTCAAGCCGACCGGCGGGCACATCCTTCGATAGGTCAGTTTCCTTCAGATCATCAGGATCGAAGGCGAAGAGAAGGGCGGCGGTGCCCTCATCATCTTTGGCGATGCGGTAGCGGCCAATATTCGCCGGGATGTTGCCATCTGTACGGAAGAGCGGCTTCTGAAACGGGAACAGGTCACGAAGGACCCGGACACCACCTTGGAGGCTGACCGCCTGGGCATCACGAAGATGGGGGTCAAAACCTTCCAGCGCCTTCTGATAATGGCCATCCTCTTCTGGGGTGGCTGGGGGCGCTTGGTCTTCGCTGGCGGCCTCGATCTCATCGAGGATGTCATCGCCCGGTTGGGGCTCACCAGCGGCTTGTTTTTGGGTCTTTGCTGGATCGCTCATCGGCACGACCTTATCCCATCGGACAGCTCACTAGAGCGTTGGGATATTACATAAATGTTTCGATCATTTCTCATGGGTTAACAATAGCAAGCTGATACGAAAGCGCGGATTGCCCAGGTGCTTTTGGTGCCATAAGCTGCGGGTTAGAACGTTACTCAAGTCCAAGGATTGACCGGTCCATGCCGCGCTGGGTTTCTCGATACATGCTGGCCGCCTTATTGGTCGTGCTGGCGCCTGCATCCCAAAGCTTTGCCCAGGAGCAGGCGCAGTCGGCGGTGCCACCCAATGCCCGCTATCAGGGGATCGACCCGCAAGGGCATTTTAAGGCGATTATTCCGGCGCCACTCCGGTCCCTTGGCCATCAGAAGATTTCGAAGGATGGACGCCTCTGGGCGACATCCCACAGGCGTTTCGCAAGCTTCGGTAATGAGATTTCGCTCGTCTTTGGGGTGCTTGAGTTTACCAATCAGCTCGCCATCAATATGCAGATCCTAGACGCCGATCCCCTGGGTGTTTTGATGGAGGATGATGCCGAGGCCTTCCTGGCGGCGATGGGTAAGACCTTCAATATTACCGACATTCAAACCTTCAGGGCCTTCGGCACACGCGCTGCGCAGATCAAGGCGAGATCGTTGGTGGAGGATGATCCAAGGCCGCATCTGATTATGTATGTTGTGCCTTACCCCGATAGCATGGTCGTGACCTTCATGGGCGCCGCCACGCCTGAGCTTTTGCAGGGCTCAGAGGCGCAGGATTTTAACCGTAGTTTTGAGGCCTTCGAACAACCGCGATGAATTGGTTTGAGCCGGTTTTTCAGGGCATCATCCCACTGGGTGACACCCTTCTTGGTTACTGGGTCCTGCTGACCAGCATGATGCTGGCCTATACCCTTGCCAGCTGGGTTCGGCCGCGCTGGCACCAGCTGATCCGCCTCGCCATCGGTTTCGTGTTTGGTCAGGCCTGGATTGCCCTCGTGCCGCCACAACCCTTGGGGTCCATGGGTGGGCGTCTCGGCGGTTTTCAGGACGAGGTTTTTCTTGTTCTGACCCTGATTGTCATCGGCCTTGGCGGGATCGTCTATTCACTGTTTCGGCCGCGCCTAAACGTTTTGGCCCCAGCCATCGCCGCCCTGCTAATCGGTGGGTTGAGCTACACCTACCATATCATCCTGGCCAACGGCCTGGATGAGGCGGATCGGGCACAACAGGCCGAGGAGCTGTCCGCCCTGCTAACCCTGTCTGATGAGGCCTATGGCGAGGTTTGCGCCCTGCCCCTTTATGAGTGCGGCGATGGCCCGCCCGAGACGGCGCATCAGGCCTTCAACCGTGACCTGGGCGATTGGCTAAGCTTTGCACCGCCCGATTATCGTGGATTGATTGCCTCCTCAAACGGGGCGGTCACAACCAACCCTACCTATGTCTGGGCAGCAGAAATCGCCGATGATGGGGTTCGGTGGATCAAGAAGGACTATCAGAACCAAACCAATGCCCTGAACTTGGTGTTCGGCATGATGCTGCTTCTGGCGTCGAGCTTTTGGTTCTTTGCGGCGGTGCTGGTTGAGATGCTGCATGAACGCATGTGGCGACGCCGTGCGAAGGCAAATGCGGCGCCGGTTGCGGCGGATTAAGGGTTCCGCTTAGATGGTTGGGCTGTTCGAGGTCGTGGCAATGTTGAGTGAGGCCCAATGAAGGGGCTTTTGGTTCTATTGAGCATGTTGGCGGTGCTGGCCGCCGCCGGTGCTATCATTGGCTATGCCGTATTCGGCAAAGACTTCTACGACATCATTACCGTGGCTGAGGCCCGGCTTAAGGCAGCCGAGCGTGAGGCCCAGGAATTGGGCTTAATCGACGGTAGTACCGAGGATGGGCAGGCCGAAAACGCGCCCCCAGCCGACGGTTCTAGTGGACCCCCATCAGAGGTCGCGAGCACTCCAGCCGGGGATGCGAATGCTGGTGGCGGATTGCCGCCACTGCCCGGTGATGCTTCTGTCCCATCCAATCAGCAACCAGCTGCCCAACAACCGACGGCCCCGCCACCGGCACAGGTCGCCGTTGTGACACCACCGGCCGCATCCACGGCCCAGCAGGCGGTCACCTTTACCGATACAGACCAGCTGTTCTCATCAGTCTTTCCGGCCCCGGTCAGCCGGTTTGAAGACTTTGTTCAAGGTATCGATCCGGAAATGGTGGCCGAAAGCGTGACCTATGCTGCCGCTGGTGCCGAGATCATCGCCCAGGTGTCGCGCCTGCGCTGGCAAGATGAGTTTGCGCCAGTGATCCCGCCATTTTTGGATGCGGTCCGCCGTGATCCTGTTCCGGCGTTAGCGAGCGAGCTGGGTCAACGGATGGTGGCGGTCCTCATGGGCGAGGGGACGCGCATCGACCAGGTGCGCCGCTTTGATGCCTTTGGTCGGGATGCGGTCGAACTGACCGGCGCTATTCCCGATGGCGATCAGGGCGGCCATTACGCTGTGATCTGGCTGATGCCCGATGGCGATCACCTGATCCTGGTCGTGCTGCGTGCCTATGACAATACCGGCCTTCTGGGTGCAGAGGCGGCGCAGTTCAACCAGAGCTTTCAGCTGCTGAGAGAGGTCGCTGCAGTAAGTCCACAGGTGGAAGAGGCTGTAGAGCCAGCGCCTAGCGAAGAGACTGGTGCAACCCCTGAAGCGGCAGCCGAACCGGCTGAGCAGGCCGAACCCAAACCGGCCAAGGCTAAGGAATAGGCCCTTGCCCTGGGCCAGGGCAGGCGCTAGCAGAGATGGGCACCGTTTCTGTGCGGCTTTCCACGTCTGCCCCATAAGGCCCCCATGACCGTCCTGACCAGCGCGATAAACACCAATAGTGCCGACTACAAAGATAACGCCGCTGCCATGGCGGCACTGGTCGATGATCTGCGTGACAAATCGGCCAGCATCGCCGAGGGCGGTGGTGAGCGTGCCCGCTCAAAGCATCTGGCCCGGGGCAAGCTGTTGCCGCGCGACCGGGTGCAGACCCTGATTGATCCGGGGACGCCGTTCCTCGAGCTATCCGCCTTTGCCGCCTATCAGGTCTATGACGATGTGGTACCAGCCGCTGGCATTATCACCGGTATTGGCCAAGTAAGCGGTGTCACCTGCATGATCGTGGCCAATGATGCGACGGTTAAGGGGGGCACCTATTATCCGCTGACGGTGAAGAAGCACCTCCGCGCCCAAGAGATCGCGCGGGAGAACCGGCTGCCCTGCATCTATCTGGTTGATAGCGGTGGCGCGTTCCTGCCGCTTCAGGATGAGGTGTTTCCGGATCGCGATCACTTCGGCCGTATCTTCTATAATCAGGCCACCATGTCCTCCATGGGTATCCCGCAGATCGCGGTGGTCATGGGCTCTTGCACCGCTGGAGGCGCCTATGTGCCCGCCATGGCGGATGAGAGCATCATCGTTAAAAAGCAGGGCACCATCTTCCTTGGTGGTCCACCACTGGTGAAGGCGGCGACGGGTGAGGTTGTGTCCGCTGAGGATCTGGGTGGTGCCGATGTGCACGCCAAAATCTCTGGTGTTGCTGACCACTACGCCCAAGATGATGGCGATGCCCTGCGCATTGCCCGGCGGATTGTGGGCAATTTAAACCACAATCCAGCAGCATCGTTACAGATCCGGAATGATATCGATCCACTGTTTGATGCGGATGAGCTAAACGGCATTGTTCCAGCCGATGCGCGCAAGCCCTTCGATATTCGGGAGATCATTGCCCGCCTGGTCGATGGCAGCGAATTTGACGAGTTTAAAACCAATTACGGCACCACCTTGGTGACTGGTTTCGCCAAACTCTACGGCCAGCCAATCGGCATCGTTGCCAATAACGGCATCCTGTTTTCTGAAAGCGCGGTAAAGGGCGCCCATTTCATCGAGCTTTGTGCCCAGCGGCAGATTCCGCTGGTCTTCCTACAGAACATCACTGGCTTCATGGTCGGCCAAAAGTACGAGGCCGGCGGCATTGCCAAAGACGGCGCGAAGATGGTGACAGCTGTTTCTTGCGCAAATGTGCCCAAACTCACCCTTGTGGTGGGTGGCAGCTTCGGCGCGGGCAATTACGGTATGTGTGGTCGGGCTTTCCAGCCGCGGATGATGTTTATGTGGCCAAACGCCCGGATTTCAGTGATGGGCGGTGAACAGGCGGCCACGGTTCTCGCCCAGGTGCGGCGTGATATTCTGGAATCTAAGGGGGAAAGCTGGACCGAGAGCGAGGAGGCAGACTTCAAAGCGCCGATCGCGGACCAATATGAGACCCAGGGTCACCCCTACTATGCCAGCGCCCGGCTTTGGGATGATGGCATCATTGCCCCGGCTGATAGCCGCCGGGTGCTGGGCATGGCCCTATCAGCGGCGCTGAACGCGCCGATCGAAGCCACGAAGTTTGGCGTTTTCCGGATGTAGCGTTGGGCAGTGTTCCAGCGCGATTGGAGTAGTCCTTTGCCTGATACAACTGACCTCAAGGAGCAGGCTCTAGAAGAGGCCAAGCTGACCAGAGCGCCCAATGATGTGCCGCATTCGATCCGGCCCATCCTGACCGATGCGCAAGTCGACCGCCTGCGCCCATTCGGCGTTGAGGACAGCGCCGGCACCGAGGAGGTGGTGATCTCCGAAGGTCAGCGGAATGTTGATTTTCTCGTGATCCTCAGCGGCCGCTTAGAGGCACGGCACAGCAATAGTGATGGCACCTATACCAGCCTCGCCGACCATGGCGCCGGTGGGATCATGGGCGAGATTGCCACCATGTCTGGTCAGGCCTCACTGGTCTTTGTCAGTGCGTTGGAGCCGACCACCTTTGTTCGCATCTCCCCCGATAATCTGCGACGGGTTTTGGTCGAGGATAGCGAGATCAGCGACATTATCCTGTCGACCTTTATGGCCCGGCGGGAACGGATGCGAGAGCGCAGCCTGACCGCGATCCAGCTATTTGGTTCCAGCCTGGACAACAATACGCACCGCGTCCGGGAGTTCCTGACCCGCAACAACATCCCGCATGGCTACACGGATGTGCAGAAATGCGAAGACTCTGCTGAGTTCATCACCGGCGCCTGTCGCATCCCAATCGGCGATATGCCGCTGTTAAAGCTGCGCACTGGCGAGATTCTCCGGAACCCATCGGGTCAGGAGATTGCGAAGCAGTTCGGGCTCGATCACATCAATGAGGGCGAGCTTTGGGATGTGGTTGTTGTTGGTGCGGGGCCAGCCGGCTTGGCCTCGGCGGTCTATGCGGCGTCTGAGGGCCTGAAGGTTTCTGTCATTGATGGGACGGCACCTGGCGGCCAGGCTTCAACCAGCTCGAAGATTGAGAATTATCTCGGCTTCCCCACGGGCATCTCTGGTCGTGATTTGGCCGATCGGGCGGCGGCCCAGGCCCAGAAATTCGGTGTTCAGCTCGCCACCCCAGTGGGGGCCAAGTCGCTGGATTGCTCAAGCGAGGCCTATGTCATCACGACCTCTGATGATCGGGAGTTAATGACCCGATCGATCATCGTCGCCAGCGGTGCGAAGTACCGAAAGCTGCCGATTGATGGCCTGGCCGATTATGAGGGTCAGGGTGTGTTCTATGCTGCCACCGGGATGGAGGCGCAGCTGTGTGAAGGCGCAGAGGTCACGCTGGTCGGTGGTGGCAACTCTGCTGGCCAGGCAGCGGTTTTCTTGGCCTCGGTTGCCAAGCATGTGCACATCCATGTTCGCAAACCCGATCTGACATCCAGCATGTCAGCCTATCTGATCCGCCGGATTGATGAGGCCGAAAACATCACCGTCCACGGCCATTCTTCAATCGTTGGGCTTGATGGGGAAGAGCGGCCAAGCGCGGGCGATGGCCATGGCAGTCGCCGGTTGCGGTCGGTGACAATCCACTATGCCGACCGGGATGAGACCGAGGTTCGTGAGTGCCGCCATCTATTCACCTTTATTGGTGCTGAGGCTTGCACCGACTGGTTGTCGGGTTGCGTGGCGTTGGATGCCGGTGGCTTTGTCAAAACCGGTGCTGATCTGAGCCCGATGGAGTTGGTCCGCTCCGAATGGACGTTGGAACGTACACCCACCCTTTATGAAACGAGCCGCCCTCGCATTTATGCCGTTGGCGATGTGCGGGCAGGATCGGTAAAACGGGTTGCCTCCGCCGTTGGCGAGGGGTCGGTTGTCGTGCAATTCGTTCACCGCGCAATTGCCGAATGACTCGAATAAACACGCCTAACTGTCGATAAACATATGACAATTGAAAACGATGTGCTGATTGAGCAGGAGGGCGAAGTTGCCGCCATCACGCTTAACCGGCCGGATAAGCATAACGCCTTCGATGACAAGCTGATCGCCTATCTGACGTCCACGCTGCGGGATATGGCCCATGATGCCAGCATCGGTGCAGTGCTGCTGCAGGCCGAGGGACCCAGCTTTTCAGCCGGTGCTGACGCGAATTGGATGCAGCGCATGGCCGAGTTCACCGAAACTGAGAATGTGAAGGATGCCGATGCCCTGGCTGGGTTGATGGCCACCCTCGACGATATGCCGAAGCCGACGATAGCCCGGGTGCAGGGCCCGGCCATTGGCGGTGGTGTTGGCTTGGTTGCTTGCTGTGATATCGCCATCGCTGCTGAGGATGCGTTTGTTCAGCTGTCTGAGGTCCGCTTGGGCCTGACCCCGGCCACCATCTCGCCCTTTGTGATCCGGGCGATTGGGGGCCGTGCTGCGCGCCGTTATTTCCTAACGGCTGAGCGCATTGATGCTGAGACCGCCAAGCAGATCGGCCTGTTCCATGAGGTCGTGCCCGGTGATGAGTTGGATGATGCGGTGGCTAAAGTTCTGAACCACCTATCCAAAGGTGGGCGCCAGGCGAAACGCTTGTCGAAGAAGCTAATCGCCGATGTGCGGGACTTTGAACCGGCGGCCATGCGCTCCACCACGGTGCAGCAGATCGCCAAGGCCCGCACTAGCCCGGAAGGGCAAGAAGGCTTGTCGGCCTTCTTAGAAAAACGTAAGCCCGACTGGGTCAAAGACGACTAAGAATAAGAAGCCGCGCCAAATCAGCGGTATTGGGGAAGGGTCCAGACACCATGGCTGAGATACGCAAACTCCTGATCGCCAATCGGGGGGAGATTGCCTGCCGCATCGCCCGCACGGCGCGTGAGATGGGTATCGCAACCGTCGCCATCTATTCCGATGCCGATGCGAAGGCCGCCCATGTTGCGGCCTGTGATGAGGCAGTCCATATCGGCCCAGCGCCAGCCGCGGAAAGCTATCTGAAGATCGATAAGGTGATTGAGGCGGCAAAGCGTACGGGCGCCCAGGCCGTCCATCCCGGCTATGGTTTCCTCGCTGAGAATGCGGAGTTTGCCGATGCCTTGGCTGCCGCCGATCTGATCTTTGTGGGTCCGCCCGCCTCGGCGATCCGGGCGATGGGCGGTAAATCAGCAGCAAAGGCGCTAATGGCAGAGGCCGACGTGCCCTTGGTTCCCGGCTATCATGGCGATGATCAATCGCCGGAACATCTGGCGAAACAGGCAGAACAGGTTGGGTTCCCGCTGCTGATTAAGGCCTCCGCCGGTGGTGGCGGTAAGGGCATGAAGGTGGTCGAGAGTGCGGCCGAGTTCGCCGCCGGGCTTGAGAGTGCGAAGCGCGAGGCGCTGGCTGCCTTTAGCGATGACCACGTCCTGCTTGAACGCTATCTCGCTAAGCCACGGCATGTGGAGATTCAGGTGCTGGCGGATCGTGAGGGTCGCTGCATCCACCTCTTCGAACGTGATTGCTCAATCCAGCGGCGCCACCAGAAGGTGGTTGAGGAGGCACCAGCCCCCGGTCTGGACCAGGCAACCCGGGAAGCCATGGGCGCTGCCGCCGTCCGGGCCGCCCAGGCCATTAATTATGTCGGGGCCGGAACGGTCGAGTTCCTGCTTGATGAAGATGGCTCATTCTACTTCATGGAAATGAATACCCGCCTACAGGTTGAGCACCCGGTAACCGAGGCGATCACCGGCCTCGATCTGGTTGAATGGCAGCTGCGGGTGGCAGCGGGTGAGCCCCTGCCAGGTCCACAATTCGATCTGACCGCCACCGGTCATGCGGTTGAGGTGCGTCTCTATGCCGAGGACCCGGCCCGGGGCTTCTTGCCCCAGATTGGCACCGTTGCCCGGTTTGATGTGCCGGCGGGTGAGGGGTTGCGGGTCGATGCCGGTATTCGGGCCGGGGATGCGGTTACCCCCTTCTATGACCCTATGATTGCCAAGCTGATTGCCTGGGGGCCAAGCCGGGACGCAGCCATTGAACGGTTAAGCGATATGCTGGCGGGAACCCGGCTCACCGGGCTGAACGGTAACCTTGGCTTCCTGCGGCGGGTGGTGGATCACCCAGCTTTCCGCGACGCCCAGCTAGACACCCGGTTCATTGAGCAGCATGAGGCTGACCTGCTCGGCCCGGGCCCTCAGCCGACCGCCACGGTGCTAATTGCCGCTGCCCTGGCGGTTGCCGGTTTGATCAAGAGTGCTGCTGGGCCCTGGGCTGCCGATGGCTGGCTGCTTAATCTGGATCGCCAGATCCCGCTCAACTTTACCGATGCCGCTGGTGGTGATCATGCCGTGACCTTGAAAACCGACGGGCGGGCACTGACCGCGCTGATCGGTGAGGAGGCGCATGAGGTGTCCGGTTTTGCACCGGTGGCACTTGGCTGGTCATTCAGCCTTAACGGTCATAACCAAACCATCGCGGTTGATCGCCAAGGGGATACGCTCTCCATCCGCGATGCCGCCGATGGCCGCTGGTATGACCTGACCTATCGCAACCCGCTCGCGGTGCCAGAAGCGGAAGCGGCGGCTGCCGGTGGCCTGACCGCTCCCATGCCCGGTAAGGTCACCACCGTGATGGTGACCTCCGGCACAGCGCTGAAAGCGGGTGACCCCATTCTGGTGCTCGAGGCGATGAAGATGGAGCATGTGATCAAGGCGCCAACCGATGGCACCGTAACCGATCTACCTTTTGCCGAGGGTGATCAGGTTGAGGAGGGTGTGGCCCTTGTCGGTTTTGACGCGGTTGAAGCTGGCTAATCTCTCGCCATCTTGCTGATCATGGCTGCTGTTATTGTCATATCGCTGATTTTGCTGGTGATCATCGTTGGCCCTGGGTTCTGGGCCAGCCGTGTGATCAAGCGCAACGGTGCTGAGCGTTTGGATTTCCCTGGCTCAGGCGGTGAATTCGCGCGCCATCTGATCGACATTGCCGGGCTCGAGGATGTGGGCGTTGAGGTGACCAATCAGGGTGACCATTACGATCCTGAGAAGCGGATGGTTCGCCTAACCGCCGATCACATGCATGGCAAATCCCTCGCCGCCGTGACGATTGCCGCCCATGAGGTTGGCCACGCGCTACAGCACCGCGATGGCTATTGGGCCTTTAATATCCGCCAACCCTTGGTCCGGATCAGCAACCTCGCGGTTCAGATCTCGATGATCGTTTGGAGCATCTCACTCATCGCGGGTCCGCTGCTCAAGGCGCCGGGCCTGCCGATTGGCATGGGTTTGATGTTTTTGGCTGCGGTCGCCCTATCAGCTGCCACCCGGCTGATCACCTTGCCGGTGGAATTTGATGCCAGCTTTGGTCGGGCACTGCCGATCTTGGATCGTGGCCAGTTCCTGGGCGAGGCGGATATGCCCCAGGCCCGCGAGCTGCTGACCGCTGCGGCGATGACCTATGTCAGCAACTCCCTAATGGGCATGCTCCTGCTACTGCGCCAATTGCTTCCGTTTCTGCGCTTCTAGGCCTAGGGTTTGGCGGTCATTCCCCGTTTCATCCCGCGCCCGTCAGCATGTCCAGCCCTTGGCCCCTAGATACAGCGGCAAAGCTTCTCTCTGGTGATCCAGCGGTCGATAGCCCGGCCTGGCATGAGCTGCTGTATCAGCTCGTCGCCAATTGTCGTGAGGCAGCCCAGGCAAGCGATGACGTACCGCCGGTGATCATGGAATGCTTGGCGGCAGCGCTCGCGGCACCTGGCGTTACCCGGCAGACGGTCTACTCCTTAGCGCTGGCGCTCTTGGCCAATTCTGAACAGCAGGCCCATATGCTGGGGCTGGGTGCCGAGGATCCGGGCGCTGAGACCCTTTGGTTCCTAACCGACCCCACCTGCCGCAAGCTTTTGGCGCAGCCCGCGCTGCACGAACTCCTGTTCGCTGGGGCGCTCTATGATGGTGTGTTGGAGGCTGTGCTGACCACTGTCAGGGCCAGGTTGGCCGGGGCGTTTATCGCCGGCGACCTGCCGTCATTTCAGTGGGACATGCTGCTACCGTTGATGAATGCGATCGCGGCGCAGGGGTTGCTGACCGAGTATGCCTGGGCCCTGGATGGCCGGGAGCAAGAGCAGGTTCAGCAACTCATCAATGATATTGACGTTGATGATGATCTGCTCGCCGTGCGGCTATTACTCATCGCCAGTTACCAGCCGTTATTCAGTCTTGAGAGCTGGGAGAAGCTGCTTTCCGATGATGAGGCACGGGAAGACCTTATCGATGATGGGTTTGATGAGCGGTTGATTGGCCTCCACTGGGATGAACCAAGAGCCTGGCAGCGCCATGCCGAAGCTATCCCGGTGATGACGGAGGTCAGCGATGCCATCTCAAAAGCGGTGGCAGAGCAGTATGAGCAGAACCCCTACCCACGATGGTCGCGGCTTGGTTTGATCCCGCCATTGGGGTTGGCTGGCTATATCTCCCACCAACTTGGCCGCCCGCTCGATGTCGGCGGTAGGGCCCAGCCCCGCATCTTAATCGCGGGGTGCGGTACCGGTCGGCAGGCCCTGGCTGTTGCCTCAATCATTCCAGAGGCCAGCATCGATGCGGTGGACCTTAGCCGTCAGAGCCTCGGCTATGCCGCGATGATGGCCGAGCGGTTGGGGCTGCAGCCGCGCTTAACCTTCGCCCAGGGTGATATTCTGGCCCTTGCAGACCATGTTGAGCCCGGCTCCTATGATGTGGCGGAGTCGATTGGCGTGCTGCATCACATGGCCGACCCGGCGGCTGGTCTCGCCTCCGTTGCCACCACGCTTCGACCCGACGGCCTTTTGCAGTTGGGTTTCTATAGCCGTACTGGTCGCTCGGCGATTAATAGCCTCCGCGCCCGGTTTGGTGATGGCCGCGATCCGGACAGCGCCGCCGATCTTCGTGACCTGCGCCGACAGATATTAATGGATGGTGGGGAGGATGTGGCCCGGGTGCGATGGACCACGGATCTCTATTCCCTCTCCGGTTTTCGCGACCTTCTATTCCACCGGCAAGAGCATCAGTTTGACCTGCCTGGGATTGCCCAGTTGCTTGCCGACCAAGGGCTTGAGTTCTTGGGCATGAGCTTTGCCGATCCCGTCCAGCGCCAACCCTACCGCACCATGTTTCCGGATGATGAGCAGATGGCCGATCTGGACCGTTGGCACCAGGTTGAGCAGGCCAATCCAACCATGTTCGCGGCCATGTACAATTTCTGGTGCCGTAAGCCAGCCGGGTAGCGGCGATGTATAAGCTTGCCCCAGGGATTAAGAGTGACCCGGTTCGCCGTTGGGCCTTACCTGACCGCGTGTTCTTCGCCGCCGGTGCCTGCCACATCCTGGCCTATGCGTTTCTAACCCGATATTCGTCGGCCGGATTTGGTGCTGTTTGGGTTAGGCCGTCTGAGGGCCATACCGGCAATCATATCTTTGTACGGGATCAGGCCGGACAGGCCTTTGACTACCACGGCTATGTCGATGCGGACCGCCTTCTGAACCACTTTACAGCTAAGGCGCAGCGGTATTGGCCAGGCTGGTCATGCCGCCTGGTGCCCCTGCCGACTGATGTGTTGGTCAGTGAGGCGAAGTCCAAAACCTATGACGGCCTATGGCTTCGGGAGCCGGGGCAATTTCTGCATGATGCCATGCCCCGGGCTGAGCGTTTCTTGGACCGCTTTCCAGCGCCCGCCTACTCGGCGGCGAGCTGATAGCCGGCGAACTGATCGCGCAGGGCGGTTTTCAGGATTTTGCCAGTAGCGCCCAAAGGGATTTCATCGACGAACTCCACCGCGTCGGGCAGCCACCATTTGGCGACCTTTGGTTTTAGGAATTCGAGGATCTCTTCCGGTGAGGGGTCTTGGCCAGGGGCCTTGACCACCACCAGCAGCGGCCGCTCATCCCATTTTGGATGCGGGATCGCGATTACTGCTGCCATCGCCACGCCGGGGTGGGAGACGGCGGCGTTTTCCAGATCGATTGAGCTGATCCACTCACCGCCCGATTTGATCACATCCTTAGACCGGTCGGTGATGGCCATGAAGCCGAATTCGTCCAGATTGGCCACATCGCCGGTGGTGAACCAGCCATCCTCGGTAAAAGCTGATTGCCCTTTCCCTTTGAAATAGCCATTGGTCGACCAGGGGCTTCGGATCTGCAGGTGGCCTGCGCTCTCGCCATCGGCGGGCAGCTCATTGCCGTCATCGTCGACGGCGCGCATTTCAACGCCGAACATGCATTTGCCCTGCTTCAGCTTGATGCGCATCTGCTCATCCGCTGCCAGGTCGTCAAACTCCCGCTGCATTACGACGAAACTGCCGAGTGGGCTCAACTCGGTCATGCCCCAGGCATGGACGACCTTTACATCATAGGTGCCCTCATACGCCTCAATCTGTGCCTGCGGCACGGCGGAGCCGCCGACCACCAGGCGATCTAGGCAATCAACCCGGCCACCACTCTCTTGCAGGTGGTTAAGCAGGCCTAGCATGACGGTCGGCACGCCTAAGATGACGGAGGTGTCGGTCCGCTCAATCAACTCATGCAGGTTTTTGCCGTCCAGGCCCGGGCCGGGCATGACCAGCTGTGCCCCGGCCATTGGTGCGGCATAGGGGGTGCCCCAGGCATTCACATGGAACATCGGCACAATCGGCATCACCGCATCGCGGGCGGTGAAGGCGCAGGCATTGCCCATATTGGCCGCCATGGCGTGCAGCACGGTGGAGCGGTGGGAATAGAGCACACCCTTCGGATTGCCGGTCGTGCCCGAGGTGTAGCAGAGGGAAGACGCCGTATTCTCATCAAACTGCGGCCAGTCGAACTGATCACTCGCAGGCGCGATCATCGTCTCATAGATGGACAGGTCGCGGATCTTCGCATCCGGTGCATGGCCGTCATCGGTCATCGCCACGAAATGCTCCACCGTCTTCAGGTGGTCCTGAACCCCCTCAATGATCGGGGTAAAGGTCAGGTCGAAGAACAGGATGCGGTCTTCGGCATGGTTGACGATATAGGCGATCTGTTCCGGGTGAAGGCGTGGGTTAATCGTGTGCAGCACCGCGCCGATGCCAGAGATAGCGTAGTACAGCTCAAAATGCCGGTAGGTGTTCCAGGCCAGGGTCGCAATCCGGTCGCCTGGCTTAATGCCCATCTCAATCAGCGTGTTGGCCAGCTTACGGATCCGCTGGGCGGCATCGCGGTAGCTATATTGATGGAACGGACCCTCCACCGTGCGGGTGGTGATCAGCGTGTTTGGGCTCACCCGTTCGGCATGTTGCAGGATGCTGCTGATAAGTAACGGCATCTGCATCATCTGGCCCGGCAAGATCGGGGCTGCAGGGGTCGCTTGGTTAGCGCTGGTCATGGTCATGTTTCCTCGGTCAAACGGGCCGCTTCGTTGGGGTTGCGGTCTTCCTTATCTGTGGGGAGCGACTGTGCTCAGAACTGCCGCCCAGGTCAACACCGCCCCGTATCAGTAAACCCTTATATTAATTACCAAAAAGAAACATGTTGCATTCACATGGCCACTTTCATTAATCACCAGTAAACAATCGACAACGGATAAATTCTCGCGCAACCAGAAGTTCATACGCGAGCTTTTATAAGGTCCAACACGATGGCTACGTTCTGGAATTTAGGGTTGGCACAGGCCGACCATTTGCCATGCCACACAACGCCTGAAGCGGGTTCGCTTGAGGCGCCGCGAGAACCGTTGTCCACGATCCCGCGTTTTGGGACGCGCGGGTAGCCCTCAACCCTTAAGCACTGGCTTCTGGGTCGGTCCCACACAATCAAACCAAACATTTGAGCGCTGAAAGCGGCATCCGGGAACACCGGGTGCCCTTCGGCATATCGCGCGACTGCCTGGCTTCAGCCATGGAAGGCAGGGGCTGCGAGCACGACACAAACCGACAACCAATTGTTCTTTTAAGGGTAAATCGATGACTGGACGCGTTTGGACAAAAGCATTGGCACTGGCCGCAGCTAGTGCCGTTGGAAACCCCGCAGCTGCCCAAAACGAGGCTGCAACTGAAACCTATGACATTCGGGCTGAATGGTTGGACCCGGCGGTGGTCGACCACCCCAAAGCCCATGACCGGATCATGACCGAGCTGGCCAATCACTACCCGGTTAGCCGCCGCACTTTGGATGAGCTGGGCCTGAACAGCGCTGCGGCCAGTGCCTTCGCCGAGGCCCGCAATCGTGGTGACCTGTTCTTGAAGCTCAACGAGACGGATCGAGAGTGGTGGAAAGACACCCAGCCGCAGCTTGAGCAGATCATGGATGACTATCGCACCCGAGAGCGGAACCGCTCACTTGCGGTTTTGGGCACCATCGGTGTTGCCGGCGCGGGCGGTTTGGCAGCCTGGAAGATCCGCCGTCGCCGCAAGGACAAAACGGCAGAAACGGCCGCCCCATCCGGGCCTAAGCGCAGCCCATAACGCCGAGCCCTCAAGCCAACAGCATTTTCATTTGAAGGAGTTTTCCATGTCTAAGTTTCGTAAAGGGCCTATCGCCCTCGCAGCCATTGCCGGTCTAACCTTTGGTGGTTCGGCACTCGCCAGCGGGCCGGATGCCCAGCAGCCCACCCAAACGGCTGCGGTCACTCAAACCGTTGAAGCGCCAGCACAGGCCCACGCGCAGACCGCGGTGCGGGTACATCCCGACCTGCTGGATGACTGGGCCGTCGACCGCCCCGACATTCAAGAAGAGCTGGTTGCCTCCCTCATGCCGCGCCACGCGATCATGGGTCAGTATCTGGACCGTGGTTTCACCACCGAGGCTGCTGGCGCCCTGACCCGGGCTAATAACCATGGTGAACTGCCGCGCGCGCTAGAGGGTGAGGCTGCTGGCGATTGGTGGCAACGCGCCGAGCCCGTGCTGTTTGAGAAGATGGCCGAGTACAAGGCCCAGCGGGACTTGCCCCTGCAGGTTGCCGGTGGTCTGGCTGGTCTAATGGCGCTGACAATGGTGGGCGGTGCGGCCGCCGGTGCCATCCGTCGTCGCAAGGATGGCCCACAAGCCACGGGTGAGGAGCGGCTACGCCAGCGTTTCGGCGGCATGACGCCGTAAAACAATGGCCTCAGGCATCATTTTATTGGTTCATATTATTTTACAATAAAATGACAATCAGGCTCTTTCGTTCACATATGATATACAATAGCCCATACACAAAGAGAGATAATTCAAAGGGTTTCAACAATGTCTACCGGTTGGAAGCAAACACTTTTAGTCGCCGCAACCGCGGCCCTCACCATGGCTGGACCAGCAGAGGCACAGGCCCAGCCACAGGCAAGCATTTGGCCGTTTCAGGCGAGCCAGGAGGTGCAGGCCATCCCAACCGATAACTACCCTGAAATCTCACCAGAGCTTCTTGATGAGGGGATGATTGGCAATCGTAAGATGCAGAAGGCGGCGATTGATGACGCGGCCCGCGGCTATGCGATTGGCAACACGAAGTTTGATTTGGTCCTGACCACGGATGCGGCCTACACCCTGACCCGCGCCCGTAACTCGGGCGAGCTGCCCGGTGCAAAGGATGGGCAATCCCCGGCCGATTGGTGGCGCGAGACCGAGCCGAAGATCTTTGAGAAGATGGCCGAATACCGGGCTGAACGTGCCCTGCCATTCCAACTGGCTGGTGCCCTGGCCGGTGGCTTTGCCCTAATGGTTGGCGGCAGTGCGGCCCTTAGCGCCTATCGCCGTCGTAAGAATGGCCAAGGGCCAGCCAACGACCAGCGCATCGACGCAACCATGGGTGGCCCAACCCCATGAGGTCACGTTCAGCTAGCACCCCCTCAACCAACCCCTCAACGCGGTGGAAGAACCGGCTTCTGACGGCCGCCGTGACCGCCATGACCATGGGTCCACCATTGGCTGCCAATGCACAGGACATCTCTTACGAGCAGCCACCAGCCCAGATATCCCAAGGCGCGCTGATCGACCATGATCTGCTCGATGATGCGGTTATCGGTGACATCAAGGCCCAGCGCCAGATCATTGGAGCCGCGGCCAAGGGCCATGCCATTGCTGATCCCAGCTTTGATGGTATGGGGCTGAGCCGCCGTGCTGCCCATGCCCTAACGGCCCTGCGCAAT
This sequence comes from Alphaproteobacteria bacterium SS10, assembly GCA_019192455.1. NCBI lineage: Bacteria > Pseudomonadati > Pseudomonadota > Alphaproteobacteria > Alphaproteobacteria bacterium SS10. The sequence goes on from JAHCML010000009.1 coordinate 191,361, forward strand.
AATGGTGACCTACCAGGGGCCGCAGAGGGCCAGGACCCAGCAGAGTGGTGGCAACAGGCCGAGGGTAAGATCAAAGAGCATGTGGCGGACCAACGCCTCGCCGATGCCATTGGCGGCGGTATCCTAATCGCCGGTCTGGTCGGCATGGGGCGCGCCCTGATGGTTGGCAATATCGATGGCAACCAACCCGCCCGTCGTCGCCGCAGTGAGGATGAAGGACCCAGCCCGTCCCAATCGGGTCCGCGGACTGGCCCTAGGCCCTAATCCCTGAACCCAAAGGTAACCGGGTAAAGCGACTGGCCTTGATCGGCGCGGTGACGGTATACCGGTCTGGTTGGCTATCCCTCGACCAATCGGCCCCCTAGCCCCATGTCCCTGTTTGACCTGGCTGACCAACTCCACGGTCCCAGCGCGCTCAACCCCGCCACGCCTGAATGGGCCGATGCGGTGGATCGGTTCCTGGCCGCGCTGGTCCAGCAGCCGCTGACGGATGAGGCCAGCTTTGGCCGGGTTGAGCAGGTGCTGGTGTTTTGCCTCGCCCAGCAAAACGCCGATCTTGATCAGGTTGGCAATTTTGCGCTCTCGCTGCTGTTCAACACCGGGATCGTTGGCCTGATTGATCAGGCGATGGCCACCGATCCAACGGGGCGCAGCCTTTGGTTTCTGGCTAACCCCACGCTAAGGCGCCTGGTGTCCTCACCACTATTGACCAGTCTGCTGACGCTGCGCCCAATTACCAATAGCCATGGTGAGCGGCTGCTGACTGCCCTCCGACAGGGCCTGCTGTTGGATTGGACCGGTGCGCGCGTCTTGGGGGATGAGCATTGGGGCCTGCTGCTGCCGATCTTGAATGCGATGGCGGTCCATGGGGCGATGACCGAATATGCCTGGATGATTGAGGATGGCGCCATGGACGCCCTGGTGCCCGCCATCAAGTCACTGGCATCACCGCCCAGTGCTGAAATGCTGCCCACGCTGATGCTGGCTGCTTGCTATGGGCCGCTGACGGACTGGCCAGAAACCAAGGCAATGGCGCTTAACCATGAGGCGGCGTTGTTGGCCCTTGGTGTCTCCCCCACCTTGTTCGACTGACACATCAAACGCCCAACCGACCAGCGGCAAAAGGCCGAGGGGATCGCGCAACGGGGCGAGCTTCAGGGGCAGGTATCCGTCGATGTGGGCCAACATTATGAAGAGAACCCCTATCCGCGCTGGTCGCGCCTGCCATCGCTGCCTGCAATCAATACCGAGCTCTATCTGACCCATGATTTGGGCTATGAGCCCGAGGGGGCATCAGCGCCGATTGATCAGATTCTGATCGCCGGCTGTGGCACTGGCCAGCAGCCCCTGCAACTGTTGATGCTGCTGCGTGATAAGGCCATTGATGCCATGGATTTAAGTCGTGCGAGCCTGGGTTATGCCGCCATGATGGCTGAACGGTATGGGGTGGGTGATCGCCTCAACCTGTTCCAGGGCGATATCCTTGAGTTGCCCAATCTGGACGCGCTCTATGACCTCATCCAATCCTCAGGTGTGATCCACCATATGGAGGATCCGGCGGCGGGGCTTGCCGCCCTGACCGCATGTTTGAGGCCAGGTGGTTGGCTGCGGCTGGGCCTCTATAGCGAAACCGCCCGTCGGCATATTCGTACACTTCGTGACGCCTATGGGCAGGATCAGGATTTGGCCGATCCCGTAACTCTACGTCAGTTGCGGCAGCGCCTATTGGCCGATCAGAGTGAGGCGGCAAAGCAGGTCAGCCTGATCGCGGATTTCTACACCCTCTCAGGTTTTCGGGATCTGCTGTTTCACCGGCAAGAGCATCGCTACACAATCCCCATGATCGCCGACATGCTGCCGGCGGAAGGGTTGGAGTTTATGGGCTTCTCCCTACCCAATCAGGCAGTGCGGGACCAGTACCGGGCAAGCTTCCCCGATGACCCAAATATGCTGTCGCTTGAGAACTGGCACAGGTTTGAGCAGGCCAACCCCGACACCTTCCTCGCGATGTACAATTTCTGGTGCCGTAGGCCGGGTTAATAGCGGCGTCCGGGGCCAGCGCTGGCGAGGGCCGGGCCACTGGTAACGAGCCCAATGATAAGCCCGATGGCCGCTGCACCGATCAACCCACTGCGGATGGAGGTCTTGCGCGCCTCAATCAGGCCTGGCTCCACATCTTTCCACCATTCAGCCGCTGTCTGGCCGCCAGGCTGGGCATCAGCCGCCCCTAGCACATGCCCCTCATTCCGGTTCTCCGAAATGATCTTGGCCGCGGTTTCATCCATACCCATGGCCTCCAACCGTTGATTGGAAACCGGTAGCGGGCCGGCGGCGTAATCGATGATTTCACGCTGGGCTGCGGGATCGTTCTCAGCCTCAGTTTTCAGCAGGTCGGGGTGGATCGTTGGGTACGCCACCGGTGCCTCGGCCGTTATCTCATGGGTTGGCGTTTGCGTGTCAGGGCCGCTGGCAAAAACGGAAGCCGGGGCAACGACCATGCCAGCCGCAGCAAGAAGGGTGAGGGGAAGTCCAGCCTTGGGGGCCATATTAAGTCTCCTGGGGAGGGGAGCCTGACGATAAAAGGTACCGGCGAAGCGATGTATCAGTGATGTCTAGCCCTTGGCCTACGCCCCTCTGTCGAAAGCACCAATCCCCCGCTGCGGGTCGGCAAGCCCGTGACACCAGTAACCTTGGCGGCCTAGCCCCGCACGCGGTATATAGGCGGCAACAGATCGGCCAGCTTGCATCATCGCTGGCCCCATAAAGAATAACCTTGAGGAAACCACCCATGCTCGCCAACGCGCCACGCCCGTTTAATCTCGATTTGGGAGAGACCGCCGACATGCTGCGCGATAGCGTGGCCGATTTCGCGGCGGCTGAGATTGCGCCCCGGGCGGAGGAGATCGACCGCACCGATGTCTTCCCCGCCGATCTTTGGCAGAAGATGGGGGCCATGGGCCTGCACGGTGTCACGGTTGAGGAAGAGCTCGGCGGTGCCGGTATGGGCTATGTTGAGCATATGGTGGCGATGGAGGAAATCTCCCGCGCCTCGGCTTCCGTCGGCCTAAGCTACGGCGCCCATTCCAATCTCTGCGTGAACCAAATCCGCCTGAACGGCAATGATGAGCAGCGGGCCCGCTACCTCCCCAAACTGATCTCTGGCGAGCATGTGGGGGCACTCGCGATGTCGGAGCCGGGTGCCGGTTCCGATGTGGTGTCGATGAAGCTGAAGGCGGAGAAGAAGGGCGACCGCTATATCCTCAACGGCTCCAAGATGTGGATCACCAACGGCCCGGATGCCGAGACGCTGGTCGTCTATGCCAAGACGGACCCGAGCGCCGGGTCACGCGGCATCACCGCCTTTATCATTGAGAAGGGGTTTAAGGGCTTCTCCTGCGCGCAGAAGCTGGACAAGCTCGGCATGCGTGGGTCCCACACCGGCGAACTCGTGTTCCAGGACTGTGAAGTGCCAGAGGAGAATATCCTCGGCACCGAGGGCGGCGGGGTTGCCGTCTTGATGTCCGGACTGGATTACGAACGCGCGGTGCTGGCCGCCGGGCCGCTCGGCATCATGCAGGCCTGCATGGATATCGTGATCCCTTACGTGCATGAGCGCGAGCAATTCGGCAAACCGATCGGCACCTTCCAGCTGATGCAGGGCAAGCTCGCCGATATGTATGTGACCATGAACACGGCCAAGGCCTATGTCTATATGGTGGGCAAGGCTATTGACCGAGGTGAGATCACCCGTAAGGACGCCGCCGGCGCCATCCTCTACGCCGCTGAAAAGGCCACCTGGATGGCCCTAGAGGCAATCCAATGCCTGGGCGGCAACGGCTATATCAACGAATACCCAACCGGCCGCCTCCTCCGCGACGCCAAACTCTACGAAATCGGCGCGGGCACGTCGGAGATCCGACGCATGCTGATTGGTCGGGAACTGTTTGCTGAGACGGCCTAGTACTTAATGCAGTTTGAATCTATACAACATTTTCAAAGTGTTTTTGCTTACAATCACTTTGTCTCGCAAGCAGATACCAATTATATCTTGGCAAAGATATCTGCGCTTGCGGGTTATCATGGGGAGTTTTACTGGAATGCAGCACAGTCCTTAGAAAAATATATGAAGGCGTGCCTGGTTTTAAATGGCCATAAAGTAGATCGATTTGGCCATAAAATATTTGATGGATATAAAATTATTGAAGAAAATTTTGAAGAATTTATAAAATTTAAATCAGATTATATTGAAGAGCTATCAGAGATTATCTCTGTAAGAGATTATAAGTACTATATATCAAAAATTGATAATATGGGGCATCCGGATGTTAGATATGGAATGATCTCATATAACTTTGGCACAGATGACTTTGTGATTTTTTGCTACCTTAGCCAGTTAATTCGAAGCCTATCGATAGGCTTGGATTGGAAAATTGGACAGTATTTTCCAGAGTCAGATCCTGGCGCAGATGGATACGAAACATATGGAGACCTTTTGAGAAATAATCCTCTATATCAAATTAGAGAGTTTTATTTTCCGCAAAAATCATATTTTCCTAAATTTGACAATATTAATCAGATTAGGGATTATATGGATGTAACATATACTGATGTAAATGATATTTTGTCCACTAAGGTTCCAAATACTGTAAATTGTGAAATACCTTTTTTTAGAAATTCGTTTTTGAATTTACTATTTCATCATATCGGTAAGAGTCCGGATGATTATCTCGCCCGAGAGGGTGCTGAATGGATGTTAAATAATATCTATTTGGATAGAGAATCAAAGAAGGTGTTTCGCTTACTTTTGGACGATCCTCAGTATTATTCAGTCGAGATCCTGTCTTCTGCGGGAGAATGACCGATAGTGTCTCTGGTGCGGATTTATTTCATGTGGTGTTGCCATCAGATATCGGGCCTTTCTTTAGGTTCAGTCTTATGGCTTCAGCGCCTCCCCTCACTCAGACCGCAGCCAGTTCACAAACTGCACGGACCTGGTCCGCGCTTGTTGTTCGCTCGAGATTTCTAGCCAGTAGCCTCTGGGCCCGGTGACCACGGTTTGGTCGATGGGGACCAGGCTGCCGGCGGCCAGTTCGTATTCGATCATGTGGCGGTCAACGATGGCGAGGCCGGCGCCGTTCTTGGCCGCCTCTATCGCCATTTCTAGCGTGGCGAAATCGAGGGAGGTTTCGGGGAAGTCGCCCCGCGCCTGGCCCGACACCGCGAACCAATCATCCCAGAGTGGCAGGCGCTCCTCCTCATCCAGCACATGGAACAGGCAGCTATCGGCCATGGCCTTTGGATCGTCGCGCAAGCTGGGCGCGCAAACCGCCATATGCTGCTCGATCAGCAGCTGGGTGCTTTGCCCCGCCCGCTCCGCCCCGATGCCGAAGCGCACGCTGCAATCCATCCGGATATCGCCATGGGGCCTTGTATAGACCGCCAGATCATAGGCGGGGAACCGCTCCCTAAACGAATGCAGGCGCCGGGTCAGCCAGCGCGCGGCGAAGGTGGGTGGGGCCAGCAGGTTGATCCGCTGCCGGGCTGAAATGGCGCGGGTTTCGGCCACTGCCTCATCCAACAGGCCGAAGGTCTCAAATACCCGCTGGTGCAGGCTCGCCCCCTCCGGCGTTAGGGAGATGCTGTTGCCGATCCGGTGGAACAGGGTGATGTCCAGCGCCTCCTCCAACAGCTTGATCTGGCGGCTGATCGCACTCTGGGTCACGCCTAGCTGTTGTGCTGCCTTGGTAAAGCTTTGGCACTGCCCCACGGCGGAGAAAGCGCGGAGTGAGGTCAGGCTGGGTGGCGGTGCCTGTTGGGGTGGTGCTGATTGGCCTGCTGATTGGCCTGCCCCTGTGGGCTCTGTTGTGCCGGTGGCGCTCATCAAACTCAGCTCCTGCAATCATGGCTAGGTCATAACTTAAATGAATGACCCCAGGATTTTGTAATTTGAAAATGGCGGAAATACCAGCGACGCTGAGGTTTGATCGGCAATGTTGCGATGACGTCATGAAAGAAACTGATGCTTCATACCGAGTGGAAACCGATGATATCGGCATGATTTACGTGCCGAGCCATGCGGCTTTCGGCGCCCAAACCCAACGTGCGGTTGATCTGTTCTCCGTCTATGGCGCCAATCGGCTCTGCGCCTATCCCCGGCTGATCGATGCGATGTTGTTCATCAAGATCGCCGCCGCCCGGACCAATGTGGCCATCGGTGAGTTAGAGCGGCACCACGGCGATGCGATCATCGCCGCCGCCCAAACGCTGCTTGAGCATCGGCTGCCCGAAACCTTCCCGGTTCATGCCTTCCATGGCGGGGGCGGTATCGCGACCAACATGNACGTGAATGAGGTGCTGGCGAACCTTGCCAATACCGGGTTTCTGGACGCCCCGATTGCGGCCAAGGACCCGGTGCAGCCGATCGATCATGTGAACCTCAACCAATCCACCACCGACTGCCTCTCAACCGCCAGCCACATTGCGGCGCGCACGGCCTTTTTGGCGTTGGAGGCGGAGTTGCGCGGCCTGGTGGATGACCTCTCCAAATTCGGCGCTGAGGTGTCATCGGTGCGCAAGATTGCCCGCACCTGCCTTCAGGATGCGATTGATATCAGCGCCCAGGACTATTTCGACGGCGTTGCCTTCAACCTGATCAACCTAACCGGTCGGGCGCAGCAGGATGCCAGCCGCCTGGCGAAGCTGAACCTCGGCGGCAATGTGGTTGGCCGGAGCGATGATTGCAGCCCGGCCTATGTTGAGAACATCATGGCGCATCTCAACTACACCTTGGTTGAGGCCGGCCTCTCAGGTGATATCAGCCGGACCGAGAACCTCTTCGCCGCCTCCCAAGCGCAGGACCCGCTGCAGAACCTCTCTTCCTCCCTCGATCAGGTGGCGCGATCGCTGATCCGGTTTTGTAAGGACCTCCGTCTCATGGCCTCGGGCCCCAGCGCTGGGCTGTCTGAGATTACCCTGCCATCGGTCATGGCCGGGTCGTCCGCCATCCCGGGGAAGACCAACCCGGCCGTGCCGGAATTCGTCATCCAATGCGCGATGATGGTCTGCGGGCGGGGCGAGACGATCCGCATGACCCAGGATCATGGCGAGCTGGATTACAACCCCTGGTCAATGGTATTGATTGTGGCGCTGCTCGACATGATCGACCTGCTTTATAGCGCGACCTATTCCCTGCGCCGGCAATGCGTGCAGGGCATGCAGATGAATGCCGACCGCAACGCCCAAAACGCCAATAGCCTGGTGCCGAGCCTGATGAACATCAAACGGATGTTTGGCTATCGCTACGCCGCCAGCGTGGCAAAGCAGGCCGCCGGTGACCTCGGTGCCGTCCTGCAAATCTGGCAGCGCGATACCGCCGATAAGACCAACAACGACAAGAACAATAAGCCGGGCAGTTAGCCCAAACCCCTTCCGATAATCCGGGCCAGCCTGGCCCGGGCGTAACAAGGACTAGATGATGACGAGTAACGCTGAGATGAGTTGGGCTGAGACCTGGCTCGGCGAGAAGAAGCGACAGTATATCAATGGCGCTTGGGTCGATGGTGCCGGTGATGACTGGCAGGTGACCAACCCGGCCAACGGGTCGGTACTGGCCGATTATCGCTTTGCCACGGCGGGCCAGGTGGATGAGGCGATTGCCGCCGCCCATGCTTGCCATTCGAGCGGGGTTTGGTCCCGGCAAACCACGCGGAAGGAACGGGCGGATGCACTCAACGCCATCGCCCGGCTGATCCGGGAGAATACCGAGCGTCTTGCCCTGTTTGAGAGCCTGCCCAATGGCAAGCTGCTATCCGAGGCAATAGTGGATGACATCCCGACCTGCGCCGATATCTTTGAGTATTACGCCGGGTGGACCGACAAGTTTTACGGCGAGGTTTCACCGGTCGAAACCGGGTTCCTGAACTTCACCTCGAAGGAGCCGGTGGGCGTTTGCGCCCTGATCGCGCCCTGGAATTTCCCGCTCTACCAGGCCAGTTTGAAGATCGCGCCAGCGCTGGCCATGGGCAACACGGTGGTGATGAAACCATCGGAATACACACCGCTTGCGACCCTATTCCTGTTTGAGCTGATTGACCGCGAGCTCGACCTACCGCCCGGCCTGTTGAACCTAGTGGTGTGCGATGGGCCAGTGGCCGACCGCCTCACCATCAGCCGCGATGTGCACAAGGTTTCCTTCACCGGTAGCACCAATGTGGGCCGCCGCATCGTGCAAAATTCCGGGCAATCGAACCTGAAGGCCGTGACGCTCGAGCTGGGTGGCAAGTCGCCTTGTATCTTCTTTGACGACACGCCGGATTTGGATGCCGCCATCGACCGCGCCTTCAATGTCATGTTCTCCCATAAGGGGGAGAAATGCTCAGAGCCGACGCGGTTCCTGATCCAACGCGGCATCTATGACCGGGTGCTGGATGCGTTGATTGAAAAGGCGGCGGCGATCCGCTGCGGCGACCCGCTGGACCCAGCCTCTGACCAGGGCCCGCAATGTAACGCCGCGCAGTTCAAACGGATCATGGACTATATCGAGATCGGCAAGGGCGAGGCCGAGCTGGTCACCGGTGGGTCAGCGGATCAAGAGAGCGCCAATGCCGATGGCTTCTTCATCCGCCCGACCATCTTCTCAAACGTGCCGCGGGATGCCCGCATCGCGCAGGAGGAGATCTTTGGCCCGGTCCTGTCCTGCACCGCGTTCGAGGATGCGGATGAGGCGCTAGCGCTCGCCAATGACAGCGCCTATGGCCTGGCCGCTGGTCTCTACACCGCCGATCTCAGCACCGCCCATCGGATGGCTGATCGCCTTGATGCCGGGATGATCTTCATCAACCGGTATGGCTGCTACGGCCTCTCCAGCCCGTTTGGCGGTTTTAAGGAGAGTGGTTGGGGCAAGGAAATGGCCATCCACTCCCTTAGCTCATACACGAAAACCAAGGGTATCTGGGTCGCTTACGGCGATGCCTGATCACTCATCCCGCATATCCGCCAGCATCAATTAAGAGGGCGCGTCATGGAATATAATCGTCTTGGAAATTCTGGTCTGAAGGTGTCCCGGCTCTGCCTTGGCACGATGAATATGGGCTCCAAAAACTGGAAGCCCTGGATCTTTGATGAGCGGGAGAGTGAACCGCTGATCACCCATGCGTTGGAGCAGGGGATCAATTTCATCGATCTCGCCGATTTCTACTCCACCGGTGAGGGGGAGGCCGCGGTCTGCAACGTCCTGCGCCGGGTCGCGAAGCGGGATGAGCTCGTGATCACGACCAAGCTTGGCTATCAGATCGGCCGGGATGTGAATTCGGTTGGCCTGTCGCGCAAGCATGTGTTTGACGCCATTGATGGGTCCCTATCCCGGATGCAGATGGAGTACGCCGATATCTACATGATGCATTTCTTCGATACCGAGACCCCGGTTGAGGAGACGATGGAGGCGCTGAACGATGTGGTGCGCATGGGTAAGGCCCGGTATATCGGCGCCTCGACCATGTATGCCTGGCAGTTTGCCAAGATCCTCAATGTCTGTGAGCGCTATGGCTGGACCAAGCCGATCAACATGCAGCTTCAGCTCAACTGCGCCTACCGGGAGGAGGAGCGGGAGATGATCCCGCTTTGCATGGATCAGGGCATCGGCGTGTCGGTATTCAGCCCGCTGGCCCGGGGCCTGTTGGCGAATGACGCCACCTCGGTTCGGAACACCACCGACTTCTTTACCGCCCAGATGTATAACGACCAAACCTCGCTCGACATCTCACAGGCGGTGGCCAAGGTGGGCGCCAATCATGGTGTCCCGGCGGCGCAAATCGCCCAGGCCTGGGTCCTCCGTAAGTCAGAGATTTCGGCCATGCTTGTAGGGGCCGATAGTGTGGCGCAGATTGATCAGGCCGTCGCCGCCATGGACACCAAACTTAGCGATGATGATTTGCATGAGATTGAGCGCCACTACACCCCATGCGATGTGATCAATGACTACCGGGCCAGCACCCGAACGCCGCGCATGCCGCGACCATCCCAGGGATGCTATGCCGGTGAAGAAACAGCGAAGGCGGGGTAGGGTGCGAACCTCGCTTTAGGGGGACCGAAATGAAGAAACTGGCGATAGCGCTTATCGGCTTGTGTCTCACAGCAGCACCGGCACAGGCCGACCCGCTTCATCAGCAGGCGGTGGCCCTGACCCAGCAATCGGCGCCGATCATCATCGGGCGATCTGGGTTGGTTGACGGTGAGCGACATATGGATGTCGAAATGTCAGCCTTCCCCCATGTCAGCGCTGTCGACCCGCTGGTGGATATTGGATCCCTAACCAAATTTGTGACGGCGGTCGTTGTCCTGCACATGGTTGAGGCGGGTGAGTTCATGCTCAACACCACGCTCTCTGAGTTGTTGCCGAACGTGCCAGAGGATAAGCGGGATATCACGATCCACCAGCTACTGACCCACTCATCCGGTCTGGTAGAGTCTACAGGTAGTGATGAAGAGGTTTTGGGGCGTGATGCCTTCCTAAACCGGTTGATGGTAGCGCCGCTCGCCCACCCGGTGGGGGCACAATATCTCTACTCCAACGCTGGTTACTCACTCTTGGCGGCCATCGTCGAGGTGAAGGCCGGTATGTCCTTCGATGATTATCTCAATCAGCATGTTCTGGCCGCCAATGACCTGCCAGCCATGGGCTATCAAATCGCCTACGATCCGGCGCTGTCGATGAAGAGCGGCAGAAGCTGGCGCACTTGGTTCCAGCCATCGGCAATTGCCGAGGCAAGCTGGGGTGGCCCAACGCCTGGGTGGAACCTCATTGGCAATGGCGGGGCCGTCGCGACGGCGGAGGGGTTCTTGCTGTTCTGGGACGCTTTCTATTCTGGGCGGATCGTCACCCCATCATTGGTTGATCTTGCCTTAAC
>JAHCML010000010.1 GCA_019192455.1 Alphaproteobacteria bacterium SS10
GCGAGGAGCACCTCGCTGTCATCAGCCTTTTCCCAGTTTTGGAGCCGGGCGCCTTGCTGCCGGCTGAACGGGCGGTGACTGAAATCCGCCAGATTGTAGAGGAGCTAGAGATTGGGCCAGGTGCCGGTGCCTTAGCGGCGACGGTTAGCCTGACCGGTGAGCCCGTCCTGGCGCTGGAAGAGATGGAAACCGTGGTGATCGGCGCCGGCCGGGCGGGCGTCATCTCCCTTGTCCTCGTCGCCTTGATCCTGGGCTTTGGCCTTCGGTCCCTGACCCTGATCGCATCGGTACTGTTCACGCTGGTGACCGGTCTGGTCATGACGGCAGGTCTGGCGGCAGTTGTGGTCGGTAGCCTCAACCTCATCTCTGTCGCCTTTGCGGTTCTATTTGTTGGGCTGGCCGTCGATTTCGGCATCCATTACAGCCTTCGATATCGTGAGGCTTTGGCCCATGCGGAGTATCAGGAAGACGCGCTGATCCATGCTGGCGGTCGATTGGGTGTCGGCATACCGCTTAGCCTTTGCATGCTTTGCACAATCATTGGTTTCCTCTCATTCCTGCCCACCAGCTATCGCGGCCTTGCTGAGTTAGGACAGATCGCGGCGCTTGGCATGGGTGTCGCGTTCATAGGAACAATCACCCTACTGCCCGCCCTACTCAGCCTCTTCCCAGCCCCATCGGCGATTGAGATTGGGAGTACGAGCAGCAATCAAGGGGAGCCGTGGTTTGAGAAACAGGCCGGCAAGATTGTAGCCGCCTGTCTGGTGCTAACACTGGTGGCCTTACCCGTAGCTGTGCTGATCAGCTTTGATGTAAACCCGCTTAACCTCCGTGACCCCGAGAGCCAGTCGGTTGAGACATTCAACCGCTTGGCGGCCGATCCGCTGCTTACCCCCTACCGTGCACAGCTGATTGCTGAGAGCCCAGAGGCGATTGGCGAGTTTGCCGATGATGCTGCACAATCTGATGAAATCGGTATTGTTATCAGCGCCTTAAGCTTCATTCCTGAACAGCAAGATACCGCCCTAGATGCGCTATTTGATCTGGGCTTCCTGTTGGGGCCCAGCTTGGATGGGATCAGCGAGGCTGGCCCGCTCATCACCACCACTTCGATGCGTGAGGGTCTGCTGGCGTTATCAAGCAACCTCAACGCGATCCCACGGCCAATGCCCGGGATTGATCGCTTAATGGCCGCATTGGAGGCAGCAAGACCAGCATCCATTGGTAGCGATGAGCTGCTGGCCTTACATGACCTAATGGCTCGCTTCCTCTACCCGCAGCTAACGGCGATTGGCGCCTCACTGGATGCAAATCCGATAACCCTAGACGATCTACCAGCTGAGATTTTGAGAGATTGGCGCGGTAAAGAAGGCGGTTACCGGGTGGATGTTCTGCCAGCGACGCCAATCGCCTCAAACACCGATATCCGCGCCTTTGCTGAGGCTGTCGCCGCGATTGAGCCAGAGGCGACCGGCACCCCCGCAATCATTACAGCAGCCTCCGATGCCATTGCTGGCGCCTTTGTTCAGGCAACCCTAATCACCCTTGCGCTCATAACGCTCGTGCTGGTTGTTGTGCTACGCAGCCTGACCTCAGTGACGCTGGCACTGTTGCCCTTGGTGCAGGCGGCGGTTCTGGCCATTGCGGTTGCAGCCCTGGCTGGTCAGGCCCTCAACTTCGCCAACATCATCGCCCTGCCCCTGCTCTTCGCCCTTGGTGTTTGCAGCTGCATCCACATGGTCTGGCGGCAAAAGCAGGCCCAGGATGATCTGAGTTTCACGTCAGTTCAGCAAACCACAACTCCCCGGGCGATTACGCTGAGTGCCATCACAACGGTCGCCTCCTTCGGCACGTTGGCAACATCACCCCATCCGGGCACCGCCAGCATGGGATTGCTACTGACCCTGTCGATTGCGGCGACCCTGTTCACGACGCTGATCTTCTTACCCGCCGCCATGGCCTGGCTGGCCAAGCGTAAGCAACAGCAAAGCATTGATGCGGCCCTGGCCCGGCATATTGGCAAGCAGAGAAAGGGCACTGCAAAGAACGAGGATCCACAGCCATGACAACATTGGTCACCGGTGCCACTGGTTTCGTTGGCGCGGCTGTGCTTCGGGCCCTCATTGCCCGTGGCGACCAGGTTCGGGTCCTGCGGCGCGCTGAGAGCCCATCAGCCAATCTGGCTGGGCTGGAAGTTGAGACGGCGATTGGCGATCTCAATGACCCTGATAGCCTGAAGCAGGCGATCACAGGATGCTCTGACTTATTCCATGTCGCCGCAGACTATCGGTTATGGGCCCGCAACCCCTCGACCTTGTACCGAACCAATGTGGATGGGACCGAGGCCCTAATGCGCGCCGCCATGGCCGTCGGCGTCGGCCGCATCGTCTATACCAGCAGCGTTGCAACCCTTGGCAATCCTGGCGATGGCCGCCCCGGTGATGAAGAGACACCGGTTACTGAGGCGGATATGACCGGCGACTACAAACGCTCAAAGTTTCTGGCGGAACAGGTTGTCCGCGCCATGGTGGCAGAGGATGGCCTGCCAGCCGTCATCGTTAACCCCTCCACCCCCATTGGGCCGCGAGACATCAAACCAACACCAACGGGTAAGATGGTGCTGGATGCGGCTGCTGGACGGATGCCAGCCTATGTCGATACCGGGTTGAACGTCGTTCATGTTGAGGATGTGGCTGCTGGTCACCTTCTCGCCCATGAGAAGGGAGAGATTGGTCGACACTATGTGCTGGGCGGCACCGATATGGGCTTGGGCGATATCTTCGCTGCCATTGCCGAACTGACAGGACGGCCCGCACCGAAGTTCTGCCTGCCCATCGGACCTTTGATGCCGGTTGCGGCGATGATGGAAATGATCGCCAAGCTACCCGGCGGGCCAGAACCGATGATGACCCGCGACAGCCTGAAAATGGCACGAAAGAAGATGTTCTTCTCAAGCGCGCGCGCAGCGCGTGAGCTGGGCTATCAGCCCCGCCCGGCCATTGATGCATTTAAGGATGCGATTGCCTGGTTTCAGGAAACCGGGCGTCTTAGCGCCTGATTAGCTGCGGCGCTCAACGACGAAGCGGGCAATCTCGCGCATCATATCGGCGCTGCCCTCAAACCGGCCCAGGTGCTGGATCGCCTGCTCGCTCAACAGTGTTGCTTGCGACCGGGCACGTTCAGCCCCCAGGATTGAGACGAAGGTTGCCTTACCGGCATCCTCATCACGACCGGTTGGCTTACCAACCGTTTCCGCATCACCCTCAATATCCAGCAGATCATCGGCAATCTGGAACGCCAACCCAAGATCATGGGCATAGGCATGGAGCGCATGACGATCCTGCGCCGAGGCACGACCGAGGATGGCACCAGCCTGACAGGCAAAGGCAATCAGATCGCCGGTTTTCATCCGCTGCAGACGGGTGATTTGGCCCAGATCGAGTTCCTGGGTTTCTGCGATCAGGTCGAGCATTTGGCCGCCGACCATGCCACGGGCACCGGAGGCCTTCGCCAACTCGCTGACCAACGTACAACGCACATTTGGATCGGCATGGGTGGCCGGATCGGACAATACCTCAAAGGCTAGGGTCAGCAGCGCATCACCGGCGAGGATCGCGGTCGCATCGTCAAACGCCTTGTGCACCGCTGGCTTACCACGGCGGGTGTCGGCGTCATCCATGGCCGGTAGGTCATCATGGACCAATGAGTAGCTGTGGATCATCTCAACTGCGCAGGCGACGCGAAGCGCACATTCGCGGTCAACGGCAAACAGCTCGGCGCTGCTCATCACCAAAAACGGGCGTAGGCGCTTACCGCCTTCGAGTGTGCCGTGATTGATGGCGGCCATCAGCCGCTGCTCGGGCGCATCGGTTGCGGGCAGCAAGTCGCCCAGACGCTCTTCCACCTGCTCAGCGGCGACGGTCATCGCCTGATGGAGGTCTTTGAACCCTGAGATGGAGACGAGATTCGGCGCCATGGAAGCCCCATTACCTGTTGATGTTATTGACTAAATGACAGATATCGCCAACCAGAACTGCGGATATCCTCCGCTTGCGGCTGGAATATGTGGCGCCCCCAGGAAACCGAGGGCTCGGCGGTGTATGAGGGGTAGCTGTTTCCCTGTCAACTGAACCGGGCCTTGGACATCACCGATCAACGCCCGGGTCATACTGTGGACACACCCGTTCAAATCGCGGCTGAACCGGCTCGAAACGCTTGAATTTCTTAGCCCTTCGTTTAACTGTACGCACTTGCGAGATAAATGATGCGCGGGCCTTGCAAAGGCTGGGTGAACCGCGCCGGATGGATGAGTTCATGACCGATCAAGCTATTGGATCTGGCCAGAAATCGCCCCAGGCTGGTTTGCCCGTTGAAATCATCCTGGCCCAACCCCGTGGCTTCTGCGCCGGGGTTGAGCGCGCCATTGAGATTGTTGAGCGGGCCCTGATCAAGCATGGACCACCGGTCTATGTGCGCCATGAGATTGTGCACAACAAACGGGTGGTCGACACCCTTCGCGCCAAGGGTGCGGTCTTCGTTGAAGAGGTTGATGAGGTGCCACCGGGCGCCGTCACCATCTTCTCCGCCCACGGTGTGGCTGAGCAGGTTGAGAGTGATGCCGCCGAGCGAGAGCTCGATGTACTGGACGCCACCTGCCCGCTGGTTAGCAAGGTGCATAAGGAAGGCCAGCGCTACGCCGATGATGGGTATGAGGTTGTTCTGGTCGGCCATGCCGGTCACCCTGAGGTTGAGGGCACCATGGGCCGCATTGATGGCACGGTCCATTTGGTTGAGACCGAAGAGGATGTTGCCAAGCTGAGCCCGAGTGACCCAGAGCGCCTCGCCTATGTTACCCAAACGACGTTGAGCGTTGATGACACCCGCGGGATCATTGAGGCGCTCAAGAGCAAGTTTCCAGCCGTGACCGGCCCCGATGTTCGGGACATCTGCTACGCGACCCAAAACCGGCAAACCGCCGTTCGTGAATTGGCGCGGCAGGTTGACCTGATCCTGGTCGTGGGTGCCAGCAACAGCTCCAACTCAAACCGCCTTGTAGAGCTGGGTCGTGACTCCGGCGTCGACAGCTATTTGGTTCAAGATGCCAATGATGTTGAGGCCGGTTGGCTAGATGGGGTCGAGACCATTGGCCTCACCGCTGGCGCATCCGCACCAGAGACCGTGGTACAAGAAGTCGTCACGCGCATCTCTGAACTACGCACCACCAATATCCGCACCCTCGACGGGGTGATTGAGAATATCCGTTTCAAGCTGCCTAAAGCCCTGGCCGATGTGTCAGCGCCGGCCGCCGAATAACTCACCGATAGGTTAGACAGTCCCATGGGCATTCCGTTCCGACAGCAAGCAAGCATCGCGCTCCACCTGATGAAGCAAAAGCTCAAGGGCAATAAGCGCTACCCGCTTGTCCTCATGCTTGAGCCATTGTTCCGCTGCAACCTGGCCTGCGCCGGCTGCGGTAAGATCGACTATCCTGAGCCGATCCTGAACCAACGGTTGAGCGTTGAGGAATGCCTTGAGGCCGTCGATGAGTGTGATGCACCGGTGGTTTCCATCCCTGGTGGCGAGCCACTGATCCATAAGGACATCGTTGAGATCGTCAACGGCATCACCGCGCGGAAGAAGTTCGTCTATCTCTGCACCAATGCGCTGTTGATGGTGGTACAGCGAAAATATCAAGAGAGATAGAAGGAGGTAAGGAATATATGGAACTACCGCTC
>JAHCML010000011.1 GCA_019192455.1 Alphaproteobacteria bacterium SS10
CCTTTGTTACATTGTTCACATACATATACACCCTTAAATTCAACTTTTTCTGTTAGGTTTATAATATTAAAATTTGCCAGTTTTAAGATACCACCACAGGAACATGAAGATTCTTGAGCTATAGCTAAAGGTAATCGTTTACAGCTTGATGATGATGACTTGGTCAAACAGATTTTTGACTCATTGACTGAGCAAGGCGTTGATCGGGATCGCCTTGAAGTCTTGGGCCCAATGCCATCCACCTTCGATCACCTGAATACCTACAATGAAGCCGATATCGGTCTTGATACCTTCCCCTATAACGGCACCACTACAACCTGTGAGGCCGCCTGGATGGGCGTGCCGGTGATTACCACGATCGGTGAAGTTCACTCAGCTCGTGTCGGGGCCAGCTTGAATACGGCCCTTGGCCTTGAGGAGCTTATCGCCAAAGACCCTGAAGAGTACGTTGAGAAAGCCGTCGCCTTAGCGACCGACGTGCCGCGGCTTCGTGCCCTGCAGAACGGCCTTCGTGGCCGGATGGAGAATTCGGTTCTGCGAAATGATGCGCTTTACGCTGAGCGGTTCGGTGCGGCTATCGAGCAAATCTGGGAACAGCATTTGGCTAAGAATGAGGGCCTAGTCTCCAGTGTCTGATGTAGCAGCGGGCGCGCTCGGTAACGCGACGGTGCTGATCAAGGCCGGTATGTTTGACCAGGCAGGGGAGGTGCTCGACCAATTGGTTCAAGAGCACCCTGAAGCAACCCAGCCGCATCTGCTCCGTGCCATGCTGGCCCAGGCTCAGAATGACAAGGCGGCGATGGCAACCGCACTTGAAGCTGTCTTAACCCTCGACCCCAATAATCTGAACGCATCGATTGGCCTGGTTGGCCTGATGGATGATGTCACGTTGTCCGAGGATTTACTGGCTAAGTTGGAGCCTGCCTTAGGGCTTGCCGTTGCCAGTGATCACCGCGCCCTTATTGGCCTTGGTGCCGTTCATGTTGCCCGTGATCAGATGGAGGCAATTCCAGGTCTGATCGAAACCGTGCCTGCCGAGATACTGGCGGGGCTTCCTTATCGGGGAGCGGTGGCGGCCATTGCCCAACGGCTCGATAAACAGGACCACCCTGAAATTGCCTTGAAGATGCTGCTTCAGGTTGTTGAGCGCTTGCCAGACGCAGCCGGGCTGGAAGGTGTCTTGGGCGCCATGGCTTTCCGGGCCGATGAGTTGGATCTAGCGGCGCATTGGCTGGATATCGCGCTGAAACGTGATGATAGCGATAGCGGGATTGTCTTCGCCCGCGCCACCATCATGTTGCGCCAGCGTGAGTGGCAGCCATTGCTAGACTTTGTTCGCCCCTATGAAGAGCAGTTTGCCGATAAGGCCTATCTCCACGAGTTGCGCACCTTTGCCGCCGTTCAGACAAAGGATGAAGAGCTGGCCGATGAGGCATCATCAAAGCTGATGATGCTGGAGCCAGAGAGTGCCACCTCCTTGACCTATCGCGGTCTTGCCTTGGGCGTGATGGGGGAAGAGCAGGCGGCGCTCGACAAGATGCGTGAAGCCATCGCGGTTGACCCAGAATTCGCCATGCCTTGGAGCCATTTGGCCGGCATGCTGATGGGGCTGTCTGAGATTGGTGAGGCTGAAGAGGCCGCCCGTAAGGCGGTCGAGTTAGACCCGAACAACGCGATTGCGCAGCAGCAGCTCGGCCTCTGCATGCGTGACTTGCTGCGTCAGGATGAGGGGCTATCCCACCTGCGTTTGGCAACAGAACTTGATCCAGATAATCCAACCACGTGGCGCGCATTTTTGTTCTCTATGAACTACGCCCATGAGGCTGAGCCAGCCGATATCGCCGCTGGCCACAAAGCATTCGGGGAGCATCTGGCTAAGCGGAATGAGGCCGCGGCTATCATGCCTGCCAAACCGAAAACTGGTCCGCTTCGCGTGGGCTTTGTGTCGGGGGATTTGCGACGCCACTCTGTCGGGTACTTCCTGATGCCGCTTTATCGGCATTTCGCTGACCATGCTGATCGGTTGGAGGTGGTGTCCTTTATGACCAAGGACGACACCGGCGATGACGTTAACAAGCTGCTCAAATCTAAGAGCGGCGAATGGCACAACATCGCTGATGCGGATACAGCCCAAACGGTTGAGACGGTTCGGGCTGCCAATATCGACGTTCTGTTTGATCTCTCAGGGCACACGATTGGCGATCGGCTAGATGCCTTTGCCCAGCGCCTTGCACCTGTTCAGATCAATTATCTGGGGTATGCCAATACCACGGGCATACCGACCATGGATGGACGCATTACGGATGCGGTGGCCGACCCGGTGGGGCAAACAGAGAAGTGGCACAGCGAAACGTTGCTTCGCATGCCAACTTGCTTCCTGTGCTACAGCCCCGGGCCTGATGGCCCCGATGGTGAAGAGCTACCGCCACCCGACAGTGTTGATGGGCGGCGCATTCGCTTCGGCTGCTTTAATAACCTGAGCAAGGTGACAGTCCAGCAGGTCGCCCTATGGGCACGGATCCTGAAATCCGTACCCGACAGTGTTTTCATCTTTAAATCCAAGCAGGTAAGCGACCCGAGTGTTCGTGAACGTATGGGTGAAGTGTTCAAGGCAGAGGGGCTTGATCCAGAACAGCATATTGACTGGCGCAGTGGCACAGATAGTCACAAGGCGCATATGTCGATGTACCGGGAGGTAGATATTGCCCTCGATACGTTCCCCTATAACGGCACCACCACAACTTGCGAGGCCCTGTTTATGGGCACCCCGGTGGTCACCTTGCGTGGGCAACATCACGTCACCCGGGTTAGCTCCACATTGCTATCAGCTATCGGGCGTGATGATTTGGTGGCTGATACTGCCGATGCATATGTCGCGCGGGCAGTTGAATTGGCAGGTGATATCACGGCTGTACGAAATGGTCGTGCAGCCCTGCGGGACCAGATGCTATCGTCACCGCTCTGTGATGCAGAGCTATTCACCGAGCAATTTGTCGATTGCCTAACCGATTTTTGGCGCGCGAATTGCTAGATGGATACAGAGATCAAACGTTTAGGTGTTAGGTCGAAATCCACCTCGCTTATGTCGGGCGGAGCTTACGACGGAGCTTTGATAAAGCCATGAATGAAGAAGCAGTAAAATCTGAAGAACAGGAAGCCGCTCCAGCGCCGAGCACCGCCGCCAATCGCGGTAAGCTGTCGGACTATCTGGCGCATGTTGAGCGCGGTGATAAAGCTCGTGATGAACAGGATTTTGCGACGGCAATCGCTGAGTATCAGGCGGCAGCCCTGCTTCGGCCGAATATGTTTCACCCGCAGATGATGATGGGGAAGATCCTCTATCAACAGGGCCTACCGGGCGAGGCAATCGGGTATTTGCAGAATGCCCACCAGATGCAGCCCACCAATGTCATATTGCTTCTGCACATCGCCGAAATGCTGGCCCTCATGGGGGACAATGAAGCAGCCCAAGGGGTTGTTTGCGACGCCTTGGCCATTGACGATAAGAACGTCAACGCAATCTGCATGTTGGCCCATCTGCTGCACGTCGAAGAAAAGTTTGATGAGGCGATTGAGCTGCTGCAGGTAGCCATTGAGGATGCGCCCGATGAAGCTGAGCTATGGCGCAGCGTTGGCGATGTCATGGCGGCTAAATCAGATAACGAGAATGCCAAGACCTTCTATGAAGAGGCCCTGCGTCTCGACCCTGCGCTACAGATGGCGCAAGAGGGGTTGGACAAGCTCAATGCTAACCAAGATACGGCTGCTGAAGCTGTCCACTAATGACTTGGTAGGGCGGGTATTCCGACCCGTTGCTTGAGTAACCGCACTCACCCATGTTAGCTGGCGCTGCACCATGGTAGATAGCTGCCGTGGTTTCCCGCAGCAGTTGATAACCAGCAGTTTCCCTATGAGTGCTATCCAGACATTGCAGGAGCGGCTTGATGCCGGCACCGCCACCATTGGCGTGATTGGCCTCGGCTATGTTGGGCTACCATTGGTCCATGCTTTCGCCAGCCTAGGCCGGAAGGTCATTGGCTTTGATATCGATGCTGAGCGTGTGGCGATGCTGAATGCCGGCACCTCAGATATTGATCGGGTGCCAAATGAAGCTCTTGCCAGTTACCGCGCCGACGAACGGTTTGAGGCGACAGACAACTTTGATCGGCTGGCGGAAGTTGATGCGATCAATATCTGTGTGCCGACCCCTTTAGACAGGCACCAACAACCCGACCTGAGCTATGTCGAGGCAACAGGGCGAGCCATTGCCAAACAATTGCGGCCGGGCCAGCTCATCGTTCTGCAATCCACCAGTTTTCCTGGTACCACGGCCGAGGTGCTGGAACCCCTGCTGACCGAAACCGGGCTGAAGCGGGGCGAGGACTTTCTGCTCGCATTCTCACCAGAGCGGGAAGATCCCGGCAACCCAACCCACCATCTGGGCAATACGCCCAAGGTTGTGGGCGCCGATGATCAGGCCTCCCTAGATGCCGTCGCAACCCTGTTTGAACCTCTTGTGCCGTCCGTCGTGAAGGTTTCCACCGCCGCGACAGCAGAGGCGGTCAAACTGACCGAGAATATCTTCCGCAGCATCAACATCGCCCTCGTGAACGAGTTGAAGGTGATCTATGCCCGTATGGGGATCGATATCTGGGAGGTGATTGAAGGCGCGAAGAGCAAGCCATTTGGCTTTATGCCTTTCTACCCAGGGCCTGGCCTTGGTGGGCACTGCATTCCGATCGATCCGTTCTACCTGACCTATAAGGCGCGGGAGTATGACCTGGTACCCCGGTTTATCGAGCTGGCCGGCCAGGTGAATATGGGCATGCCCTATTACGTGATCGATCAGCTAGCCACCGGGTTAGAGGAGAAGCTGGGCAAGACCATCCGGCATGCAGAGATCCTGGTGATTGGTACCGCTTATAAGAAGAATGTTGGCGACACGCGGGAAAGCCCGTCGTTGAAGCTGCTGGACCTGCTAATCAGCCGCGGTGCGAAGGTTCGGTATCACGACCCGCATGTGCCGGTGCTCAGCACCTTCCGGCATTTCCCCGATCTTGAGGGGATGGAGAGTGTGGACCTAGCGACCGCGCTACCAACCGTTGATGCGGTGGTGATCTCCACTGATCATGACGCGGTTGATTATGGACTGATCGCGGATCAAGCATCAGTGATCGTGGACACCCGCAATGCCATGCGGAGCAACCAGCTGACGCCTAAGGGCCTGGTGCTGGCGTAATCAAGATTGGGATATCCCAAAAGCAAGTGCCGTAAGCCCATCCTTCTGATGCGACTTACGGCACTTTTCTTTTGACGGCGGGTGTAACCACGAGGTGTGGGAAGGGGGAAGCGGTAGTTTCACCCACTTCCGAAGCAGTAGAAGCTGAGTCTGTCCAGCTGCGACCAAACCTTCAGAATACCGTCAAACCAAGATCGAATTGTTTGGGAAGGGCCGGCCTAAGAGTTAAAGGCCGGCCTCACGCCCTTATCGGATGTTTAGAAGTTCAGCCAGCATCTGGTCGGCGGTGGTAATCACCTTGGTACCGGCAGAATATGCCCGCTGGGTAATGATCAGCTGAGAGAACTCATTCGCCAGGTCGACGTTTGATTGCTCAAACGACCCAGAGAAGATCTGGCCAGAGCCATTCAAGTTCGCCTCGGTCAGGCTAACCTCACCACTCTCGTTACTGGAGCTGAAGACATTCAGGCTCTCTGACTGCAGGCCGTTCACGGCTGGGAAGTCAGCAAGGGCGATCTTGTAAAGCGGGACGATCTCATCATTCGAGAACACCACATTCACAACACCCTCAGTATCGATGTTGAAGCTCCGGCGGATACCGAAGGAGGCACCGTTCTGATCAATATCAGTGGTCAGGAACTGTGAGTTCAGCTGGGTCAAACGGTCGAGGGTAAAGTCGATCGTCTGCGGGTCCGAACCGTTACCAAAATCGATATTTGCTAGAGTAATCGCGACGTTGCCGTTGGCATTAGCGTCGTGGTTGATCGAGCCATCAGGGTTGAAGTTGATGTAACCGATATTGGCGTTGTCGTTTGTCTGGTCACCACCGGAGATCCGAACCTCCCACCAACCGAATGGGTTAGCGTCTTGAGAGGCCGGGGTACCCAAGGGTGGGAACACCGCTGAACCAGGGTTGGTTGCTGGAACCAATGCCGGGCTAGCTGGGTCATAAGGGACTACCAGCGCGGCGTTGTACTTGCCGGCCGTGGCAATGTTACCGCCACCTGCCAGTTCTGAGTCCAGCTGATCAAAGATCGAGGAGCCAGCAGAAGAAACAATGCCACCAACCGTGACTGCTTCACCTTCCGTGAAGGCCGTAATCACAAGCGAGCCATCGTCACTTAGTGAGGCGCCACCGGCACCGACACCGGCGTTTGGCAGGGCCGCATTGATCTGTGCGATAAGCTCACCAACCGTTAGGGAGGTTGTGCCCAGCGGGATAGTAACCACAACCGGTGCACCGCCAACATCAATGGTCAGGGTCTCAGCAACAGCCAGTGGGATGCCACTTTGGTTAAGCTCTGTATCCAGGGTCAGGTCAGTGCCATCCAGAACCGCATTAGTCAGGTTAGGCGCTGGTGCCTTGGAGATCTCAAGGTTCAAGGTCTGCGGCGTACCGAGGCTATCAAAGACCGTGATCACCCGTGAGAAATCAGAATCGAAGCCAGCAGCCGTCGGACCGTTATTGGTGCTGAGACCGGTAGAGGCATCAAAGTTGATGGCCGGGTCAATCACCGTCGTGGTCTGGTTGAAGCCAGGCAAGAAGTTCAGGTTGATCGGCTCCAAACTATCGAGGTTATCGAAGTTCGTCGGAATGTTGCCGTCATCATCCAGGCGCCAGCCGTACAGAACTTGCCCACCAACCTCTTGAGGGGTCTGCAGGAAGCCATCCTCATTCTCCTCGAACCGACCGGCCCTGGTATAGAATGGGAACTGGATCTGGTTGTTTTCGTTCTGGCCAACAACGAAGAAGCCGTCGCCGAGGATACCAAGATCCTCTTCACGGCCTGACTGCTGCAGCAAACCTTGTTGGTTTACCGTGCCCAGGGTACCGGCGCGAACGCCGCCTGGTTGCAGGATTGAGTTCGTGTTGGAACCAGTCACCAGGTTGGCGAATGTCGTCACCGAGCGTTTAAAGCCAGGGGTCTGGTTGTTGGCGATATTGTTCGAAATCACCGTGAGGGATTGGCTCTGCGCATTCAGCGCGGAAACACCCGTAAATAAAGAACCGAAGACGCTCAT
This sequence comes from Alphaproteobacteria bacterium SS10, assembly GCA_019192455.1. Taxonomy (NCBI): domain Bacteria; kingdom Pseudomonadati; phylum Pseudomonadota; class Alphaproteobacteria; species Alphaproteobacteria bacterium SS10. The sequence goes on from JAHCML010000011.1 coordinate 7,262, forward strand.
CGCTACCTCCTAAGAATCGGTTATCCACCGATATTCAATTTTTGTGCCAATTCGTTGATATGCTGCTTCTGATGCCAGATTAGCCGGTGGTGGTGTCATCATCTGCGGTATCGCTACCGTCAGAATCTGAGGCTGTTTCCTCACCGCTATCGCCGGAAACATCGTCACCGGCGTCATCTTGGACCTGGCCATCTACGCTGGTTGTGCCGGTGTTCGTCGTGCCGACAGGCAACTCAGCTGAGAAGACCTGGGACAGCGGGACCACCAATTCGCCCATCGCTAGGAAAATTTCGCCGGATCGGGTTTCAACCCCGGTGACCCGGCTGCTGACGCCAAGCTCAACACTCACGTTCTCAGCGCCTTCCTTCGGAACAATGTCCAGTTGAAGGGTGTAGTTGCCGGGTTCGACCGATTGGCCATCATCACCGATGCCGTCCCATTCGATCACCTGAAGGCCGGGAATGCCGCCGCCTTGCTGTGTGTAGACGGTATCGCCATCGGCATTAACAACCCGCAGGGTCAAATCTTCCACCTCACCACTCAGGTCATAGACAAAGCGGTTAGAGGTGCCAGCGCCAGCGTTATAGAACTCCTGACCTTCGAAGCTAACGTCGAGGCCGACATATCCAAGCGCCTGCTGCAAGGCGTTACCTTGGGTGGCGGCGATCAAATCGTCCAACTTGGCATTGGTGCCGATCTGCTGCTCAACCTGGTTGAACTGGGTGATCTGATCCGTGAACGTCTCAGTATCCGTTGGGTCCAGCGGATCCTGGTTCTGTAGCTGCGTGGTCAGCAACTGCAGGAAGTCATCGAAATCTTGAGCCAGCTGCGCTGAGTCAGAATCAGCCTGGCTGAAGATCTGGCCGCTTTGGCTGGTTTGTGCCGATTGGTTTGGCACGAGGGTAATTGGATCAGACATAACGCGTCACTCCGTTTTTCCAGGTCCGGCTTTAGCCGTTAGACCTGCACGTCCACTTGGTCTTCTGTGATGATGTCGACATGCTGCCAATCAGCAGCGTCGCTGTTGTCTTCGTCGCCTTCACCTGCGCCACCGCTGCCATTGCCAGCGAATTCAGGGTTGGCATCGCCCTCTCCACCATCGCGGAGAGAGAATTCCAGGCCGTCACTACCCAAGGTCAGGCCAGCATCTTGGAGCGCCTTCTCAAGCGTGCGGCTGTCATTGCGCAGCATGTCGAGGGTTTCCGCCTTCTCAGCAATCAGCTTGCCGGTGACGTTGCCGTCGCCATCAAAGTTCAGCTCAACATCGATGGTGCCCAGTTCAGCTGGTGACAGCTGAATGCGCAGCTGGCTCTGACCGGCTTTGGCGGCTTGGCTGACCTGCAGGCTTACCTGCATGGTTGCCGGGCTCATCGGTGCGCGTGATGGGGTTGTGTTGGCAACCAAGCTTTGGAAGTTGGCCTGGTTGGTGGATTGCTGGGTTGTTGTGGTGGCAGCTTGTGCCGCTTCCTCAGCATTAGCAGCAGCAAACAGGCCGCCACCGGGGTTATCACCGCCACGGCCGGATCCAGAT
>JAHCML010000012.1 GCA_019192455.1 Alphaproteobacteria bacterium SS10
AAGGGCACAATGACCAATCAATCACTCGGCATCATCCTGGCAGGTGGCGGTTCCCGCCGCATGGGCCAGGACAAAACCAGCCTAATGCTCGACGGTCGCCCGATGATTGAGCATATGGTTGCCCTGCTTGAGCAGATCGGCGTCAGTGAGATTATCGTTAGCGGCGATGTTCCCGGTTACCGCTATGCAACAGATGATACGCCGGGAAACGGCCCTGCCCGGGCCATTATGGACATCATCAACAATCATCCGGGCTTCCAACGCTACCTAGCCATGCCGGTGGACATGCCGCTGTTCCCGATTGCCCTTGGCCAAATGCTCCTCAAGTCAGCGCGCAGTGGTTACTTTGAAGCATCCATTCTACCCATCTGCCTCCACGGCCCTGCACACACTGGCGAGGTTGTAACGATGCGAGAACTGGGGGCACTTTACGGTGCTGAGGCCCTACCCACACCGCTTGACCTCCCTCCCCACAGCTTCCTGAACATCAACACGCCGGAAGAGTATGAAATCGCGGCGCGTGCGTTTGCCGGTCAGGTCAGTTAAAGGGGGCGATCAAGGTTGGGTTTTGAATGCCTAGCCGGACAGATTTCGCGACCTATGGTTAGTGCCATGACAGATAGCAGCCAAACCACCACCGCCGAGCCGATGACCAAGCAAGACGCTCTCGCGCGCTTGCTCAACGGCGTGTCGGTTGAGATGACCGCAGGTCAAATCGCCAAGCGGGATAATCTGGGTGAGATGCTCGCCGCTGGCAGTGAGGTTTATATTCCCTACCTGCCGGGCAGCGAGATTAAGGCCACCACCGGTGCCGCACCGAAGCTAATTGCTCAGGACCTGCGCCCCGTGCCGCACATTCCGGCCCGCACGCTGAAGAGTGAGAGGGAGCTCGATGAGACGCTGTCCGAACTGGCCGGCTATGGCGTTGATACGGTGCTGTTGATCGCAGGCGACACCAACCCAGCAGCTGGCCCCTTCGATAGCACGATGGATGTGCTGGAAACCGGTTTACTGGCTAAGCACGGTATGACCCGGATTGCGGTAGCGGGGCACCCGGAGGGTCACCCCCATGCCGATAGCGCTGAGCTCGACCGCGCGATTGAGGTGAAATCCGCCTATGCCAAGGACAAGGGGGCGGAGATGTGGATCGTCACCCAGTTCATCTTTAGCACCGAGCCACTGATCAAATGGGACCGGCACCTGCTGGATAAGGGGTTTGACCTGCCAGTTCATGTCGGCCTACCCGGCCCGGCCAAGCTGCCAACCCTGTTGAAATACGCCGTTCAATGCGGGGTTACTGCGTCCGCCGCAATGCTGGCGAAACGACCTAGCTCGATGAAGCTACTGGGACGCTGGGCTGCCGATGACATTTTAACGGAGCTTGCTGAAATGCAAGCCGATCCAGCCCAAGAAACACTGGTGCGCGGAATTCATATTTACCCGTTTGGCGACCTCACCCATGCTGTGGATTGGTTGCAGGGCTTAAGGCAGGACAGCGCATAAAGACGCTGCCGCCGCCATGACCACTGCCGCGTGCTAAATGCCCGTGGTCAGAGGGAGGAAAGAATAGAGATGACGCCACATTCCGTATCGGCCCGGGGGCTAGCACTATGGTCCTGATCACCCCCTCCGCCCGGCTTCGCCGCACCCCGTTTTCCGCCGCCGTCGAGGCTGCCGGTGTTAAGGCCTATACGGTCTACAACCACATGTTGCTGCCCACCGTCTTCCGTAGCTTGGAAGAGGATTACCACCACCTGAAATCCGCGGTGCAGCTTTGGGATGTGGCGGTTCAGCGGCAGGTTGAGTTGCGTGGCCCCGATGCCGGGCGGTTGATGCAAATGCTGACCCCGCGTAACCTGACCCATATGAACCCCGGCCAATGCTTCTACGTGCCCATCGTTGATGAGACGGGCGGCATGCTGAACGACCCGGTGGCGGTGAAGCTGGCGGAGGACCGGTTCTGGATTTCGATTGCCGATAGTGACCTTTTGTATTGGGTCAACGGCGTGGCGCAGGGCTGGCGGCTGGACGTGCTGATCGACGAGCCGGATGTGTCGCCCTTGGCGGTGCAGGGGCCGAAGGCCGAAG
>JAHCML010000013.1 GCA_019192455.1 Alphaproteobacteria bacterium SS10
TCGACAAACTCTTCCAGCGGCACGCCATATTGCAGGCCAATGGACACCGCGATGGCGAAGTTATTCATCAGTGAGCGGAAGGCTGCGCCCTCCTTATGCATATCGATGAAGATTTCGCCGAGACGCCCATCCTCATACTCACCCGTGCGAAGGTAGACCTTATGCCCACCGACGGTGGCCTTCTGGGTATAGCCCTTGCGGCGCCCGGGCATTGATCGGCGACGTTGGTCAACATCGTTCGCGTTGGCCGCTTGCGGCGTGTTTGCGGCCACTTCCGGCATATCGAATGGCAGGCGCCACGGCTGCCCGGCAGGGCCAGCCTCACGATAGCAGCGCATGGTCCATAGCCCACGGCGCCAGCCCTTCAGGATCAAATCACCGGTGCTGGACAGGTCGGTGTCGAAGGGTAGGTCGATGGTCTGATCAATCGGCATGGAGAGATAGGGCTGGCAGGCCGCCATCATCTCAATCTGGGCTAGGGCACTGGTCTCATCACCGGCAAGGGCCAGGGCGTGGCGTCCTTCAGCCATTGCAGTCATCTCACCCATATCGACCATGGTGACGGTTGAGAGGTTGCGTTGCCCGCAATCGGTGGCCATGGCGAGAGCATCAATCCAGGCGGTGCCGACCGCTTCTGCCAAGCTGGGCAGTGGGCAATCCAGCATCTGAAACGGCAGTGGTTGGATATCGAGGTTTAGGTAGCCGGTGGTTTGGCCGGCAGCTGCCAATGCCCGGTTCTCCAATACGGCGAGCATACGTGGTTCGGCCGTGCTGCCAGCAGGACAGGCGCCCAAATTCTGGGCCAGTTCGGCGGAACAGCCGGTGGCAAGCGCGCTGGTCACACTGGCGATACCAGCACAGAGCGACTGCGCCGCGCTGTCTTCCACATCCAGCTCTAGATGCTCAAGCATCGGGGCCAGGGGACCGATATTCAGTGCGATGGCCCGGCCATCACGGGTTGCGATGGCATCAGCTTCAAGTGGGTGGTGCTGTAGGCTAACGGCAATGTCCAAGGCAATGACCGCTAATCGGCAGGTGTGGACGTAGCCAGGCAGGTCAAAATCAATGGTGTCGTCGCTGCTATCCGGATCAAGCAGGAAGGCGCCCGGCATCACCGTCAGCAGTGGGCGCGGCGCCTCGCTATCGGTGCAATCGCCATTGCGCCAGGCTTCGGCGGTATCCTCAAAACGCACATTGGCCTGACCACTGGTCCAGGCATGCCATTCAAGCGCGTCCATCAGGCCACGCGCATCGGCGTCACTGCCGGTGGTCATGGCTGGACCCTCGGCCTCAACCAGCAGGGCGCGCTCTAACGCGTCATCACCGATGCCAATGGTTAGAGGTGCCGGGGCATCCGGCTCCACGCCGGTCATTGAGGCGATCCAGGCGCCAAAGCGATCCAGCCTACCGTCGAGATACAGCTGCACGGCCCGCATGATTAGGGGATCAGTGAGGCCCGAATCACGGGCTTCTGCCACCGCCTTGGCAATCTCTGGTTTGGAGAAGGCTTCAACGATGCTGTTGACCGATGGCTCGCCAGATAGGCTGTCCATAAGCGCCTTTGCGGCACGGGATAGCTTACCAGCCCCCACAGCATGGGTGGCGGCCAACCAATCGCGGTTGCCTAACTCATCCAAGGCATCGTGATCATGGGAAATGCCCGATGGCTTCAGGTCAGAGAGATCGGGGCGTTCAACCAGGCTGGTAATCCGGTCGATCTGCTGTTGGTCAGCAGAGAGGGAGAAGCCGTCACGGCCCGCACCAAGCGATGGCGCCTCGTTGATCCCATAGGCCCAATGCAGGCCCATTCGCGCCCACATCTTTGCGCCGGGGATTATGCGGCGGCTTAGGATAAGGGCTGATAGCTCATCGCGGAATGTTTCGGCATCGCCCGCGCTGTCAAAGTAACCGAGGCGCCAGCCCCAATAGGCGAGGCTGTTGGAAACACGGTCCGCCACCGCCACCGCATCATTCTCATACTGAAACCGGTCCTGCCTTGCGGCTGCTTTTGAGGCCTGCTTATCGACGCCGCGCCGCCACAGTGGCTCTGGCACATTGGTGGCGCCAATTGGCTTTAAGTGACGGGGGAGGCGGGCAGGATAGCAAGCTACACGGGCAAAGTTGCGCGCCGCTTCATCGGGCCAGTCCGCCGGAACTGAGACATGGGTTGGGGCGCCGTGTCCCGCCGCATCGTCCCATACCGGTGCGTCGATCTCGACCGACCGCATGGTCGGTGCCGAAAGCCCGGACAGGGCATAGTATCGATGGATCTGCATCGCCCGAATTAACCATATCTAGTGCTCAATAATCAGATAAACACTAGATATGCGCATTCAGACTGGCGAGTCGAAATACGAGTCGCGTCAGGGGATAACCCCGATTCGGTGTGGATAAAGCCGATTTATGCTTGGTCTAAATGGGTGCGAATGCCCTGAAACACTGCCTCGAACATCTCGGTCGTCAGACGTCCTGTATTGGTGTTGTAGCGTGAGCAGTGATAGCTGCCGAACAGCTTCCAAGGCTTGCCCACCTCATGCTTCCCGCCATGGGTGAAGGGGACATAGCTCTGCTTTAGGCCAATGGCGGCAAGTGTTGATTTATGGGCGATCAGCCCAAGGGTCAGCACCGCCTTCAGATTGGGCAGTAGGTCGAGCTCACCAGTCAGATAGGGCCGACAGGTGGCAATCTCTTTGGTTTCTGGCTTGTTCTGCGGTGGCACACAACGAACCGCATTGGTGACCCGGCAACCGGTAAGCTGAAGGCCATCATCCGGACGCTTGGCATAAGTGCCCGTGGCAAACCCGAACTTACCGAGGGTGGCGTAGAGCAGGTCACCGGCATAATCGCCGGTGAATGGACGTCCGGTTTGATTGGCCCCATGCATGCCGGGTGCGAGGCCTACGATCAGCAACTCTGCATCCGTTGGGCCAAATGATGGCACCGGCGCGTTATGATAATCGGGCAGCTTAACCCGCGTGTCGGCTAGGAACTGGGACAGGCGCGGGCAGTCTGAGCAATCGCTCGGTGGGGCAGGGATGAAGGTCATGGGGCAACGCTAAATCGGTAAGTGGTCGGACCGATTAGTAGTCATCCTCATCATCATAGTCATCGTCCTCATCCTGGCGGCGGCGGGGACGGCGTGGTTCATCACGATCTGCGCGGGCAAACTCCTCAACCAGATCCGAGAGGTCAAAGAAGTTGTCGGCTTTGCGGCGAAGCTCATCCGCAACCATGGGCGGGTTGGTGCGGGTGGTGCTGATCACAGTCACCCGGAGGCCTTTGCGCTGAATGGCATCGACAAGCGGGGCAAAGTCACCATCACCAGAGAACAGCATGACATGATCTAGATGGGGCGCGAGCTCCATCACATCGACGGCCAGTTCCACATCCATGTTGCCGCGGGTTTTGCGGCGGCCGGCGCTATCCGTGAACTCTTTCGGTCGCTTGGTGACCATGGTGTAGCCATTGTAATCGAGCCAATCGACCAGTGGCTTGAGGGGGGAGTACTCCTGATCCTCATCAATCGCGGTATAGTAATAGGCGCGGATTAACCGGCCACGCTGGGTCGCCCAGCGAAGCAGTGATTTGTAATCGATGTCGAAATCGAGGTTCTTCGCGGCGTGGTAAAGATTGGCGCCGTCGATAAACATCGCCAGGCGCTCTTGTTTATAAATGATCATTAAAAATGCCTTTATAGAAATAGGGTTAAGCCAGCCGGTTGCCGTCTGGCTATGTCGGGTGATAGCAGGGGGTAAGCCGGAACGGCAAGCGTAACCGGTCAGGCTCCCTGATGATCTGGATATGGTCCTTTAAGTTGTTAGGACCTCATCACATTTTGGATATCGACGCTTATGAAACTGGTGGCGCTTGGCAGTAATTTGCCCCACCCGGATATTGGCCCACCGCTGGCGGTCATTGAGGCCGCCTGTACCGCGATGGGGCAGGCCGGCATCAAGATCCTGCGACGGTCCAATTGGTATGAAACCCATCCGGTTCCGGTTAGCGATCAGCCCAATTTTGTGAACGGTGTGGTTGAAGTCTCGTTTGAGGGGACATCAGACTCCTTGCTGGCGACCCTGCATGGGATTGAACAACAGCTGGGTCGTCAGCGGACGGTGGTGAATGCCGCGCGCATCGTTGATCTGGATTTGCTCGCTTTTGATGCCGAGATTCAGGAAGGGCCGGGCCTTATCCTGCCGCATCCAAGGCTGCATGAACGACGGTTTGTTCTGCAGCCGATTAGCGATATTGATCCCAATTGGCAGCACCCCCGCCTTGGAAAAACAGCAGCCATGCTGCTTCAGGCCTTGCCCCCTGCGGCGCCGGGCGATACGGTGCCCCTATCCTGATATTGAGAGTTTCTGTGTTCGCGGTTTGAACCGCGTGCATCTCGCAGGTGCAAAATTCATCTGCGGCGCCTATTTATAGGGCTTCCGCGACTGCTTTTAGGCTGAGGATTTGTAAGACATGGCACGCGTTACCGTTGAAGATTGCGTCGAGAAGGTTCCAAACCGTTTTGATCTCGTCATGCTGGCCTCCCAGCGTGCACGTGAAATCGGTGGTGGCACCCCACTGCATATCGAGCGTGACAACGACAAAAACCCAGTGGTCGCCCTGCGTGAGATCGCTGAAGACAAGTTGGAGCATGAGGCGCTTCGTGAAGCCCTGATCACCAGCCATCAGCGTGTCACCGCCGAGCCAGAGCCAATGGCACCAGCCGCCGAGGTTCTGCTTGAGGCAGCGCAACCAGAAGAAGGTGTTGAGGAAGGCCAAGAGCCTACCGGTATCTCAACTGCTGCCATTCAACCGGCCATGGGCGCCTATCGGTTCGAAGACGACCAGGATGCGATTGAAGACAAGTAAGACACAGCTGCAAATGCAAAGCCTGTGGCCTACCGGAACTGACCGGGGGCGCGGATGATCCGCCAGTATGAGCTTGTCGAGCGCGTAAAAGCCTACGACCCCCATGTGGATGAAGACGCGCTAAACCGCGCTTATGTCTTCTCGATGAAGGCGCACGGGTCGCAAACCCGCGCCTCGGGTGACCCATACTTCACCCACCCGCTGGAAGTGGCGGGCATCCTAACCAGCCTGCGCTTGGATGGTGCCTCAATCATCACCGCGCTGTTGCATGACACGGTGGAAGACACCGATGCGACGGAAGAGGAGATCGTCACCCTCTTCGGTCAGGAGGTGGCCAACCTGGTTGAGGGGGTTACCAAGCTTAGCCAGATAAAGCTGAACTCTGACCAATCCAAACAGGCTGAGAATTTCCGCAAGCTTGTCCTCGCCATGTCCGAGGATATCCGGGTGTTATTGGTCAAACTGGCCGACCGCCTGCACAACATGCGCACCATCCACTTCATCCCGAAGGAGGAGAAGCGCCGCCGGATCGCCCGTGAGACCCTGGAAATCTACGCACCGCTAGCGGAGCGTATTGGCGTTGCCAAAATGAAGGAGGAGTTGGAAGACCTATCCTTCTCCCAACTGGTTCCAGAGGCGCGCGACAGTATCCTGACCCGGCTTGAATACCTTCGTAAGGAAGGTAGTAGCCTCGTCGATCGCATCGTCACAGAGCTCAAAGACACAATTAACGCGGACGAGATCGACGTCGAAATCTATGGCCGTGAGAAAACGCCATATTCGATCTGGCGGAAGATGCAGCGCCAGAATGTGGCTTTTGAACAGCTCTCTGACATCATGGCGTTTCGGATTTTGGCGCCCGATATCGGTACCTGTTATCAGGTTTTGGGCATCATCCACGGTGCCTATCCGCTCGTCCCCGGTAGGTTCAAAGATTACATCTCAACGCCAAAACCGAACGGTTATCGCAGCCTGCACACCACGGTTATCGGCCCAGAGCGGCAGCGGATTGAAATTCAAATCCGCACCAAGGATATGCATGAGAGCGCCGAACTCGGCGTTGCCGCCCACTGGGCGTACAAGCAGGGCGCACCAGGTGAGGACGCGCCAAAGCTGAAATGGCTGCGCGACTTCCTCGACATCCTTGATAACGCCCAACGGCCGGAAGAGTTCCTCGAGCATACCAAGCTCGACCTCTACCAGGATCAGGTCTTCTGTTTCTCGCCGCGCGGTGATGTGATCGCGCTGCCTAGCGGTTCGACCACCGTCGACTTCGCCTATGCGGTCCACTCTGACATCGGTGACACCTGTGTCGGGGCCAAGGTAAATGGCCGTCTGGTCCCACTCGACACCACGTTGAACAATGGCGATCAGGTTGAGATCCAGACCTCGAAAAAGCACTCAGAGACAAAGGATTTAACCTCAATCTGATTG
>JAHCML010000014.1 GCA_019192455.1 Alphaproteobacteria bacterium SS10
GGGTGCGCCCCGATTGGGTGCTGACCGGCGAAAGCCTGGCCAGCTAACCCCGCGCCTGCCTGTTAAGTCGTTGCCGGGGATACCGCCCTGCTGTTAGCTTTAGCATGAGCTAATATGGGGGCGGGGTATGACAGTATTGACGGTGGTGATCCCAACCGGGCTCGCCTTTGACCCGACCGGTCTTGTCGATCTTGATAGCCCGGATTTTGAACTACTGACCGCTGATGCTGGGGTGATCGAGATCCTCCGCTTCCCAAAACGGTTTTGCGGCTGTGATCTCAGTCACCACCCGGCCTGGCCAGCGGCCAGAGGCGTTGACGGCTTCCGTCACCTCTTCGGCAGCCTGCTTCTGCTCATCCGTTAGGTAGAAGATCGCAGAGCGATATTGGGTGCCGCGATCATTGCCCTGGCGATCCACCGTGGTTGGGTCATGGATCTGATAGAAGAACTCGAGCAGACGACGATAGGAAAGCGCGCTTGGGTCAAAGGTGATCTCAATCGCCTCAGCGTGGTTGGTATCGCCCTTCTTAATGTCGTTATAGGTCGGGTTCTCCAGCTCGCCACCGCTATAGCCGACACGGGTGTCACGCACGCCAGGAACCTTGCGGATCAAATCCTGCATGCCCCAGAAGCAACCACCGGCCAGGATCGCTCGCTCTAACTCTGCCATGATGCTTTTCCTTATCTTTCTGTCCTCATCCCGCCAGTCGGCGGGGGATGGGCGACGGTCGTCATCCGTCGATGTCTGATACTTTAAATCGGTGTTCAGAAGACAATTTGCCAGGGTCCAGCGCCACCAAACTGGCGTCAAATAACCGTGAAAAGCCTGTAGCGCGGGCTTTCGATCAGTCGACAAACCCAAAACGCGGGGTATCAGCCTGGGGCATCCCGGCAGATAGGGTCGCGTTCATCGCATGGAAATTGTGGAAGCTGATCAGGTTATCGATCACCTCAACCGATACAAACAGCACGCAGCCATTCACATAGATGAAATTCGCCGCATTCAGCTTCGGGATGTTGTAGATCCCGGCCACGTTCACCGTGCTCACATCATAATAGATGAAGTGCTCGTCATTCAGATAGAACGTGTTGTTAAACAGATAGTTAGCCGCACCATACTCAGCCGGCCGTGTCTTCTGCACCGTCTGCAGATAGTTCTTAACCTTCTGTGATCGCTCAACCAGGCCAGCCGCCACGCGTTGATTGATGCTTTGGAAATCCTGAACCGTGAAGGAGCCTTGCATCTCCTCATTCCGGTTCATGATGCCGACACTCACCGTCGATGGAACAGCCCACTGCTCATGCACGTAGAAGCTGCTTTGATAGACAGCTGAGAAGGTGTTGTTGATCAGCTGATCGTTTAAAAACTCAGTCAGTGTCCGGGACTTACTGACCGGCAGAAATGGCTCCGGGAGGCGCAGGGCAATCGGGTGCGGGCAGCCCGCCAGATCAATCTGGTCATGGTAGTAGCTTTGTACCTGACCGGTTGCGACAGAGCCGCTGTTCAACCCCTGGGCATGGGCAAGCATGGGCACCGGTGCCGCCAGCATGCCAAGGGCACAAGCAGCCCCAGTTAGCAGCCGACCAGCGCTTTTAAACGCGCTAAACCGATCCGATTTCACCGTATCGCGGATTGTTGTCATCCGGGTTTGCCCTGTCATCAACCTGTATTCACATCATGCTGAGTGCGACCCTGCACCCAGGAATTTGCTTGATATTACCCTAGATTAAGCCACAAGTGCCTCGCTTACCACCTTTGGCTGCCTGTCGCATAATGCCGCCATATTCGGTTGGCATTGGTAGAACACTCTTTCCCGCCCCCAATTCTCAACGCCCAACGACATGACCCTATTTCGCGCTGCTATCGCCATCACACTGACCGTTCTTCTTGGCCTCACTATGGCACCCCGGGCCATGGCCGAAACTGATTGGCAGAGCCCGGATGACATCATCAGTGATGTTCAGCGCTACCTGAATGAGTTGGACACCGCGACGGCGGGGTTCGAGCAAATTTATGAGGGCGGGGAGACCGCCACCGGCACCTTCTATCTGGATCGTCCAGGACGCCTACGCTTCCAGTACGATGTGCCGAATGAGAGCTTTATCGTCGCCGATGGGACCTTCATCTATTTCTGGGATGACGACCTGAAGCAGGTCTCACAGACCACGATTGGCGACACCCTGGCCTTTGTCCTGCTGCAAGAGGATATCCGCCTCTATCACGGCGCCGACGATGAAGAGGCCCCGCGTGTTGTCGTCAGCGAAGTTCAACGCATTGATAATGAGGTCTATCTGGTTCTAGAGCTGCGCGATGATCCCGGCCGCGGCCGCCTAACCGTCATCTTCGATGCTGAACCTCTCACCCTCTCACGCTGGGTCGTGCTGGATGCCCAGGGCTTCCAGACTGAGGTGCGCCTAACCGACTGGCTCGAGAACACAGAGCTCGACCGGGATCTATTCTTTTTCTCCCGCCCCGGCTTTGGCGGGGTTGAGTGACGGCGGATGCTGTCGGCTAAACGGGCGCAGCAAGAGCTCCTTCAACGGCCGATCGCCCAGCCCCTCAACACCGATGCGCATATCCACCTGACGCTCCGTCGCGCTTCTGGTCCCGAAAATTGGATCCCAGATCGATAGGATCGTGCCGTAATTGCTGTCGGTATCCGCGCGCTTAGCATGGTGATGCACCCAGTGGATCGATGGGGTTATCAAGACCCGCGACAGGGCACGTTCAAGCTTTAGCGGCAGTTTGATGTTGGAATGCTGAAAGATCGCGGAGATCAGGACCAGCAACTCGAACACCACAACGCTGGTGAGCGGGATGCCAAGCGCTAAAACCGGCACCGCACGGGCGAAGGCTGACAGCACCACCTCACCAAAATGGAACCGAACAGCACTGGTGGTATCCAGGCGTTCATCCAGATGGTGGATCTCATGAAACCGCCAGAGGAACGGCACCTCATGGTTGAAGCGATGCCACCAATAGATCGCCATATCCAAGATTAGGATATCGAGGACCAGGCCAGTCCAACCTTGCAAGAACTCAGGCCGGACGACCGGAGACAGACTGGCGGCAAGGGCGGTTACCGGCAGCACCACCATTGGCGATAGCAACAAGTTGCCAGCCCATAGCGTGCCATTGCGCAATAGGCGACGCCAACCAAACCGCCCCTCATTCGGCGGTGCTGGCTGCCGCAACTCATCCAACGCCTTCGGTCGCCACCGCTCAAGCGTGAACAGCAGGCCAAGCCAGCCGAACACGGCGGCAACTTTTATGATGAGGAAGAGGGTGCTCTGATCCATAACTCGCATTATGTAAACAGGCATGAGGTTAGGCCAAGGCTGGCTGAAGTAGTTGTGAAGGAGTGCGGCAAGATGGCCGTTAAGCAGACACCATCAGAACAGGGTCAAGTCAGGCCAATCATTGGTATTACGACCTGTTACGAGCCAGCTAAAGATCCGGACAAGAACATGCCGGCCTGGTTCACCAAGGACCCGTATGTTGAGGCGGTGATTAAGGCGGTCGGCGGTGTGCCTGTTCTACTGCCAAGTGCCGCAACGGCGGAGGCGAGCACCATCGCCGCCCTCATTGATGGTTGGCTAGGCGCCCTGGATGGCATTCTGGTCACCGGCAGCCCATCGAATGTTGAGCCCGCCCGCTATAACGGCCCGCCCAGTGCTAAAGGCACCGAGCATGACCCGGCCCGCGATGCCTACACGCTGCCACTGATCCGTGCCGCGATTGATCGGGGCGTGCCCTTGCTGGCGATTTGCCGTGGGCATCAGGAACTGAATGTTGCCCTAGGTGGCAGCCTGCATCAGTTGCTGCATGAGGTGCCGGGCCGATTTGACCATCGTGATGACGAGAGCAAACCTTTGCCCGAGCGCTTTGGTCCCGCCCATATGGTGAAACATCGCCCCGATGGGTTCTTCCAAATCGCCATGGATTGCGACGAATCCCTGGTCAATTCACTCCATACTCAAGGCATTGATCGGCTAGCCACCGGCCTACTGGAAGAGAGCGTGGCCCCCGATGGCACCATTGAGGCTGTCTCGGTTAAGGGCGCGAAAAACTTCGCGGTTGGCGTGCAATGGCATCCAGAATGGCATTACGAAACCAGCGAGACCTCAATGGCGCTGTTCCGCGCCTTCCAACAATCCAGCATCGCCCGACATTATGAACGAACTGGCCTTGCACCGGTTGCGGCCAGTGCCTAGGCTCCCGACCTCTTCGACCGCCCGTTTCTAGGGATGCCTTGCAGGCGCTTATGACCAACCAATTCGTTTTTGACCCACCGGCCACCGTCGCGGTGCCCGTGGCCGGATCGGCGGCCCAATTCCCAATCCGCCGCATCTTCTGTGTTGGCCGCAACTATTCCGACCATGTGCGGGAAATGGGCGGCGACCCAAGCGATACGCCGCCGGTCTTCTTCACCAAGCCAGCCGATGCGGTAGTCCGGGTCGATGATAAGGGCACCACTGGCGTCGCCTATCCCCCCGGCACTGACAGCCTGCACCATGAGGTTGAGTTGGTCGTGGCCCTCAAATCTGGTGGTAGCCACATCCCAGAAGCGGACGCGCTAAGCCATGTTTATGGCTACGCGGTTGGTGTCGACATGACCCGTCGTGACATCCAAAAGCGCGCCGCCGAGGCTGGCCAGCCCTGGGATATGGCAAAGGGGTTTGACCAATCCGCCCCGCTGGGCCCAATCCAACCGATGCCCGGGCAAGACATGCCAAAAGGCGGGATCACCCTTTCCGTGGATGGTGAGTTGCGCCAAAGCTCAGATCTCGATCACATGATCTGGAAGCTGCCGCCGATCATCAGCCGCCTGTCTGCCCTCATCCATCTTGAGCCTGGCGACCTGATTTACACCGGTACGCCGGATGGCGTCGGCCCGGTCACCAGAGGGCAGACGGTCAAGGCCGCGATTGACGGCCTGCCACCGATCAGCTTCGACATCACTTAACCCCCGACGTTTAAGGACACCAAAACCATGGCGCTTCGCGTTGCCACCTGGAACATCAACTCCGTGCGTCTGCGCATCGATATGGTCACGCGTTTCCTCGCTGAGTATCAGCCGGACGTGCTGTGCCTTCAGGAAACGAAGAGCCCAGATGGCGCCTTCCCGACCGCAGCGTTTGAGGAGGCGGGCTACCCCCATCTCGAGATTGCCGGGATGAAGGGCTATAACGGCGTTGCTGTCGTTTCAAAGCATCCGTTGAGCAATGGTGAGAGCTTTGATCGCTGCGGTAAGTCAGATTGTCGGCACGTGGCCGCCAGCCTCGCCGATGGCACGGAAATCCACTCAATCTACATCCCAGCCGGTGGTGATGAGCCAGATCGGAAGAAGAACGAGAAGTTCGATCACAAGCTGAACTTCGTCACCGAGCTGACCGAATGGTTCCCGGCGAAACGCAGTACCAAGAACCCGATCATCGCGGTGGGCGACTTCAATATTGCACCGCTGGAAACCGATGTTTGGTCACATAAACAACTGCTGAACGTGGTTAGCCACACACCGATTGAGGTTGAGCATCTGGACAAGATGCAGGCCAGCTTCAAATGGCACGACGCAGTTCGCGGCTATCTGGGTGAGGAAGATAAAATCTATTCCTGGTGGAGCTACCGCGCACGGGATTGGGAGGCCTCAGACCGTGGCCGTCGCCTTGACCACATTTGGGTGACCCCGCCACTTGCGGACAAGGTAACCAACGCCGAAATCTTAAAGCCGATCCGTGGCTGGGAACCAAAACCATCCGACCACTGCCCCGTGATGATCGATTTGGACGTTTGATCGGATGGCAGGCACCAAGGTTGTTATCTGCCGTCATGGGCCGACCAACTGGAACCGCACTGGCCGGGTTCAGGGCCATCGCGACGTCCCCCTGTCTGACCACGGTCGACAGCTTATCCGTGGCTGGCAGCTACCTACCAGTGAGCCAATCACTGCCTGGTGGTCGAGCCCCCTGATCCGGGCTGTTGAGACGGCTAACCGCCTCGGTGCCCAGAACCTCAAAACCGATGACCGCTTGATTGAGGGAGATTGGGGTGATTGGGATGGCCAACGCCTCGCTGATATCCGTGCCGCTATCCCCGATGTGATGGAAAAACTGGAAGCCAAGGGCCTTGACTTCCTGCCACCGAATGGTGAGAGCCCACGTATGGCGCGCGACCGCCTGGCCGCCTTCCTCACCGACATGGCCGGAACTGACGGCACCGTTGCGGTCGTTTGCCATAAGGGGGTGATGCGTGCCCTCTACAGCCTCGCCGTTGATTGGGACATGACCCACGACCCGGCGGACAAGCTGCGCGATGCTTGCTGCCATCTCTATGAGCTGGATGCCGGTGGCCACCCGACCATCCTGCAATTGAACATCCCATTGGCCCCAAATGCTGAGAAGCAGGCCTGGTGACCTTGGCTGACGACGATCAAAACTACTGGCCAGCGGCACTGGAGAACCTCAGCTATGACCGGGTTTCCATTACCGGGGATCTAGTCCGTGGGGTGTTTGGCATCGCGGCCACCTTTGGCCCCTTGCTACTGGTTCCCGATGTGCACCCGGTCTTTGTTGCCATTCTCGGCAGCCTGGGCGCCCTATTCAGCTGGTTCCTAATCCGCACGGGTATGCGCTGGCCGGTTCGGGTCGCGGTTAGCCCTAATGGGCTATCCCTGCGCAACGGGGTCGGATCGACCGAAACACTGGCCTGGCAAGATCTTCAAGCGGTCCAGCTTCGCTACTACTCAACCAGGCGTGACCGGGATGAGGGTTGGCTGCAGCTTGAGCTATCACACCGCAGCGGCCAAAAGCTAAAACTAGACAGCAATCTGGCTGAATTCGGCACGGTCGGTGAGTATGCGGCCATCGCCGCCCAGCGCCATGGGCTAACGGTGGACACCACCAGCGCCGACAACTTTTTGTTCCTCGGCGTGGCGCCACGCTGGTTAACAGACCGCACGGTTGGGGACAAAAACCCTGGCGAAACGACTACCTAAGACGACCACAAACATCGTGCAGGGCCGCAACACTCTGATGTGCGCCAAGTGGCGGCCTGCGGGTCGGCAAACACAAAGCCCCTCGTTTTTGGTACTGCTGTAGGCTACTGATAGGTGGGTCAGCCTGGTCTTAAACCCCAGTAATAAGCGCATTTTTGAATGAGTGGATTTCTGAACGGCATGAAGTCGCGCGGCAACGCAGCGCCCGGCACCGCGAGCGCGGGCGCCGATCCCATTGCCTCGGATATCCGGTTTCAAGCGCTGGACCAGCTGCCAAGTAACATTGCGATTGCGGACGCCAACACGCTTGAGATTCTGTATCTCAATCAGCAGGCGAAGCGTACGCTTGATAAGCTTCGCACTGTGATCTCACCCGAAGATGGGAAGATCACCGGCCAGTCGCTGCAGGTGCTCTATCCCAACATCGCCGCCCATGGCGCTGATCTTCAAGACCCTGACAAATTGCCGATCTCCGACCGTGCGCAGGTTGGCGAGGAATGGTTGGGCCTACGCTTATCCGCCGTGCTCGATGAGGACGGTCAGGTCGAGGCGCTGCTGATGACCTGGGCGATGATCACCAAGAATGTGCGCCACACCAATGAGTTTGAGGCGAGCATCAAGCGCATCATCGATGCGGTCGCCGATAGCGCGGGTTTCCTTCAGCGCACTGCGCTCGGCGTTAAAGAGGATGCGAGCAAGGCCAAGGATCAGGGCAATGACGCCTCTGGTTCTGCCCAGGATGCCCATGCCAACGCCCAATCGGCCGCTGTCGCTGCTGAAGAACTAACCACCTCCATCCGATCGATGAGTGAGCAGTTCCACACCTCAACTCGGCTAGTGGCCGCCGCCGTGAACCAGGGCGAGAAAACCCAGGATGTGGTCAGCAAGCTGACCGAGGCGACAGGCAAGATTGATGCGGTGGTGAAGCTGATCAATGAAATCGCCGGCCAAACCAACCTGCTGGCGCTCAACGCGATGATTGAGGCGGCGCGCGCCGGGGATGCAGGACGTGGCTTCGCCGTCGTTGCCGCCGAGGTGAAGGACCTCGCCAACCAAACCGCACAGGCGACCGAGGACATCCAAACCCAGGTTGATGCCATCCTGCGCGCAACCGAGGAAACCGTCGGCGCCATCGGTGAGATTTCCAGCCGGATTGGTGAGATTGATCAGATTACGACCTCAATCGCCGCCGCAGTTGAGCAACAATCCGCCGCGACCGCAGAGATCGCACGCTCTGTCGCCTATTCATCTGATGCCATGCGTAATGTCAGTGAGAACCTTGAGGCTGCAAATACCTCGATGGCGAGCACCAGCTCATCTGCCAAAGAGTTGCATGAGGCGTCAAACATGCTGACCGCCCAGGCAGAGGAGCTCCGCGATGTCTCGCAGAGCTATCTGGATCGCCTGAAGGTTTAGGCCGGACGCAGTACTAGCCGATCAAAAATCGGTACAGCGCCCCTTATTTTCCCAATCGCCATAACGCGTAGGCTCAGGCCCCGGTGGACCGCCGATCTCTTTCAGCTTGCGAGACTTCTTGGCCGCAGCGTCATCGGTTGTAGCCTCTTCACTAACCTGATCATTGGCGGCAGATTTGGTGTCGTCCGTCATGGGTCGTTCCAAAAATCATCGAATAAATACTGATAAATCAGCCTTGCTAGAGGATATGGCGCACGCCATGGCATTCGGCAACCGTTGAGCGAGCGGCAACGCGCCCCATATAGACGCGGGATAACGGTTGCCGCACCGCTGCCGTGACCAATGATGGAGGATGGTGGACCCAATGATGGGTTACGCAAAAACAGCAATGCTAATGGCGGGCATGACCGCCGTGTTCCTTATGCTTGGCTTTATGCTTGGTGGTGAGGGCGGCATGATTATGGCCCTTGTCTTTGCCATCGCCATGAACGGGTTTGCCTATTGGAACTCGGACAAGATGGTGCTGCGCATGTATGGCGCCCGTGAGGTTGATGAGCGTAGCGCGCCGAAACTATATGGCATGACCCGGGAGATGGCGGTTCGCGCGGGTATGCCTGTGCCGCGCGTCTATATCATCGACAATCCGCAACCAAACGCCTTCGCCACCGGTCGTAACCCCGAGAATGCTGCCGTTGCGGCCACAACCGGCCTGCTGCAACGCCTATCCGATGAGGAAGTGGCCGGCGTCATGGCGCATGAGTTGGCCCATATCGCCAATCGGGACACCCTGATCATGACGGTGACCGCAACAATCGCCGGCGCCATCTCCATGCTCGCCAACTTTGTCCTATTCTTTGGTGGGCGGGATCGGAATAGCCCCCTAGGCCCTATCGGCGTTCTTCTGGTCGCCATCCTGGCCCCGTTCGCCGCCATGATCGTGCAAATGGCAATCAGCCGATCGCGCGAGTATGAGGCAGACCGTATTGGCGCAGAGATCTGCGGAGAGCCGCGTTGGCTCGCCTCCGCCCTTCAACGAATTCAAGGTGCCGCCAGCACCATCGACTACCCGCGGGCTGAGGCAAACCCAGCGACAGCGCACATGTTCATCATCAACCCGCTGCATGTGCATGCGATGGATGGCCTGTTCTCAACCCACCCCAAAACCGAAGAGCGGATTAGCCGCCTGATGGCCATGGGCGGTGGTGGTCAGACAAAGGTTTCCAGCCAACCAAGCCGCATGGCACCCACCGCTGGACAGCGTATG
Organism: Alphaproteobacteria bacterium SS10; assembly: GCA_019192455.1. NCBI lineage: Bacteria > Pseudomonadati > Pseudomonadota > Alphaproteobacteria > Alphaproteobacteria bacterium SS10. The sequence goes on from JAHCML010000014.1 coordinate 9,676, forward strand.
GCTCAGCAGCGCTGGCGCGAGCCGCGACAACGTAAGGCAGGGCCCTGGGGCTGATCCAGCAGCCAAGTCGTTAGACTTTCGAAGGTTTAGGGTTTAAGAGCCCGGCTTATGAGACGACAAATGACAAGCCGACCGGCGCGCGAGAAGCCAGGGCGCAACCGACCGCCCCATGGCGGCCAGAAGCGTGGCCGTAGCCAGAGCAACCGTGGACCAGGCAAAGAGCCTGCGGGCCTGCCGCCACGGCTAGCGGCCATCAACCTGTTGCATCAGGTGTTGAACCAAACAGAGCCGCTGGATGACCTTCTTGATAAGGAGAAGAGCTTCACCCGGTTAAGCCCGCGAGACCGGGCGCTCTGCTATCGCTTGGTGCTGGCTGTCCTCCGCCATCTGGGCACATTGGATCTGGTAATTGAAAAATGCCTGACCAAGCCCAAGGACCTGCGTGAACATGATCTGCGTCAGATCTTGCGGATTGGCGCGGCACAGCTGCTATTCCTAGACACCCCACCGCACGCCGCGGTGGATACCTGCCTACATATGGCGGACGCGCGCAAACTTGGCCGGACCAAGGGGCTCGCCAATGCCGTTTTGCGCCGGATCGACCGGGAGCGCGAAACCATTCTTGAGGGCGCGTTGACCGGTGAGATCAACACGCCGGACTGGCTATGGGAAAGCTGGGTTGAGCAATACGGCGCCGAACAG
>JAHCML010000015.1 GCA_019192455.1 Alphaproteobacteria bacterium SS10
TCCCTTTGATCGTGTGCACCAGGCGGAAAATGTTCGAAAGAATAGCTTGATCGTTGGGATTTTGCTCAAGCTTCACCAATTCGACGTCGAGCGTGTCCATGCTCTCATTGGTTTCGGTCAGAAATTCGCTAAGTAGATCATCCATCACTTTACCGCCCCGTATCGGCCGTCATCTATATCCATCCCGCATTCAACAAATTAGACGGGCTGGATAGTCGTTGCCGCCAGCGCCCTTTGTTGGTGTTGATCACGGGGGCCACCCGCGCACCATCAAGAGCACCGTAATTTTCCTATTAAACGCTAAATAACCCGGCGATGCGCTCCGTTTTTGTGAACTTACCCGAGGGCCCGACCCAGCGGATGCATGCCCGCAACAGCCCCTTTTTCCTACTTCTGCCCAATACCAGCGGCCGTTGAAGCGATATCAACCCACCTCAACGGCGCCCCATATGAAGATCGAGCCGGTCCGTGCCGACCGGATCAAAGGTTAAAAAGAACCCGTGCTCACGCAGGACCAAGCCGGTCAAACAGACCTGGATGGTGCGTGGCGTAAGGTCAGCCGCCGCAACATTCCCGTCAAAAGCAGCACGGCTCTCATCAGACAAACCCGGCTCACTGCCCATCAATCTAAAAGTTAGGCGCCCACGCCCCTCTTGGCTGGCGAGCTCAATTTTGCCGCGCTGTAGGGCCTCCTCAGCTAAGAGCAGGACATTCAACACCGCCTTAGGCAGGGCGCCACCCTCGAAAGGAATGATCAGATATCGTGGCCAATCCAATTCGATCCGGCTGTTCTCAAACAGCGACGTTGCAACCTGCCGTGCATCGGCGACCGATACCTTTGACCGCTGAGAGGTCATCCCGAAGGCGAGGCGGTAATAGGTCAGGCGTCGCGCTGCGGCCAAGGCGGAGCCCGCGATCAGCTCCATCGCCTCATCGCGCACGTCATCACCCATCTCTTGGATAAGTTCGATGCCGTTATTCACGGCGCCCACCGGGCTCACCAGATCATGGCAAAGCTTTGTCGTCAGCACCTCGCTCAACAGCTGGGGACTGATCTCTGCCAATGGTTCGGTCGCCTGTTCCGCTAAGGGCTGCGACATAAGCCATCTACCTCCGACCTGGTCGCTCAGCTGGACGAACCGCGAGCCGATCAGGAATACAGTTGAATGTTATTGTTGTTGTTCAAACTTTGCGGGGACGGAACGGTACCATCCCGACGCCCAAATTGACCATGACCGGATTGCGTTGACGCAGTCTTAATGAGCCCAAGACATTCATCGATAATCACGCTAAAACCGCCGCCGACTGAGAAAGCAACCGCGTCAGAGCCGTAACCTGGCGCGAAACGATATGAAGTTGGACCATGATGGCCGGTGATGATGAGGTTGGATTTTTGGTGCCCGGTGGCTGGGTTAAGCACCCCGGCCAGCCTGATTGGGGCAATGGCCAGATCCAAAGCGTCATCGATAACCGCATCACCATCAACTTCGAGCACCGCGGCAAGGTGGTGATCGACCGCTTTCAAATCGACCTCGAAGCCATTGAACCCGAATAGTTTTTCGGCGCGACGGCACTTCTAAGACCCGTAACTAGGCACAACGTCACAATGATCCCTCGCTATACCCGCCCTGAGATGGCCGCCATCTGGGAACCTGAGAACAAGTTTCAAATCTGGCTCGAGATTGAGGCCCATGCCTGCGATGCCCAGGCTGAGCTTGGCGTTATTCCAAAAGACGCCGCCCAGGCGGTTTGGGAGCATGGGAAGTTCGAAGTCTCACGCATTGATGAGATTGAGGCGGAGACCAAGCATGACGTCATCGCCTTTCTGACCAACCTCGCTGAGTATGTCGGCCCGCAGGCACGCTTTGTTCACCAGGGCATGACCTCCTCCGACGTGCTCGACACCACCCTATCGGTGCAGCTGAAGCAGGCGAGCGACCTACTGCTCGTGGGCATGGACCGCCTGCTCGCTGCCCTTAAAGACCGGGCGTATGAGCACAAAGACACGATCTGCATCGGCCGTAGCCACGGCATTCATGCCGAGCCAAATACCTTTGGGCTGAAGCTCGCCGGGCATTACGCCGCCTTCGACCGGCAGCGTACCCGCCTACTCCGCGCCCGTGAGGAGATTGCCACCTGCGCGATCTCAGGTGCGGTTGGCACCTTCGCCAATATCGACCCAGCAGTTGAGGCCCATGTGGCTGAGAAAATGGGCCTTACCATTGAGCCCGTCTCAACCCAGGTGATCCCGCGCGATCGCCATGCCTATTTCTTCTCCGTACTGGGTGGCATTGCCGGCTCGGTTGAGAACCTGGCCACCGAAATTCGCCACCTGCAGCGCACGGAAGTGCGTGAAGCTGAGGAGTATTTTGCCAAAGGCCAAAAGGGTTCCTCCGCGATGCCGCATAAGCGGAACCCAATCCTGACCGAGAACCTGACCGGCCTCGCACGTCTGGTGCGCGGGATGGTTGTCCCCGCCCTGGAGAATGTCGCCCTCTGGCATGAGCGGGATATCTCCCACTCATCGGTTGAGCGGATGATCGGCCCCGATGCGACCGTGACCCTGGATTTTGCCCTCCACCGGATGGCCATGGTGATTGAGAAGCTGCTCGTCTACCCAGAGCAGATGCGCAAAACCATGGACAGCCTTGGCGGTCTGGTCTTCTCACAACGCGTTTTGCTGGCCCTAACCCAGGCTGGTGTAAGCCGGGAAGATGCCTACCGCCTGGTCCAGCGCAATGCGATGGCCGTTTGGGCGATTGAGGGCGACCGCACCGGTGCCTTCCTCAATGCCCTCAAAGGCGATGATGAGGTGCTGGCGGCACTGGAAATGGACGCCCTCACCGCACTGTTTGATCTCGGCTATCACACCAAGCATGTGGATACGATCTTCGCCCGGGTGTTTGGCGAGGCTGCCTAACCATGGCCGGTGGGGTCGATAACAAACGGGCCTGGCAGCGGATGCTAAGCGGCCGTCGCCTGGACCTAATCGACCCCTCACCGGTTGATATTGAGATTGAGGATATTGCCCATGGTCTGGCGCGGGTTGCCCGCTGGAATGGGCAAACCTCAGGCGACCACGCCTTCACGGTGGCGCAACACAGCCTGCTGGTCGTTGATATCCTGCCGCATATCCACCCCAAAGCGAGCGATGCGGACCGCCTGGCCGCCCTGCTGCACGATGCGCCGGAATACGTGGTGGGCGATTTGATCAGCCCGTTTAAGCGGGCCGTTGGCATCGACTACAAACAGTTTGAAGAGCGACTTTTACAGGCGATCCATCTGCGCTTTGGCCTGCCCGCCCTCCTGCCGGAACGGGTGACAAAGGCGATCAAGCGCGCCGACCAAATCGCCGCCTATCTTGAAGCGACGGAGCTGGCCGGATTCAGCGCCGAAGAAGCTGAGAAGTTCTTTGGCAAGCCGCAAGACGGGTTTTTCGCCGACCTAGAGCCAGCGCCAGCCGAATCTATAAAATCTAGTTTTATCAAAGCGTTTAATCGCTTCTTTGTAAGTTAATAATCCCACTCAATGCTGACGCCAACGCTGTTGTTATTGCGGTTGCCGGTCTTACCCTCGAACTTGATTGTGTCGGTGATATCGACCTCAACCTCCACCTCACTGGTGGCATCGCCTACGCCCTGATTAACGCC
>JAHCML010000016.1 GCA_019192455.1 Alphaproteobacteria bacterium SS10
CGAGCGGCGCCTTGGCCGCCGCGCTGCCTGCATGTCCTTGTAAAGCTTCAGCAGCTCATCATTGCTGCGCTTCCGTGTCGTCGAACGGCTACGTGATGGTGCCTTCTTGGCGGTCGCTGCTGCATTCTTGCGCGTCGAGCTGGCACGCCGCGTTGTCTTAGCTGCTGGCTTTCTCGCTGCTGCTGACTTTGCGGCCGCAGGCTTCGCCGCTGCCGATTTCGCAGGTGCCTTACGGGCTGTCGATTTTGCTGCGGTTGATTTTGACGCTGTCGTCTTGGTCGAGCGTGATTTGGTCGTGCTCGCCTTTTTCGCGGATGCGGTGCTGCTACGCGTTGCCATGAAGTCCTCCCGAAACGGACTGGCTATTTTGAAGACATGCCGATGAGGTTCGGCTTTAGATTATTGGCGGTAGAGGTACGTGAAATACCGTTTTAGGGCAAACCGTTTTCACCCCTTAGGCGCTGCAACATTGCATGTTGGAACGTAAGAAACATTGATGTGAATCAACTGGTTCTATGATGTTGAGACAGTGCGTAAGGAAATTTCGTCGGCCCGCGCAAAAGCTTGATGCAAGGATGCAATCAATCTGCGCCAACGATAACGCGGTCGCTTGGCCCGGCATAATGAAGCACGCTTCGAATGCGCTCTTCTAATAGGTCAGGGTCCAAACTCTCATCCCTAAGCAGGGCAGCACGATGGGCTAATGCGGTGCGTTCAGCGCGCAATTCCTCACGCTCAATATCCAGCGCGGCGACATCCGTTTGTAGGTCCACCATAGCGCTGAAACCACTGTCACCCTGGATGGCGTGATAACCGAAATAACCAATCAAGGCGGATCCGATGATCGTCTGCAGCATGACACGCAGACGCCCCCGCCAACGGGTTGGCGGTGCCGGGTCGTGATGGTGTGGATGCGTGCTCATGACCCCATGGAATCATGCCATCGGCCAGGCGTCAACGCGCGCGCGAATCAGGCATGCGAATCGGCTTCATTTGGATCGAAATGTTACCCGCCGAACACGGCTTTACCGGGATAGATCGCCGCTGGACCCAACGTCTCTTCGATGCGGAGCAGCTGATTGTACTTCGCCGTCCGGTCTGAGCGTGAGAGCGAGCCGGTTTTGATCTGACCACAATTGGTGGCAACAGCCAGGTCGGCGATGGTGCTGTCCTCCGTCTCACCAGAGCGGTGGGACATCACTGCGGTGAAGCCAGCCTTGTGAGCCATCTCAACTGCCTCAAGCGTCTCGGTCAGGCTACCGATTTGATTCACCTTAACCAGGATCGAATTGGCCGAACCTTTGGCAATGCCGTCAGACAGGCGCGCGGGGTTGGTGACAAAGAGATCATCACCAACCAGCTGGCACTTATCGCCGATGCTGTCGGTCAGCAGCTTCCAACCATCCCAATCATCCTCGGCCATGCCATCCTCAATGGAGACGATGGGGAACTTGCCAACCAGTGCGGCCCAGTAATCAACCATACCGGCCGGGTCCAGGGTTTTGCCCTCACCCGCCAACTCATACTTGCCGTCTTTGAAGAACTCGGTGGAGGCAGCATCAAGCGCCAGCGCTACATCTTCTTCCGGGCGGTAACCGGCCTGCTCAACAGCCTTCAGCACGTAGCCAATCGCGTCTTCAGTGGAGGCAACGTTGGGGGCGAAGCCTCCTTCATCACCAACATTGGTGGCGAGGCCGTCAGCTGACAGAAGCTTCTTCAGGTGGTGGAAAATCTCTGCACCCATACGCACCGCTTCCGCGATGTTCGGCGCGCTTACTGGCATCACCATGAATTCCTGCACATCGACAGGGTTATCGGCATGAGCGCCGCCATTGATGATGTTCATCATCGGCACAGGCATGGTGCGTGCACCCGCACCGCCAACATACTTGTAGAGTGGCAGGCCTGCGTCTTCAGCAGCGGCCTTTGCGACCGCCAGGCTGACGCCCAGGATGGCATTGGCGCCGAGGCGTGCCTTGTTATCCGTACCATCGAGGGCAATCATCATGCCATCGATCAGGATCTGCTCATCCGCTTCCATGCCAAGCAGCGTGTCTTGGATTTCACCATTCACTGCCTCAACGGCATTTTGCACGCCCTTACCGAGATAACGGCCCTTATCAGCATCTCGCAGCTCAACCGCCTCATGCGTGCCAGTGGAGGCACCGGACGGCACGGCGGCCCGGCCCATTGCACCAGTTTCCAAGGTGACATCGACTTCAACCGTCGGATTACCACGGCTATCTAGAATCTCGCGGGCGTGGATATCGACAATGGCGCTCATTTTGGCTCTCGCTGCGGTTGATTTGTTGTTATCTGGTGTGCCTATTTGGCGAGGTGGTGATAGGCGGTTTCGCACGGGCAATCAAGCAGCACCGGGGCGATGCTAAACTATTGGTTTGCTATGCAGTTGGTTTGACCTTTGGCCAATCGTACAAGCTTCAGAAATCTCTCAAAGTTCAGGGACCGTGCCGCCACCGTCATCAAAGACGTTGAGCGACCCAGTATGGGTGCCGGTCTGCGTGAGCTTGGTAAGCGTCTTGGCTATGCCTTTAGCCTTCTATTCACCGAGAAGGAACTTATCGTCTTCGCGCTGGCGCAATGGCTGGTGATTGCGGGCTTTTACCTGATCTGGGTTCTGGGCGTCGGCTTCATGCCGCAAGAGATGTTTGAGGAGGCAACGAAGGAAGGAACCTCACCAGGTGAGATCCTGTTCACCCTCTGGTGCATCTTCTGCATCTTAGCTGCCACGCTGCCACTAGGGATTTTGACTGGCTGCATGGTGGCGGTGCACTTCTTAAGGCGACATACCGGGCGGTCAACAATCCCCCAATGCCTTGGCCTTGTCTGGCGTCGCCCCTTTGCGATCTGGTTCTACAGTTTTGCCGATGGCTATATCACCGCTGGTCGGATCCTGGATCGTTTGCCGAAAAGTGATGATGACACCACCCCTGCTCAGCGGGCGATTGCTGAAATAGCCTACTATGCCTGGAAGGTTGCCTCCGCTGGCATGATGCCGAGCCTGGTTCTTGGTAACTCCCTACTCGCTAGCTTTAAGCACTCACTCCGCCTCATCCGGGACAATGGTTATGAGGTGATGGCCCTTCGCGCTGGATACTCTGCTCTGTGTTGGATCGTCGGCATTTTGGCCTATGGGGGTGCGCTTGTGATCTTTCTTTACGCTGATCCGATTGCCGGTGAATTGGATGACGTCAGTGAATTTGTGCATGCGTTAGTGATTGCCGGGGTGCCGTTGATCATTGCCGCGGGCATCGTTCAGGTATTCATCCGCCCGTTCTATTTGATCGCGCTTTGCGATGTGTATTCCGACTATCTTGAGAAGAATGACCTGAAGCCAAGGCTGGAGCGTAAGCCGCTCGGCATCGCAGAAACTCTCGTGGCGGGTCTGACCATTGGTGCCCTATTCGGTGGCATCGTGATCTTCGCTGATCAGCTGGGCCTAGAGATCATCACAACGACCATCCGGGATACCGTCGGCAGCCTACAGGATAGGTAGTCGAAATCACCCATTTGGGCTTTCAAAAGTTGGGCGCAGGGTACCGCTTACACGTCAGCTCGCTTTTCTCCCAACCCGCTATGACACAGCCGCCCCGAACATCGGAAACTGCCGCCCTGCTGGGCGAACTCCGCCGTGATGGCTATGGGCAAAGCGCCCATGACGCCACGATTGCGAGTGTCGCGAGTGCGCCTGCTGGTCTGTCGCTTCGTGGTGTTATCAGCCATGCTAGCTGGACCAATCCAAATGGCGAGCCCATCACCCTGAGCGCCAAAGATAGCTATTTACACGACCTGCCCCGGGCCCAAGCGCGGGCCATTGTGGCGGTTCAGGATGTGGTGGCCAAACGCCCCCTGGGTCGAGCGCTTTTGAAGACGGCCCGCAGCGGCGGCGTAGACTTTGACTTTGCCCGCCTGCAGGCCGATGCCATCGCTAGCTATGATCACGGCATCCGACGGCAATCATTTAACAGCAGCGATCCCCTGCCCGCTGACCCCGATGTGTTCATTGGTGCCGCGGCAAACTCTACCGCGCATGAACTGACCCATTGCCAGCAGCTAGCCAAACTGGGCGAACAGCTGCGTCAGCTTCCAGACAGTGTTGATGACCTAACCATCCAATTGGACCATCGCATTTTGGCCAATCGCCATTTGGAAGCTGCTGCCAATGCGGTCGCGATCCAGATTGCGTTTGATAATAAGCAAGCCGGTGATGATCGGATGTGGTCGGCGATGGAACGGTCCGGCGGTGACCAGCATCAGAAGATCGCCTTCGAAGCGGCTGTGATGGCCGACCCCGCTGCGGCCCATGACGGCCGGGCTCGACGCGCTGCCCATGACGCGTTCTTCGACCTTACTGGCTATATCGGCCAATACGATGATCAGCTGATCAAGATGACAGCCGAGGCTCTGATTAGGATCGCTGAGCGACAGTTTATTCCGCAGGACGATATGGGTGATCGGATGCGGGTTCGATCCCTAAGTCGTTGGGAACATTCGGTTGATGAGTTGGCGATGCTAGGTGATATGCCCGACGGGGTTAATCACCTGACCCTGCCAGGCCAACTCACTTTGAATGATGAGAAATATGCGGGCCCAACAACGGAGCAGCGGGCCGGTCAGGTTATGTATCTCATCGGCCTGACTGAGCAGATGCGCATTCAAGAGATCGTCACACCCGACGCGCTAGAGCGATTTCAGAATGTTGAAAGCCGCACGGAAGCCGCAGACTTACTGTCAAAGTTCGCGCCGGTCAGGCACTCAAGCGTCGATCTGAAGCGGTGGCGGAGCAAGGCTGAGCCGGAAGCACCAGAACCGGCAATGGTGCCAGCACCAGCTGCCTGAGCTTACGCTGCTTTAACGACGCGATCCAAATCTTGAAGCTTTGAGAGCAACGGCTCCATTTCATCCAATGGCACCATATTAGGCCCATCGGATGGTGCATTATCGGGATCCTGGTGCGTCTCAACAAACAGCGCACCAACACCAACAGCCACCGCCGCACGGGACAGCACCGGTACAAACTCACGTTGGCCGCCAGAGGACGTGCCTTTACCACCTGGCTGCTGAACCGAATGGGTTGCGTCAAAGACAACCGGGTAGCCCGTTTCAGCCATGGTTGGGAGCGAGCGCATATCCGAGACTAGGGTATTGTAGCCAAAGCTGGCGCCCCGCTCGGTCAGCAGGATGTTGTGGTTGCCGGTGGCTGCGATTTTGGCAGCCACATTGCCCATATCCCAAGGGGCCAGAAACTGCCCCTTCTTCACATTGATCACGGCACCGGTCTCACCAGCTGCGAGCAACAGGTCGGTCTGCCGGCACAGGAAGGCTGGGATTTGCATCACATCAACAACAGCAGCGACAGGCTCACATTGCTCTGGCCCGTGAATGTCAGTCAGCACCGGCACCTCAAGCTCTTTACGAAGCTCTGCGAGGATCGGTAGGCCTTTATCAAGGCCAACACCACGCTTACCCGACACCGAGGTGCGGTTCGCCTTATCGAAGGACGTCTTATAGATGAACGGAATGCCGAGACGCGCCGTTAGCTCTTTCAGCGCGCCCGCCATGTCGAAGGCATGATCCCGGCTCTCAAGCTGGCATGGGCCAGCAATAAGCGTAAATGGACGATCATTGGCGATCTCAATATCGCCGACTTTAACAACGCGTTGCTGTACGGGCATTAGACCAACCGGCTCTGCTGGATGGCGGCATCGACGAAGCTGGTGAACAGCGGATGCGGCTCAAACGGGCGGGACTTTAGCTCTGGGTGGAACTGTACGCCAATAAACCAAGGGTGATCCGGCAGCTCGATGATTTCTGGCAGCTGACCATCTGGTGACAGGCCCGAGAAGCGAACGCCCACATCTTCCAACTGTTCTTTGAAGTGGATGTTCACTTCATAGCGGTGGCGGTGACGTTCTTCGATCCGTTCGTCACCATAGATTTCCTGAACCTTTGAGCCTGGCAGCAGATCGCAAGGATAGGCACCAAGGCGCATGGTACCGCCCATTGGGCTGGCACTGTTGCGGCGTTCAACGGCCCCTGCCCGTTCCCATTCGGTCATCAGGCCGACAACCGGGTTCTCAAGCGGACCAAATTCGGACGAGCCAGCACTGTTGATGCCCGCCTTGTTACGCGCGGCCTCAATGATGGCCATTTGCATACCGAAGCAGATGCCGAAGTAAGGAATATTGTGTTCCCGGGCGAACTTCGCCGCCTCGATCTTACCCTCGGCACCACGCTCACCAAAGCCACCGGGGGCCAAGATGCCATGCACACCTTCAAGCTGTTGGACGGCGTCATCCCGCTCGAAGATCTGGCTGTCCATCCACTCAACTTTGACCTTCACATTGTTGGCAATGCCGCCATGGTCGAGGGCCTCATTCAGGGACTTATAGGCATCAAGCAGTGACGTGTATTTGCCGACGACGGCGATCTTCACTTCGCCCTCTGGCTGGCGCACCCGCTCAACCACCTGTTCCCAACGACTAAGGTCCGGTGGCGGGGCATCGATCTCAAAATACTTCAGCACCTCATCATCGAGGCCCTGCTCGTGATAGGTCATCGGTACGGCGTAGATGGTGTCGACATCGCGCGCCTCAATCACCCGCTCACGGCGAATGTTACAGAACAGTGCGATCTTGCGGCGCTCGCTCTCAGGGATTGGTTGCTCACAACGGCAGATCAGGATCTGTGGCTGAATACCAACTGATAGCAGTTCTTTCACTGAGTGCTGTGTAGGTTTGGTTTTCAGCTCACCGGCGGCCGCCAGATACGGGACCAGGGTCGCGTGAATAAACAAGGCATTCTCTGGCCCGATCTCGTTACCAAACTGGCGAATGGCTTCCAGGAACGGCAGGCCCTCAATATCGCCGACGGTGCCGCCAATCTCACAGATGATGAAGTCTTCATCCGAAGTGCCGGAGCCGATAAACGCCTTAATCGCGTCGGTCACATGTGGAATGACCTGAACGGTGGCACCCAGATAGTCACCGCGCCGTTCCTTGGCGATCACCTCTGAATAGATGCGACCGGTGGTGATGTTATCGCCCTGACGAGCAGACACGCCGGTGAAGCGCTCATAGTGGCCAAGGTCGAGATCGGTTTCAGCACCATCATCGGTCACGAACACCTCACCATGCTGGTAAGGGCTCATCGTGCCTGGATCGACGTTCAGGTAGGGATCCAGCTTGCGGATCCGGACTTTAAAGCCACGGGACTGGAGCAAGGCAGCAAGTGCCGCAGCACCAAGACCTTTACCAAGTGAAGAGACCACCCCACCCGTCACAAAAATGAACCTGGCCATGGTGTATCGCTCTTTCTCTAGCTACGGGGCGTTCGGGCTTAAATCTGGTACTTACTCTGAGAGTGGGACTTCAGGGCCGGCATCGACCGCTGGTTCAGTGTCCTCTGGAGGCTCGATGGCTGCTGGGTCATCGGTGCGAATGTCATTGAACACCTCCGCACCTTCAATTTGGTCCAGGAAGTCGGTGTCCTGACCATCAGAGGCGATGATCGCGAGCAGTAGGCTGGTTGCCATAAAGGAGGCCGCGAGAATTGCGGTCGTGCGGGTCAGGAAGTTGGCTGTGCCGCGTGCGGACATCATGCCGCCAAAACCTGCACCGGCCGAGCTACCACCGCCGCCGCCGATACCAAGGCCGCCACCTTCTGAGCGCTGCAACAGGATGACCCCGATGAGGGCCACGGCGAGCAGCAAATGAACGACAAGCAATACGGTTTCCATAACAACACCTGACGGGCCCTTCTTCGTGGGCCGTTTTACATAGAGACGCTTTGTAAGGCTGAACCGACAAAATAGTGATTTCGTCGACAGACGCCAGCGATGTTTTTGCCCTGCATCAAATCAGCTCAAAAACACCGCGCGATTAGCTAGCTGGAAGCAACCCCAGCCGCCGCTGTGAGGATGCCCAAAAAGTCCTCTGCCTTCAGGCTGGCACCACCAACCAAGGCACCACCAACACCATTTAGCGGCAGGATTTCAGAAGCATTCCCAGGCTTAACCGACCCACCATAAAGAATGCGTGGCGCAGCTTTATCGCTGGTCGCACCCGCAGCGGCCTGAGCAATCACAGTGTGGATCGCTTCGATGTCATCATTTGATGGCGTGCGACCGGTGCCGATGGCCCAAACCGGCTCATAAGCAAGGATCACATCAGCCGATGTCAGGTCGGTTGGCATCGAACCCGCGATTTGTTTCTTCACAACAGCCTCGGCCTCACCGGCATCCCGTTCCGCTTCTGTCTCACCAATGCAGATGATTGGGGTTAGACCAGCAGCCAATGCGGCCTCAGCCTGCGCGCACACCATTTCATCAGTTTCGCCATGATCGGTTCTGCGCTCTGAGTGGCCAACGATTGCGTAGCTGGCACCGGCATCCGCAATCATGGCCGCCGCAACATCGCCGGTGTGCGCGCCCGTTTCAGCCGTATGGCAGGTCTGGGACCCAACGCCGATACCGCTGCCAGCGGCTGCCTTCACGACCGTGGTTAGATGCAGGCTGGTTGGGCACAGCACGACCTTCACCTGATCGTGATTAAAGCCATGCTGAATAGCCTGGGTCAGCTGGTCGGCCATGGCCATCGTGCCATGCATCTTCCAGTTACCGGCGATAAGAAAAGCGGGGTTGGCGGACGCCATTTGAACTACCTCTAACGAACGTGCATCGGCACGGGATGAAAAAAGTCGAAAACTCGCTGATTCCGGCAGGCTGAGCCGTTGCAAGCGTGGATATGCGCCCCTATTATCAGGTCAGCCGCATCGGGTCCAGGGGGAGCCGAGTGAGCGGCGGATTTTTCGAGCCCAATCGAGCCCACTTTTAGCCAGAGTTTGAGACCAAGACGCCATGCGTAAGTTGATGGAAAATCGGATCGGCCGAATCTTTGTGATCGTGCTGTTCAGCCTTATGGGTCTCAGCATGCTCAGCTTCGGTGTCACCGATTTCAGTATGGTTGGTAACAGCAATGCGGCGTTGGTGGGCGATTACAAGATCACGGCAGCAGAGCTTGATCAGACCTTCAACTTCGATTTGGCGGAAGAGCAGCGGAACACCGGTCAGTTTGTAAATCGGGTTCAAGCGCTGACTGAAGGCCGATTGGAAGAGACCCTCGCCCGCCTCATTCTTCGCCGCCAAATGCAGCAGGCTGCCACCGACTCGGAAGTGCTGATAACTGAAGAGGCCTTGGCCACCATCATCCGTAACAATGACGGTTTCCAGGATGAGGAAGGCAACTTTGATCGTGAGCGTTTTAACTTCATCGTCTACCAGGCGGGCCTAACGCCCGAAGCCTATGCCCAGCAGGTTAAGGCCAACATGACCCGTGGCCAGATGAGCCAGGCTGTCATCAGCGGTGTTCAAGCACCCAACCTGATGCTGGACGTGCTCACCGAATTTCAGGGCCGTACCCGGGATGTAAGCTACGTCACCCTGGGTGAGGCTGATGTACCGGTCGAGGGTGAGCCAACCGAAGAAGAGTTAAATGTTCTGTATGAACAGAACCTGGATGCGTTCCGCACGCCAGAGCGTCGGACCGTCAGCATCCTCAACTTTGGTCCCGCTGATGTTGCTGACCGTGTGACCGTCACGGATGAGCAGTTGCAGGCCGAATACAATCGCCAGATCGATAGCTTCCGCGTCGATGAACGGCGCCGGTTTGAACAAGCCCTGCTCGACAGTGCTGAACAGGCTGAACTTCTGCTAGCCGCCGCCACTGAGGGCAGCAGCCTTAGCGATATTGTCGCCGCCGCCTTCCCTGAGAATGCGCCCTTTGTCTCCGATGTCGATTGGGCAGAGCGCGAAACGCTGCTGCCAGAGATGGCTGATGTCATCTTTGAAATGCAGGTTGGTGAAATCTCAGAACCGATCGAAACGGATCTGGGCCTCCACATTGTTCGCCTTACCGGCAGTCAAGAAGCAGGCACCCGCCCCCTGGATGATGTTCGTGAGGCGTTGACCGAGCAGGTTCAGCGGCGCAATGCAGCAGACGCCCTCTTCGACTTCTCCGCTGAGGTTGATCAGGCGCTCATTGACGAGCAGCCCTTTGAAGAGATTGCGGAGACCCTAAAGATCAATCTGATCACTTTAGATGGCCTCGCCGAGGACGCGACCCTGCCGGTGGGCACCGCAACCCCAGCCTTTGGCCTGTCCATTGTTGCTGAGGAAGCATTCTACCTTGAGCCTGGGGAAGTTAGCCCACTGTTTGAGAGCAGTAATGGTGGCTACCTCGCCGTTCGCCTCGACAGCGTTACACCGGCCAATACACAGCCAAAGGAAGAGGTTCAGACCCAACTGACCGGCCTTTGGGAGCTGATTGAGCGCCGCCGTGTGGCTGCTGATCTGGCCGCCAAACTTGATGAAGCAGCGCGTGACGGCGCCGAATGGAATGATGCGCTGACTGAGCTTGGCCTCGACCCAGAGCAGGTCACCGTGCAACAGGTCCAACAGTTGAGCCGAGCCGACCGCAACACCGCTATTGCCCCGGCCATTTTGCGTGGGATCTTTGACCTGACTGAACCGGGTGACACTGACCGTCTTCGAATTGGTGACCGCTGGGTGGTTATCCGCATCGAGGGCGTGGCCAGTGAGGCTGTTGATCCAGTGCAGATTCAGGAGATGCGGGTTGATCTCGCAGAAACCCTGTCACTTGACCTGCTATCCCAATATCAGCGGGTTTTGGATCAGCGCTATCCGGCACGGATCAATTACAATGTGCTGAACAGCTTCCACACGCCAGAGTCCGGTGGCTCGATCCCTGCCCATGGCGGTTATTGATCGCAATCTGATCCGAATTGGCGTTTAACAACGCGCGCTGGGTTGGCGGCTATGCTGCCTACCCGTCATTTTTCTCTGCCTTAGGCTGGAAGCCCCATCTCGTGTCGATCCAACCAGACTTTGATACCGTCGCCTCGCAATATCAGCCTGATGGGCCTGCGACGCTGCTCTGGACCAGGATGATTGCCGATCTCGAGACACCGGTATCTGCGTTCCTGAAACTGGCCGATGGCGAGCCCCATTGCTGTCTCTTTGAGTCTGTTGAGGGCGGGGCCAATATTGGCCGCTACTCAATCATTGCGCTGCGCCCCGATCTGATCTGGCGTGCCCGGGATCTAAAGCCAGAGATCAATCGCGGCCCCCATCTCGGTGAGACGAAGTTTGACGCCGATGAACGGCCCGCGCTTGAGAGCTTGCGTGTCATCCTGGCCGAAAGCCGGATTGAGCCACCGCCAGGCCTGCCGCCGATGACCGCTGGCGGTCTGTTTGGCTATCTTGGCTATGACATGGTGCGGGTGGTTGAGGATATTCCGAATGATAATCCCGACCCGCTGAACCTGGATGACGCGGTGATGATGCGGCCAACGCTGATTGCTGTGTTCGACAATATCGATCGCACCATCACTATCGCGACACCCTTGCGGCCATCCACCGATGTGCCCGCCCGCGCCGCCTATGATGCCGCTGCCGAGCGACTGCAAACAGCACTGAAACTGCTGCGCCGATCACCACCGGCGCCCAACCCAATCATGGGTAACGAAACCGGCGAAGTGGAGCCTGTCTCAAATACCGGGCAGGACGCTTACAAGGCCGCCGTTGATAAGGCGAAGGAATACATCCTGGCCGGTGATGCCTTCCAGATCGTGCCATCTCAACGGTTCTCTGCCCCCTTCCCACTCCCGCCCTTTGATCTGTACCGCGCACTCCGCCGGTTAAACCCATCACCGTTTCTATTCTATGTACGGTTGGGTGAGCTAAGCATTGTTGGATCAAGCCCTGAGATCTTGGTTCGGGTTCGTGATGGCAAGGTCACGATCCGCCCACTAGCAGGCACACGCCCACGGGGTGGGACACCGAAAGAGGACAAGGCCCTGGCCGATGACCTCCTGGCGGATCCGAAGGAGCTATCGGAGCATCTGATGCTGCTTGATCTTGGGCGCAACGACGTTGGCAGGGTTGCCGAAATCGGCAGTGTTCAGGTCACCGAGCAGATGGTGATTGAGTACTACTCTCACGTCATGCACATCGTCTCGAATGTTGAGGGCACGCTGCGTAGTGACCTCGATCCGTTCGATGCCCTAATGGCCGGCTTCCCAGCCGGTACGGTTAGCGGTGCCCCAAAGGTTCGAGCGATGGAGATCATCGACGAACTTGAGGTTGCCCGGCGCGGTATCTATGCCGGATGCGTTGGCTATTTCGGTGCCGATGGCAGCATGGATAATTGTATCGCCCTCCGCACCGCTGTGCTGAAGAATGGCATGATGCACGTCCAGGCTGGCGCTGGTGTGGTTGCGGATAGCGATCCGCAGAAAGAGTATGATGAGACGGTGAACAAGGCCCGCGCCCTGTTCCGGGCCGCTGATGAAGCGCTCTCCATCGCTCGTAACGCTTAACGCGTCAGCTATTCGGCCCGCGCCGCAACCTGTTCTTCAGTCTTAGCTGAACGCATCGCCGCGATTGTTGAGATCGGTACCAATTGGAAACCACGCTCTTCCAGTGTCGGCAGCCACTCATCCAGGGCTTCCAAGGTTTCCCGGTGCGGATGACCAATACCGACCGCTGTACCCACATGGCGGGCAACCGCTTCTAACTGGCGAAGGCTACGTCGGATGGCTGCGGGCTCGATCTCATGATCTAGAAATACACTGCGGCGCGCTGCTGGCATGCCGAGGCTTTCGGCAAGATCGCCAGCCACACTCTTGGGCGAGGTTTGGCTATCGAGGAACATCAGCCCCCGGCGCTTCAGCTCGGTAAGCACCGTCATCATCGATTGGGTATCACTCGTGAAGCGGCTACCCATATGGTTATTGATCCCGACATAACCGTCGAACTTGCCGAGCGCCTGGCGCAACCGGCGAAGCACCTCATCCTTAGGCAAATCAACGGTAAGGGCCCGTGGGCCAGGATCCTGTTTGGCATCCAGGGGCTGCATCGGTACATGGACTAACAGCTCATGGCCCAGGCGTCGGGCCCGGTTGGTTTGCTGCTCCAGATTGCCGGCATATGGCAGGAACGCGAGCGTCATCGGCGCTGGCAGCTCCATGGTCCGCTCGGTCCTGGTTCTACTCAAGCCCAGATCATCGATGACAATCGCAATTTTGGGGCGATTACTATCAAGGGCGACCGGCACTGCATATCGCTGCCAGGCAGGTGTCAGCTCAACCGCCGGCGGCGTAATCACCGCAACATCTAGCTTCTCAGCAGGGACAGCGGCTGCTGGCTTGGCCTCAACCGGCGCCGGGATCACCGGTTGAACCGATGGTGCCTCAACTGTCGCCACTGACAATGGCTCTGGCTTAGCAGCCGGAGGTTCGGGATCCACTGCTAACGCAACCTCTTCGGGTGAGCTGCTAGGTGTTTCAACCGGTGCTGCGGTAACAGAAAGTGGGCGGAGGTCGATGATCGGTACAACGACACGTTTAGCGTCCCGGTCGCTGGCGATATCCCGTGCCTGACTGCCGTTGCCCATAACCAATGCACCGGTTGCCACAACGGCAACGCCAACCATCAGCATCAACGTCAAACGACGCCAGGACAGGTTGATGGATGTTGCCTCAGGCAGGTGCAAGGGGGCCATAGCGGGCTCTTCAGCCAAATACATACAGATATGTGAGGGTCTTACGGGATCA